>NZ_JBSGVG010000002.1:0-433556 GCF_053608345.1 Nocardia sp. NPDC055050
CCTAGGCGGAGCCCCCGTCCAGGCGCACGTCAGCGCGGTTCAGGGGCGAAGTTCTGCACGGCACGCCCGGTGTCGGTTATCTGTTTCAAGATCGTCGACGGCCGAGCCAGGTCCGCGACCAAGAACTGCGAGGAGTTCTCCTCGTTCACGATGTCGTCGCCACGCCGATAGGGCGCAACGTCCGGACTGCCGGGACTGATGACGCCACACAGGTCGATGACGCTGTCCCGGAGTGCTTTTCCCTCCCGGTTGGTCAAGACCAGTCGCTGGTCCGGGCAGACGAAGGCGATCGCCGCCATCAGCCGAATATATGCCTGGTCGTCGACCTTTGTCCGGTTGCTCGATGCCATCGCGGGCCGGAGACGCGGCAGAGAGATATCGACGATCCCGCCGCGGCGGGCGAGATATGTCGCGTGGGAAACGAGTGCGATCATTTCCGATTCGATATCGTGCAGGCCGATCAAGGCACCCGGGTTCACATACTTGAACCCCGCGTCCAACCACCGGTCGAAGGACTGGATCCGCCGATCGTAGTCCGCTTTCGGGGCGCCGTCCTTACCTCCCATGAAGCGCTCGTAAGTATGGCGGTCGTACGTCTCCTGAAAGACACACATAGTCGCCGGTTCATCGCGGTCGATCCATTCACCGAGCGTTTCGATCTCGGCTGTGGTCATGCTGCCGATATTGAAATAGACGCGCTGAAACCCCATATCGAATGCCGTCCGGATCGCCCAGCCTATCCGAAAAGCGTTGACGAGCCGAGTGTATTCGTCTTCGTACTCGCCGGTCAGGAATCCGACGCCGGCCACACCCTCGTGTTCGAGCAGGATACGCAGCTGGTCCTCGATCTCGCGCTTCCCTGCGAGCTTCCGGATCATCCGCGTGTTGCTCTTCTTCATGCCACACATCTTGCATTCGGAATCACAGTGGTTCGTCGTGTACAGCGGAACGAACGTATGCAGCCGCGGTGACCGCTGGGCGATCCGCCGCTCGGCCGCGGTTCTCAATTCCTCTGTAGAGACGGAGGTGTCGCGAGTCAACGCCAGAGCCACCACAGCAGGGTCGTCGGGAAGATCGGCATCGATCTCGAGCCCCAATATTCCCCGCACGTCGATGTTCTTCGCCTTTTCCGCCGATCGGCTGAGCTCTGGAAGGTTGAATCTCCGGCCGATCTGAATATCGACAGTCATATATCTCCCCAATTCTGAATTCGTGATCGATCTCGAGTCCTACATCAATACGAGCGGCCGACCGTGAACTCCCCCACTCCCGACAACAACCGCCATGCGTCGGTATCGGTGTCCAGGACGGCGAGCGCGGCGAGCGCCAGCTGATGGTGTCGGCCTGCACATCGTTCGGTCCACTGCCTGCCCCCACAGTGCTCGATCAGGTGGATCGCCCGGGCGACTTGCGCCTGCGTGAGGTCGGTGGAGTTGTTCATCAAGGTGCGTAGCTCTGCGGCCTCCACCCCGCTCTGCCTCATCGCGGCGGAGAGCGGCATGGTCAGCTTCCGGCGGCGCACGTCGCCTCCGACATCCTTACCGGTGACAGCGGGATCGCCCCAGGTGCCGAGAATGTCGTCGATCGCCTGGAATGCGATACCCAGATACGTCCCGAAGTCCCGGAGCGCCGCTACCACGTCGGGTGCCCCGCCGCCGAGTAGCGCCCCGATCGAGGTCGAGCAGCCGATCAAGGCTGCGGTCTTCTTCTCCGACATCGCCAGAACGTCATCGACGCCCACATCGCGCCGCACCTGATAGGACAGATCCACCGCCTGGCCCTCGATCATTGTCGATGTCGCCGTCGCCAGCGCGAGGGCAGCTTCCGAGTTGCCGGTTCCGCCGAGGACGTCGAGGGCGCGCATCAGCAGGGCATCACCCGCCACGATGGTGGGTCCGACGCCGAACACAGTCCACGCGGCCGGCATATGCCGGCGTTCCCGGTCCAGGTCGACGATGTCGTCGTGCAGAAGCGAGAAATTGTGGACGAGCTCGACCGCCACCGCGCCGGGAACGGCGATTTCCGGCGTCGCACCCACCGCCTCGGCGGACAAGAGTGCCAGGCAGCCGCGGAGGCATTTGCCTGCGTCACCGTTCGCGGGTCTTCCGTCGGGATCTGTCCAGCCCAGGTGATAGGTGATGATCGGTCTGATCTCGTCGCTCAATTCCGCGACGGCCCGGCGCATACCGTCGTGGAGCAAAGCGCGGCGGTCGGCCAGTGCGGCGTGCAGGTCGGGCGCACGCGAGATCTGCGTGCCGGAGAAGGGAGTGGCGTTCATATGTATCAGTCCGATCAGATCGACAAACCCGACAGGCGCAGGCCGACCGACGGAGTCAGCGCTGTGCGATCGACCTTTCCCGAGGGCGATCTCGGTAATGTGTCCAGGATCCGGAATTGCGCCGGGAGCATGTAGTGCGGCAGCTGCGCCGACAGTTCGGAGCGCAATCCGCTGGCCGACAGCTCGGCGCCGTCCTCCGGAACCAGATAGGCGATCAGGCGCCCACCCGTGGTCGTCGCCTGCAGCGTCACTGCGCACTCCAGAATGTCCGGCCTGGCCGACAACAGCGCCTCGATCTCACCGGGCTCGACGCGGAATCCCCGAATCTTGATCTGCTGGTCGGCGCGACCGATGAACTCCAGCATTCCGTCGGCGCGATATCGAACGAGGTCCCGGGTGCGGCAGACGATCGCGTCCGGCTCCTCTGGCACCGGACTCGGAACGAAGCGTTCGCTGTTCAGCTCGGGCCGGTCGAGGTAGCCGGCCGCGATTCCGATTCCCGCCACGTACAGCTCACCCACCACACCGCGGGGGACGGGCTCGCCTGCCTCGTCCAGCACGTATACGCGAACGTTGGTGATCGGCTTTCCGATCGGCGGCGGACTGTCCCGCTCCGCCCCGGCAACGGTGGCCGAGGTGACGCGCACGCCTGCCGCGGCGTCGAAGGTCGAGGCCACGAGCGTCGTCTCCGTCGAGCCATAGCTCACCACAACCTCGAACGGCAGGTCGGCCCGCGGCCAGCGGCGGACTTGTTCACCGGCGACCACCATGTAGCGCAGCGCGCAAACGTCCGGCCAATCCAGCGACCACACACGTTCGGCGGCCGAACTCACCAGCAATGTGTGCGTTATCGCGTTCTCGATCAGCCAGTCCCGCAACCGTTTCGGATCCCTCGCGGCGTCGGCGGGTGCTGTGTACACGGTCGTGCCGTTGGCCAGGAAGGGGATCCACTCCATGAGCCCGACGGAGAATCCGGGCGAGGAGATCCAGGTGGCGCGATCGGCGCGAGCGATGCCACAGGCGCGCGCGGTCCAGGCGATCATGTTGGACATCGCACCGTGCCGTTCCAGGACGGCCTTCGGTTTCCCGGTGGACCCCGAGGTGTAGAACACATGACAGATATCGTCCGGCTCCGGATTCAGCGGCGGAGCGCAATCCGCGGCCGAGCCGATGGTGGCGGCGTCGCCGTCGAGGCAGATGATCCTCAATCCGTGGACACCCGCCAACTGTGGTGTCATGGCGTCCGCGGTGACAACGGCCGTCGCCCCGGAGTCGTCGAGCATGAACGCGGTGCGTGAGTGTGGGTTCGCCGGATCCAGGGGTACCGCGGACGCGCCGCTGCGCAGAATCGCGAGCAGGCTGATGACGTTCGACGCGGAACGCTCGAGCAGGATCGCCACTCGATCGCCCGGCCGAACACCTACGGCCCCAAGGTGATTGGCGAGGCGATTGGCAGCCCGGTCGAGTTCGCCGAACGTCACGGTTCCTGTCGGGTCGACGACTGCCGGGTGCCCTGGGTCGGCGACGGCGAGCTCGGCGATCCTCCCCTGCAGCGTCCGGAACGGATCGGCGGGAGCAGCGGTGGCATTCCACTCGACGAGAAGGGTCTCGCGCTCTCGTGGGGCAAGGATCGGCAATCCGCTCACCGGGCGATCCGAATCCGCGAGCACGGCGGCGGCGAGCGTCGCGAAATGGCCCGCGATCAGCTCCGCGTCGGCGATGGAGCACTGCTCGGCGTGGTAGACGAGTGCACCGCGATCGATGACCACGGTGAGGTCGGCGATGTCCGTGACACCGGAATCGGATACGTCGCATGACGATCCGAACGCCGCGGTGAAGGGTACGCGCTCCGCGTTTCGCGCGTCGGGCTGGACCAGCTCGAGGAGGCTCTCGGCCGGTATGGGACCGAGAAGTTCCGGCACCTGGCCGGATTCGGCGGTAAGTCTGCCGACCAGCTCGCGGAAGGCCGGCGAGCCGGCCAGGTCGATGCGATGTGCCAGCAGACCCTGCGCCGTTGCCTCGGCAACAAGAAAATCCGTCTCGCCGGTATACCTGTGAACGAGGGCCGCAAACAATGCCAGCCATACAGGCCGATAAGACACCCCCATGTCAATTGCGAGATCCCGGATCGAGTCATCGGAAATATCCGGAATGGGCACCGTGGCACATACATTGTTCGGGGCAGGAGTTCGCCTCGAACCGTGCGCGCGATCGCCTGGTAACGCGAAGCTGAACGGGCTGTCCGCAACATATCGCCGCCATCGATCGATGGACATGATCGTGGCCGAATCGTCAGTTATGCCATTCACCGAACCACCTCCCCCTTCGACCCGAATACTAGCGGAACAGAACCGATTTCATCAACGAATCCGCCCAACAAACATCGTCACACCAGGTCGCGACCGGTACCGGCGAACGACTCACCGAAGACGGCAAGAACCGACTGTTGACAACCCCGACCCAGCTGTAGTCCTATGCAATAGCGACTGATCGGGGGGACCGGAGCACCCGGCATCCAGCTATTACACTGCAACAATTCGGGAAGAAACGGCGGAAGCATTGTGCGGGTTAATTACAGACCGTGGAATCGTCTTTCACGACCGACAGCCGATGATGACGGCACGGCGAACAAGGGAAGAACTCGAGACGTCGAAAGATTCGTCGGGCAATTCATATCCCGGCTGATCGGCGAAGAACTGGACGACAACTACGCGAGTCTGGCACTGGTGAATCTGGGGCTGGACTCCGTCGGCGCGATCGATTTGGGTGCGGCCATCGATCAGGAATATGGCGCCGAAATCGAACCGGCAGACATCAAACTCACGATGACGGTCGCACAGTTGGCGAAACTGATCCAACGACGCGCAGGCGGGGAGTAGACGGATGAAGCACGAGCGGTCACAGTCCACACCGATCGAATTGGGCGACGAGTACTACCGGAATCCACATGCCGCCTACGACAGGCTGCGCGACCTGGGGCCGGTACATTTCGTCAGGTTTCCCGACGGCCGCACCGGCTGGCTGGTCACCGGCTACGAGTCCGCGAAGGCAGCCTTCGCCGACACCACCATCAGCAAGGTGATCCAGTCTCCGGGTGCCCGGGCAGCACTCACCGATCACGGCGGCGACCAGCGAGTCAAGAGCGGTCTGTTCAGTGACATGATGGTCTTCTACGATCCGCCGCAACACACTCGGCTACGCAACCTCCTCACTGGGGCGTTCGCCGGACCGGCTGTCCGAAATCTGGCCCCGAGCGTCGAGAAGATCGCCGATTCCCTCCTCGCCGACATGGCCGCCGATTCGCGCGAGATTCACGACCTACTCGATTCCTACGCAATCCCCCTACCGACAATGGTCATATCATCCCTGCTCGGAGTGCCGCGCGGAGATCGCGACAAATTCCGCGCGTGGACGACCATCATCTTCTCCGGCGAGCATTCCACCGGGGACAAATTCGCGATCATGCAGGAGTTCGTCGTCTACATCAAACAGCTGATCGAGACGAAGATCTCCGCTCCGGGGACCGATCTGCTGTCGGAACTCGTCGCGGCCAGAAATGACGATGATCGGCTGACCGATCGGGAACTGGTCAGCATGGTGTTCATGCTCCTTGTCGCGGGGTTCGAGACGACAGCACACCTTATCGGCAACTCCATCGCAATCTTGCTCGCCGATGCCGATGTCCATCGGTCGTTGTGTGCCGACCCGGGTCGCATACCGGACTTTGTCGAAGAGGTTCTGCGCTATGAATCGTCGGCCTGCGAAGCTACATTCCGATATACGACCGTCCCTATCACCCTGGGCGGCATCGAGATCCCCGCTGGGGAACTCGTCATGGTGTCGATGGCTGCCGCCGATCGTGACCCACAGCGATTCCAGGATCCCCAACGCTTCGATATGAACCGCGCGCACAATAATCACATCGCCTTCGGGTACGGGATCCACAAATGTGTCGGTGCGCAATTGGCGCGCATGGAGGCGGTCATCGCGATCACGTTTCTACTGGACCGGTTTCCCGACATTCGACTCGCTGTCGGCGCGACCCTGTCATGGCGACGAAGCCTCCTCGTCCGCGGGCTGACAAACCTGCCACTCGTCCTTTCCCCAGGCTGATACCGCCCGCAACAGCGAGTCCGGCGCGCTCAAGACGTCATAATGACCGCCGGACAGCTCGATCATCCGGCAGGTATCGCTGTACCGCAGCCATCCGTCGAGTTGGTAACGCTCGATCTCGGCATCGCGGTCCCAATGTATTGCCGTGATCCCGCACCCGAGGCGGACCGGCGGGAACCGCCGGTATCCGCGAGTTGCCACGAGGTCATTGCGCAATACCGTCAGCGCGGCATCCACCAGCGCCGGGCGGGCTACCGCGCCGCGGCTGCGAATAACCTCCGACAGTTCGGCGCGGAGCCCGTCTTCGTCCAGATCGAGCAGGCGATCGAACGGGCAATCATGGGGAGCCACCTGACCCGAGACGAACAACATTTTCGGAGACGGCAGACCGAGCTCCTCGATCCTGACCACGGTTTCGAATGCCGGTAGCGCCCCGGAGCAATGGCCGAAAACAGCGAAAGGCACCGTCAGCCAGGGCTTCAGCGCCTCGGTGAGGTCTACCGCGAGTTGCTCGTAGGAACCGAAGTGCTGGTCACCGATCCGATTCTCCCTGCCGGGCAGCTGAATCGGGCAGATCTCGATACCTCCGATGCGCCGCGGCCATTGCGCGAACATCGAGGCACCGACCCCCGAATAGGGAAGGCAGAACAGTCGTGCCTTCGCCGCCGGATCCGGCGGGCGCAGCAACCAGCGCGCCCCGCCGGCGACTTTCGGAGTCGAACGCGTCACGCTTCGTCCCGCCTAGGAGTCCGGACCCGGAGGTGCGTTATGCCGTTGATGAAGGAGGACCGGAGCCGTCGCGGTTCGCCGTCGACTTCGACGGACTCGAACCGGCACAGGAACTGTTCGCACACGATGCGAAACGTCAGCCGGGCGAGCGGCGCGCCGATGCAATAGTGCGGGCCGTATCCGAACGCGATGTGGCGGTTCGGGCGCCGGGCGATATCGAAGGCGTGCGAGTTGGAGAACACCGTCTCGTCGCGGTTGGCGGACCCGATCCAGGCCACGACCGGCTCCCCGGTCGCTACGGTCCCGCCGCTCAGTTGCGTCGGTCGTGTTGCATAGCGCATGAAGTTGCTCGCTGCCGACGTCCAGCGAATCCCCTCCTCGACCAGACCGGGGACGAGTGCCGGGTCATCGTGGGCCGCTTGCCATGCGTCGGGGTTTCGCGCCAACGCGAGGACTGCACCGGAAACGGTATGCGGCGTCGTGGCGTTGGCGCCCAGCAGCAGGCTGTAAGTGTTGTACATGACCTCGACGTCCGACAGCGGCTGGGCGCCTGCCTGTATCGACATGAGATGGCCGAGTAGGTCGTCGTGTCCGACACTCGCGCGCCGACACCGGATGAGCTCGGTGAAGTAGGAGAAGATCTGATGGTGCGCGACGGTCAGCGTCGCGGTTCGGGCACCGATCGCGAAATTCGGGTCCTCGGGTGCCGCGGCCATGGCAGCCAGGCGGATCAGGTCGTCCCAGTCCGATTCCGGTACGCCGAGTAGCCGGCCTGCGACCACCATCGGCAGCCGGAGCGCGCGCTCGGCAAGGTCCCATGGTCGGTCGTGGGGCACGTCGGCGAAAACGCGGTCGACGGCGTACCGGATCTCGGATTCCATCGCGCTCGTCGCCCCCGCGCTCAGCCGCTTGGCGAGCGGTCGACGCACCTCGGTGTGGCGGGGCGGGTCGCAGGAGGTCATGAGCAGGCCGGACGCGATGTCGTCGTGTCCGAGTTGCGTGATGACGGTGCCGCGTTCGGAGGTGAATGCGTCATGGTCGCCGAGCACCCTGCACACGTCGTCATATCGTGTGACGGAGCAGAACGAACGCCCCGGGGCATACTCCTGTCGGTGCAGCCGGGCGTGCTCCCTCATGTACGTCCAAACGGCATGCGGGTCACCGGCGTGAAAGCCGGCATCGAGGAGGTCGACTGCGGCGAGGCCGGCCCCGTCACGAATGACACCGGCGGGCATCACGGTGTGCCGATCGTCTGATGGATCCTCGCGGCCAGCGCCGCCGGCGTCGGTTGCAGGTAGAACTCGACGGGTGAGATCTCGACATGGTGCCTGCGGTCGATGTCGTCGAGGATCTTCATGCCGACGAGCGAGTGTCCGCCCAGACTGAAGAAATCGTCGTCCACGCCTATTCCGGAGATTCCGAGGTGCTCTGCCCAGATGTCGACCACGTCCTGCTCCGTCGAGGTGAGTGGCGGTCGTGTCGCGAGACGGCTGACAACGGCGGCGACAACATCAGCCTCCTCGGCGACGAGGTAGTGATGCCCGCCAGGAAACGTTCGGACCTCGATGTCTTTTGTCGTGGCCGCGGTCCACGCATGAAGATCGGCCACGGGGCAGGTCTGATCCTCTTGTCCGCCCAAGGCGACGAAGGCCGCCTGTAGGGGCGTCAGCGTTGTTGGACGATAGGCATCGAGCAGCCGCAGATCCGAGCGCAGTGGCGGGAGGATGAGGGGCCACAGTTTCGGGTTGCGGTAGACGTCGTCGTCTCCACCGCCGAGCCGCCGCATCGCGGCGACAAGATCTTCGTCGTCGAGGCGATGGTCGTCTTCGCCATGGCGCTGATGCGGTGCGGTTCGTCCCGACACGAAGACGGTGTCGACGATGAATCCGAGATCGCGCTCGAGTCGCAGGGCCACCTCGTAGGCGATCGCGGATCCCATGCTGTGCCCGAACATCGCCATCGGAAGGTCGGTCAGCTCGGTCAGCTCGGATGCCAGCGCGTCGGCCATCGCGTCCATGTCCTCGAGACATCGCTCGGCGATGCGATCCTGTCGGCCCGGATACTGAACGACGATGGTCTCGACGCCGGCGGGCATTCTCCGCGGCCACCCTCTGAAGGCGTGAGAAGTACCGCCCGCGTGCGGAAAACAGATCAGGCGCTCTGTCGGTGCGCCATGGGGCGCGCAGTAGCGCCTGAGCCAGGTCTCCATGCTGTGCTCACCCTTCTTCCCGGGCGCGGACAGCCGCTCGCTGCCGTGCGCACCGACCACCGAAACAAGGATCGCCATGGCTTGTCGACATCATCGAGAATCCCCCCTCATGATCGCCCCCGACACCCGAATGCTAGCGCCCCGGAACGACTTTCATCAACGGTTCACCAGAATGAACATCGTCGCGCCAGGTCGGGACCGGTGCCGGCACCCGACCGAACGGCCGACCGGTGCGAGCTGTTGACAACCCCGACCCCGAGGACAGACCATATCGCTGGACACACCTTGCTCCTCGGTCATAAGGAAAGTGCCGTTGATTACAGAGGCCGTACGCGGTATCTGGGCTCGCGAGCTGAGGTTCACCGAATTCTCCGACGATGACGACTTCTTCGTTCTCGGCGGCGATTCGCTGACCATGGCCAGGATCCAGGAAGCTTTCATCGATCATTTCGACATAGAGGTACCGATGGACGAATTGTTCCGGCGGGCGACCGTCCGATCGATAAGCGCGCACCTGACTTCGCTACACCCGTACGCGCAGGTGAATTATCGCCTCGCCGAGACCCTTCGGGCCACCGACGAACAGTTCGCCTCGTCCGCACCGTCGGCAGAGGTGAGTGCGGCCGCCGGTGATCCGAGCTCGAGCGCCGCGCAGATGATCGAGGTATACCTCCGCGGCTACGCGGACCGCCCCGCCTTGGGGCACCGACGATCCGACTCGTTCGATGTCATCACTTATCGGCAATTTCATTCTTTGATCAACTGTCTACGAGCCCGGTGGTCCGCTCCGGACGGTGGCGAATTGACCGCAGGCGATTTCGTCGCCACGCTCGGATTCACCAGTGCCGACTATGCCGTCGTCGATCTGGCATGCACACTCTCCGGACTTGTCACGGTGCCGTTGCACAATACGTTCGACGCTCATCAGATCGTTCCGATCCTTCGGGAGACAGCACCCAGATTGCTCGCGGTCAGCGTCGAATCCCTGCCCGTGGCGATCGCGGCACTCGCCGAGGATTCGGCGGTAGAGCGTGTCGTCGTCTTCGACTACGTCCCGGACGACGACAAGCATCGGTCATTGCTCGGACGTGCTCGAACACGCCTGTCCGCGGTACGGCCGGAGCTGACGCTGACCTCACTACCGGACGAGATCGCCGCCGGGAAGAAGCACGCGCCACCGCCGGTGTATGTGCCCGAAGACGAAGACACCTTGGCCACGATCATCTACACCTCCGGAAGCACCGGCACGCCGAAGGGTGCGATGTTTCCGACGAGCTGGATCAAACACTACTGGCAACGATCCGTCGGCCGCCCGGACCCGACCGTCCCCGCCCTGCATCTGCAGAATCTGCCACTGAGCTTTCTCGGCGGGCGGCAATGGCTGGCATCGACCCTGTCCAACGGTGGCACAGGGTATTTCACCGCTGGTAGCGACAATTCCACGTTCCTGGAGGATCTCACGCTGGTACGTCCGACAGAATTGGTGATGGTCCCCAAGCTGTGCGGCGAAATCTTCCGGCTGTTCCAGAGCGAGGAGAGCCGGCTCCTGGAACTCGGAATCGACCAGGCGGCTGCGACCGCGGCGGCGATGCAGACGATCCGTGTCGATGTACTCGGGGGCCGCGTTGTCACAGCATGCTGTGGGGGCGCGCCGCTTTCGACGACGATCCGGGACTTCGTACAGTCGTGCCTCGGAATCCAGGTCGTCGACGGTTACGGGTCGACGGAAGCCGGGACCACGGTGACGGAGAACGGCTGGATACTGCAGCCGCCGGTGGTCGACTACAAGCTCGTCGACGTACCGGAGAGCGGCTACACGAATGCGGATCGACCGCATCCCCGCGGCGAACTGTACATAAAGTCCATCTGCGCTTTCAGCGGATACTACAAGCGCCCGGAGGACACTGCCGACGTTTTCGACGCCGATGGCTTCTACAAGACGGGCGATATCATGGCAGAAGTGGCGCCCGGCCGCCTCTCCTACATCGATCGAGCGTCGAATATTCTCAAGCTCGCGGCCGTGGGTTTCGTGTCGGTGTCCAAGCTGGAGGCGATGTACTCCGGCACTCCCGAATTACGCCAGATCTACATCTACGGCAACAGCGCACAGCCGTTCTTGCTCGCGGTGGTCGTGCCGAATCAGGATCTCGTCGACCCCGAGAACGGCAAGGAAAAGCTCTCTGCCGCACTCCGGCAAGTCGCAACGGACAATGCACTCGCCTCCTACGAAATTCCTCGTGATTTCATCGTCGAGCAGCAGGAGTTCACCCGAACGAACGGACTGCTGTCGAGTTCGGGGAAACTGCTGCGCCCGGCTCTGAAGGAACGGTACGAGAGTCGTCTCGAGTCTTTGTACAACGATCTGTGAGGGGTACATGTTCATGGAAATCCAGGAGAATTCCGCGGGTACCCGCGCGTCCGATACTCCCCAGGTGGTCCGGCCACTGGGGCCGTCCGAGCGCTGGCTCTGGATCATCGACCAGATTTCACCGATGAACGCGGTCGTCTGGGTGCATCTGCGCGGCCGGATGGAACACCAGCAGCTCGCCCTGGCCGCCGAGGCTGTGGTCGCGGAACATCCTCTGCTGAGAGTCCACGTCGAGACCGAGCCCGACGGCACGAATCCGCGGTTCGTGCCGACGGCCGATCCGCGCATCCCGATCCGGACCGTTCACGTGGCGGCAGACGACGCGCAGGCGGCCGACGCCGAGGTCGACACGGTGCAGTTGTCCGAGCGCATCGATTGGCGAACCGGCCCGCTGGCCCGAATCGTCGACATCGTCCGGGGTGGTGGCACACCGGACGAGTCGCACGACCTGATTCTGACGGCGGCGCATCTCATCACCGATGGCATGGGCATGACGTCGTTGTTGCGGCGCCTTCTCGAACACGCCGCGCAGTCGACCACAGACGACGCTTCGCCGAGAACGGCCGTACGGTCGCGCAGCCCCCTTCCGGTTCCGGAAGACCTGCTGCCTCGCCGACTACGAAGCATCGCCCGGGCGAGGGCCGTCTCGCGCGTGGATCGGGCGATCACAGCGCTGAGCAAACCGCAGTCGCTCGAACCCGAGGCCACAGTGCCTCCACAAGAGCGCCGCACGCGGTTCATCCGGCGGATACTGCCGGCCGCGGACCTCAGCGGCCTTCTCGCGCGCTGTCGGCACGAAGGCGTCACCCTGCACGCTGCCCTGACCGCCGCCACGGCACGGGCGGTGGGGGCCGAGATCACCCCCGCCGGAGCCGGCAGGGTATCGGTCATATCGGCGATCAGCTTGCGGCATGAATTGGTGCCACGCGTCGACAACCGGGAACTCGGTTCGTACGCGAGCGGAGTGGTCGCGCATGTCGCCGCCGATCCCGCGGCCGACTTCTGGATCGCGGCGCGCAAGTTCGATCGCGATCTGGCAAGACGGCTGCGGTTCGGGCAGCATCTGTCGGCTTTCGCCGCCTTGGCCTTCATGGCTCCGCCGTCGGTCGAGTCCAGCGGGCCGCTCATCGATCTCATCGACCACAAGACGTCGCGGGGCATCGCCATCTCGAACTTCGGTCGGTTGAACATGCCCGGCAGAATCGGTGAGTGGGATGTCACCGGCGTTCAGGCGGCCGCCGGAATATCGTGTCTCAGCTGCTTGCGTTCGGTTGTGACGATCAGTGGTGGGGATCTGTACTGGAACTTCACCTTCATCGAAGGACTCATGTCGGCGGAGCGAGCCGGCCGGATCGCCGATAGGGCGGTGGCCGCGCTGACCGTCAGCCCGGTCCGGTAGGTGACGTCGCCCGCGCCGGGTGATTCGCGCCGAATTCGTGCTTTTCTCGCATGATGCGATGCAAGACCACAGCAGACAGAATCGAAACAAGCAATACCGGCACCACCGCTCCCAGATCGACCGCGTACGTCGCGAATCCCGCAGTGAGGACGAGTCGTTCGATATTCAGCATCGCGTGCGCTCGTAATGCCTGAATTCTCTGGGAGTGATCGGAACGACTCAGCAGGCGGAACGCGTACCAGCCGAGCATCGCGGAAAGGATGAGCGACGCGACGTACGCGCCGTTGTTCTTCCCCAGAAACCACGGTACGACCATCGCTGCGGCAATCGCCGCAGCGTATAAGGAACGGGCAAGTGCGACAGTGAATGTCGTCCCGCGAACCGCGGCGACGGTATCGTAACCGCCCGCTCGATCTCCCTCGGCATCTCGCAGCGTACCGACCAGGTTGGAACTGATGTCGTGGCAGCAGAATACGAACGCCGATACCAGCAGGGTCCACGTCGCCCAGGAGTGGACGGCCATCGCACCGTAGAACAGTCCGAAAGCTCCCAACGAGCCGCGCACAGCGTTACCTGAGAACCCTCGAGCCTTGAATCTCGCGCTATAGCCGAAGATTCCCACTATTATCGCCGCGGACACGGGAACCGTGCGCCAGTCGATCGCGATGCCGATCCCGATGAGCAAACCGAAACACACCATTGCGGAGACGGCCGCCTCGGTGGGTGTCAGCCGTCCGGAAGGTATCGGCCGGTGCGGCTTCGCGATCGCATCGAGATCGCGATCGAGTAGATCTCCGAGATAGTGTGCGCCGAGCCAGCCGGCGGACAGCCCGACACACGACATCGCGACCTTCCAGCCGTCGCTGTCAGAACCAGTCGAACCGACTCCGGCCAGCGCGAGCATTACCGGATACGCCAGCGTGTAGGGCCGCCACGTTTCCCAGTGCGCGGTCAGGTGAGTACGAAACCGCCGCCGGTTCTCCGCCACAACGATCACAAGAAGGGGCGGGTGTCGATCCGGCGCCACGCCGAGCTCGCCTTCACCACGAACGCCGCAGTCAAGGTGGAGCTCGCGAAGGGAGTCATCGTCGGCGGCTTGCCGACCTCGTCCAAGATCCAGTACAGCGAGCCGGCCGGCCACAGCCGATCCACACCGCGAGAACCGGCGAGGTAGTCGGCCGCCCGGGCGGACCGCTCGAGGTCTTCGCTGTTCAGCAGATCCGGGACGGTGGCCAATGCCAGCAAGGCCAGTGCCGTACTCTGCGGGTCGCTACCCGCGGAACGGCGGCCCCAGCCACCATCCGGATGCTGGGTCGCTCGCAGCAGATTCACCGCGGACAGCACAGCCGGCGAATCCGGCCGCACCGCCGACAGCAGCCGCAGGCCCGCGTAGATGGCGTAGAACCGCCCGCAGTAGAAGGGGCTTGCCCAGCCCCCGTCGTGCCGCTGCACCTGTTCCAAGTGGTCGATTCCGCGCGCTATCGGACCGGCGAACCGATCCGGATCGCTCAGGTGCAGGGCGAACAACAGGCTGGGGAATACATCGGCGTCACCGGAGTCCTCCCACAGGCAATTCGTCCAAGGTTCGGGAAGTCGCCCGTCGGCGGTGCGTTCGAAGTCGGGCACCAACCATGTGCGGACCACGCCGTTCGGCCCGACGCAGTGGTCCAGCGCGAATTCCAGTGCGGGGATACAATATTTCTCGACATCCGCTCGCAGCCCCGCCTGCGACAGAGCGATGGTGATGCAGGAGAGAGTGTCGGCGTCCGGCGGGAATTCCGGCAGGTCGGGGAAGTAGTTCCAGCCACGCCCGTCACCCCGTCGCCGGTTCAGCAGATAATCGAGTTCACCTTCGATCAGCGGTTTCGCCTGATCGCCGAGAAGCTCGGCACAATCTGTCAATACGTCGACGATAAGTGCGCGCTGGAACAGATCGCCTTGCTGTTCTTCGGTATCCGATCTAAGACCGAGTTCGCGCGGTACTCGCAGCGTGTCGGTGAGATCTGTCGGCCCACCGCTGATCTGAGTGGCCAGGTGGACGATACCCGGCCACGCGATATTCTCCCAAACTGTAGCCTCGACACTGAGGTCGGTCTTTTCTCCCATGGCAGTCTCCCATCTGAACCATGCCATTTCGGTAAGCCGCTCGACGATATACAGCGGCAGCTTCCCGCTTGTCGACATTTACCGAGAGGCGCGGAATCGATGGCGCTCGAATACGAATTCCATGACGCTTCCCCCTCGCGGTGCACCTTCGTGCAACTAACAGGCGATCGTGTAGTCGGATCGAGCCCGTGACCCCCGGTCAACCGAATACTAGCGTGCCCGTTCCCCCGAGCGCCAGGGTTTGTCGAATGTTCCAGCAGTTGTCACTCATCGCCGATTGCCTTGCAGCACTTGACAACCTGTGCAATGCTGGAGCGATATGCGACGGGGGTGCACATGACGACAACCAGTGGCGACTTGCCACATCTTCGGCTTGCCTCGCCGACGCCTGCAACTCAGCCGTTCCGGAATCAACAGGTCGACTCGCCGATGCCGTTCGGCAGATATGTTCGCGCGGCACACCCGACACAATTGAGAGATGAGCCGGCGGGACGATTGTGGCCGACTCGAACGATAGACAATGCTCCGCTGTGGAGTTCGGTGGACTTGCGCGACGGTAACCAGGCATTGGCACATCCGATGGACCTGCACCGCAAAGCGAAGATGTTCGATCTTCTCGTCGGTATCGGATTCAAAGACATCGAGGTCGGCTATCCGTCGGCGAGCCAGGCCGATTTCGATTTCGTCCGCAGCATTATCGACGGAGACCGGATTCCCGACGATGTGACGATAAGCGTATTCACTCCGGCCAGGCCGGAGCTGATCGATCGGACGTTCGAAGCTGTTCGTGGCGCGGATCGCGCGGTTGTGCACCTGTGCCATGCGACAGCGTGCCTCTGGCGCGAGGTCGTGTTCGGCATGTCGATGAACGACGTCCGGCGAATGGCCGACGGCGCCGCCGAACACATGATGCGATGCGCCGACACGTTCGACCCGTCACGGCTCCTCTTCGAGTACTCACCGGAGACCTTCAACATCACCGAGCCCGAGTTCACGCTGGAGCTCGCCAACTCCGTGGCGGCCATCTGCGGCGCGCGACCCGATCGGCCGCTGATTCTGAACCTCCCCACGACAGTCGAGACGGATACGCCGAACGTGTTCGCCGACCAGGTCGAATGGATGGACCGGAATCTCGAGGATCGCGCATCGATAATCCTGTCGGTGCATCCGCACAACGACCGCGGGACCGCCGTCGCGTCGGCGGAACTCGCGTTGCTGAGCGGTGCGGACCGTGTCGAGGGCACGTTGTTCGGTAACGGTGAGCGGACCGGCAACGTCTGCCTGGCCACGTTGGCACTCAATCTGTTCAGCCGCGGAATCGACCCGAAACTCGACTTCTCGAACATCGATGACATACGGGCGACTGTCGAGTACTGCAACCAGATGCCGGTCCACCCGCGCCACCCCTACGTCGGCGAACTCGTCTACACGGCCTTCTCCGGCACCCATCAGGATGCGATCGCCAAGGGCATGGCGGCCCTGCAACAGCGCGCCGCCGATACGGACCGGGACGTGCGTTCCCTGGCGTGGGAGGTTCCCTACCTACCGATCGACCCGAAAGATGTGGGGCGTAGCTACGAGTCGATCGTCCGGCTCAACAGTCAGTCCGGCAAGGGCGGCATCGCCCACGTACTCGAGACTCGGCACGGCCTCCACCTGCCCAAGGCGCTTCGTCGCCATTTCGCCGATACCGTTCAGCTGCTGGTGGACGCCAGTGGGACCGAACTCGACCCGGATCGACTCTGGGACGTATTCCGCGCGGAATACGTCGAAGTGGAAGCGCCCCTGCTGTTCGAGCACTGCAGGAGGGAGAACAGCGGCCCCGGGATCTCCGTCATCGTTACGGTCACCGAGGACGGCAGGCTGATCGAATTCCACGGATCCGGTGCGGACCCGAGCTCCGCTCTCGTCGACGGAATGCGTCGAGCGGGGCATGACATCGACGTTGTCGACGTGACTCGTCAAGCACCGGCAGATCGGAGCTGTCCGCACGGCAACCCCGTCTACTGCGAACTGATCGTCGACCAGGTGCGGTCCTTCGGGGTCGGTCTGGACGATTCGACGACGGCGGCGGAAGTGCGCGCCATCATCAACGCGGTGAACAAGGTTCGCGGCGGGGTATCCGCAGAGCCGATTCACTGATCGCATCGCCATCACGATCGAGGACACCCTGTATGACTCTGCCCGGACACACCCTCGCGCTCCCCGACCGCCCACTTGTCCACCTCGAATTCGAACGCCACGCCGCTGCCGCTGCCGATCGAGTCGCTGTGACATGCGGCCCTGTCGTCCGGTCCTACGGTGAGCTCAACGCCCGGGCGAATCAGCTCGCGCATCATCTGCGGTCGAAATCGGTCGGGCCCGGTTCCCTGGTCGGCCTCTGCCTGGATCGGACTCCGTGCCTGATCGAGGCGATTCTCGGGGTACTCAAGGCCGGTGCCGCCTATGTACCACTCGACACCTCGTACCCGCCGGACCGGTTGCGACTGATGCTGGCGCAGCTGCCCGACATGGCCATGGTCATCGGCTCGGCCGAGACCGAGGCAATGCTCGGCCCCAGCCGCCCCGAGACGATCCTGCTCTCCGACGAGGGGCGCGATCAGGCGATCCGCGATGCACCGGTGAGTAATCCGCAGTCGGCGGTGACGCCGGAGGACCTGTGCTATGTCGTCTTCACCTCGGGCTCGACGGGGACTCCGAAGGCGACCGCGGTGCGCCATCGCGGCTGGTACAACCTGCTGAACTGGCTCGTCCTCGAATACGGTCTGGACCAGCTCTCGTCGAGTCTCGTGGTGAGCTCGTTCGGGTTCGACATCACGCAACGCAGCATCATGACACCGCTGTTCTCGGGCGCTGCCGTGCACCTGCTCGGCAGCCGCAGCTTCGACCTTTCGCTCGCCTACCGCTTGCTCGGTGAGCGTGACGTGCGAACCCTGCACTGCGCCCCGAGCACGCTCTACCTGCTGGTCGACCGGGAGATGAAGCGCGGTGGCACGGCACTGGCGCAGGTGGGATACGTGTTCATCGGTGGCGAAGCGCTGTCCTCCACACGGGTGTCGACGTGGGCGACGCGGCCTGGGAACACCTGCGTCCTGCTGCACCAGTACGGCGTTGCGGAGTGCACCGACGTCGCCACCTCCCACCCGATGACCGACTACCCGGGCTACGCCGCCGCGGGTGTCACGCCGGCCGGAAAGCCGGTGTACAACACCACGATCCACCTGCTCGGCGAGCACCTGGACGAGGTGGGGCCCGGTGAGGTCGGGGAGATCTGCATCTCCGGGGCAAGTGTCGGCGCCGGCTATATCAACCCGTCGGAAGAGGGGTCGGCTCGGTTCACGAAGATCGAGCGGAACGGGCTGCTGATTCCGGTGTACCGCACCGGCGACCGGGGCTATGTGACGCCAGGCGGCGAGCTCGTCCTGGTCGGCCGCATGGACTCGCAGGTGAAGATCCGCGGTCATCGGATCGATCTGGGAGAGGTCGACCAAGCCGTGCGGCGCAACGGTGCGGTCAACGACGCGGCGGTCGTCGCGGTGGCCGACGACGCCGACGATCTGCAACTGATCGCCTTCGTGATTCCGACGGCCGACGCACTCGACAAGCCTCGACTGCGCAAAGAGTTGCTCGCAGTGCTACCGCACGCGATGGTCCCCGCCGAATTCGTCGAAGTAACGGCATTTCCACTCAATCCGAACGGCAAAGTCGACCGCAAGGCCCTAGCCGCTCACGGTGTATCTCGTAGCAGCTCCTCTCCGGCATAGCGAACGGTGGGCCCGGACGGCGCCTGCTCCAGGATCACGTGCGCGTTGGTACCGCTGAGTCCGAATGACGACACACCGGCACGCCGGGGACGATCGACGGCCGGCCATTCCCGAGCCTCGGTGAGCAGGCTCACCGCGCCGGCCTCCCAGTCGACGTGGCGGCTCGGCTTGTCCACATGCAGTGTCGCGGGCAGCACGCCGCGCCGGAGGGCCTCCACCATCTTGATGACGCCCGCCAGCCCGGAAGCAGCCTGGGTGTGGCCGATATTCGACTTCACCGAGCCCAGCCACAACGGTCGATCCACGGGGCGATCCTGCCCGTAGCCGGCCAGCAGCGCCTGCGCCTCGATCGGATCGCCGAGCGTGGTGCCGGTGCCGTGCGCCTCGACCGCGTCGATCTCGTTCGGCGCCAAGCCGGCATCGGCCAGGGCCGCGCGGATGACCGCCTGCTGCGCCGGGCCGTTCGGTGCGGTGAGGCCGTTGCTGGCACCGTCCTGATTGACCGCCGAGCCGGCCACCACCGCCAACACGGGATGACCCAACCGCTCCGCGTCCGAAAGGCGCTCCAACACAACAACACCCACGCCTTCGGAGAATCCGGTGCCGTCGGCCGCATCCGAGAACGCTTTGCATCGGCCGTCCGGCGCGAGCCCCCTCTTGCGCGAGAATCCGATGAACACCCCCGGCGACGCCATGATCGTGGCGCCGCAGGCCAACGCCATCGAGCATTCACCTGACCGGAGTGCCTGTGCGGCCAGATGGAGTGAGACCAGCGACGACGAGCACGCTGTATCGACTGTCAACGCGGGGCCCTCCAGCCCGAGGAAATAGGCGATCCGACCGGAGCCCAAGCTGAGTGTGGAGCTCTCGCCCAGATACGCCTCGGCTTCGGGCGGCGCGTTGTTCAGCAGGCGGGCCGCATAGTCCGCGTAGGTGATGCCGGCATATACCCCGGTCGCGCTGCCCCGCAGTGATTCCGGGTCGATCCCGGCACGCTCCAGCGCTTCCCACGACACCTCGAGCAGCAACCGCTGCTGCGGATCCATCGCCAGCGCCTCCCGCGGGCTGATCCGGAAGAAGTCGGCGTCGAACCCGGCCACGCTGTCGAGGAAGCCACCGGCGCGAGCGTAGGTCGTACCGGTGTGATCGGGATCCGGATGATAGAGATCGGCCAGGTTCCACCCGCGGTCTTCGGGGAATGGGCTGAGCACGTCGCGCCCCTGGGTAACTATCTCCCACAGTTCGTCGGCGGAATCCGCCCCGCCGGGATACCGGCAACTGCTGCCCACGATGACAATCGGATCATCGCGGTCCGGCCGAACCATCCGGCTCGCCGACGGAGGTGTCGAGGGCCGCGGCGCGATCTCGGCCGTCAGGTGACGGGCCAGTGCCGCCGGAGTCGGGTAGTCGAACACCGCGGTCACCAGCAGCCGGACGCCTGTTGCCCGCTGGAGCCGGTTGCGGAATTCCACCGCGCTGAGTGAATCGAACCCGAGCTCTGTGAACGAACGATCGACGTGCACCGACCGCTGCTCGGACCCGAGCACGGCACTGGCGTGTTCGACGATCGACGCCAGCATCTGCTGTTCCCGTTCGGCGGCGGTGGCGCCGGTGGACACGGCACCGGCGGTCGGTCGCTCCACGTGAGCCGCTCGCCGGGTGGGCACCAGGGCGCGGACCAGCGCTGGGACATCGTCGAGCGCCGCGAGGGCGGCGGTGTCGATCCGCGCGGTCACCACGACTGCGCGCGTGGCAGCCATCGCCGTATCGAACAGTCGCAAGCCCTCCTCGGCGGACAGCGCGACCATGCCGCTTCGACTCAGCCGGGCCCTGTCCCGATCGTCGAGGTGACCGGTCATCTCGCTCGCCTGGTCCCACTGCCCCCAGGCCATCGAGATCGCGGGCAGACCCCGGTGCCGCCGATGCTGCGCCAACGCGTCCAGAAAGACGTTCGCAGCCGCGTAGTTCGCCTGACCGTGCGTGCCCACCACACCCGCCATCGAGGAGAACAACACGAATGCGGCCGGATCCGCGTCGAGGGTGAGCTCGTGCAAGTGCCACGCGGCGTCTACCTTCGGCCGCATCACCGTGTCCAGCCCCGCCGGGGTCACCGCATCGAACACGGCATCGTCGAGGACTCCGGCCGCGTGAATCACGGCCGTCAACGGTTGCTGCGCCGGGATTCCCGCCAAGACGGCCGCCAGGGCGTCCCGATCGGCGACGTCACAGGCGACCAGGGTGACACTGGCACCCAGCGCCCTCAATTCCTCGGTGACGGCCTCCGCGGCTGCCGCCGCCTGTCCTCGCCTACTGATGAGCAGCAGATTCCTGGCACCGTATTCGGACACCATGTGCCGGGCCAGCAGCGTGCCGAGCATTCCGGTCCCGCCGGTGATCAGGACCGTTCCGTCCGGGTCGATCGGCCGGGGCACCGTCAGTACGAGCTTTCCGACGTGCCTCGCCTGCGCCATGAACCGATACGCCGCGGGCGCTTCACGCAGATCCCAGGCGCGAATCGGCAACGGCGCCAACGCACCCGAGTCGAACAGCGCGACGATCTCACACAACATCTGCTGCAGCCGATCCGGATCGGCCCGGGTCAGATCGAACGCGCGATAGCGGACTCCGGCGTATGTGGCTGCCACATGTTCGGGATCGCGAAGATCGGCCTTGCCCATTTCGATGAATGTGCCGCCGGGCGCCATCAGCCGCAACGACGCGTCCAGCAGGTCACCCGTGAGTGAATTGAGCACGGCATCCGCTCCGGCGGAACCGAACTGCGCGCGGCACCGGTCCTCGAATTCGAGAGTGCGTGACGAGGCGATGTGCTCGTCGTCGAATCCCATGTCCCGCAACGTGGCCCACTTGCCGGGGCTGGCGGTGGCGAAGACCTCCAGCCCCCGATGCCGCGCCAGCGCGACCGCGGCCATCCCGACACCGCCGGTCGCGGCGTGCACGAGAATGCGCATCCCCGCGCGGAGGTCCGCGAGTTCGGTCAAGGCGTAGTGGGCGGTGAGGAAGGCCGCCGGAATCGCGGCGGCCTGGGCGAAGGTCAGCCCGGCGGGAATCGGCACCACCGTACGGCGATCGGCCACCGCCACCGAACCGGCGCCGGCGAACAATCCCATCACCCGTTCTCCGGGCGCGAGATCGGTCACCTCCTCCCCCACCTCGAGGACCACGCCCGAGCCTTCGGCACCCACCGCGATGCCCGGGTCGGGGTAGGTGCCGAGCGCGATCAGCACATCGCGGAAGTTCATACCGTTGGCACGCACAACCAGGCGCACCTCGCGTGGACCGAGCCGCCGATCCGCTGCCGGCCACGGCCGCAAGGCCAGGTTGTCCGCGTCCAGCGTGCCGGTACCGAGGGTGACCAGTCCCCAGGCGGCGCTCCCGGCGGGCGCGCTGAGGGTGGACTGTCCGTTGTCCCTGATCAGCCGGGGTGCCAGTACCGCACCGTCACGCCATGCCACCTGTGGCTCGTCGACCGCCAGCGCCGCGGACACCGCGGTGTCGACCTGTGTCCAATCCTCGACATCGACCAGCACGATCTGCCCGGGATTCTCCGTCTGGGCCGAGCGCAGCAATCCCCACACCGGCGCGCGGCTCAGATCGACCACGTCCTCGCCGTGGACCGACACCGCCCGGCACGTCACCACCACGAGCGGGGCATCCGGGCCGGTCGACAGCCACCGCCGCACCCGTTCGAGCACCGTGGCGACCGCGGTCCGCGTCGATGCCGCCAGGTCGGCCGGGACACCGTGCGGCGCGTCGGGCGGTCGCACCGTCAAGACCGTCCGCGCCACGGTTTCGGTGCGCCCCGGCGACGGAAGCGGCACCCATTCGACCGCGAATTGCGATCCCGGTCCGGAGACGGTCGATGTGAACTGCGACAACGACATGTCCCGCACCGCAAGAGATTCGATCGAGGCCACCGGCGCGCCCGAGGGATCGGCCATCCGCACCCGCACCTGCCGGTCTCCGCTGCGGGTCAGCTGCACCCGCAGCGCGGTCGCGCCGACCGCGTGTATCGACACCCCGGACCAGGAGAAGGGCAGCAGCACGAACCCGTCCGCCGGCTCTAACCCGGCCAACGCGATGACCTGCACCGCCGCGTCCCACAGCGCAGGGTGGAGCGCGTACGGGCCGACGTCCTCCGGCTCCGGCAACACCACCTCCGCGAACACCTCGTCCGCGCCGCGCCGCCACGCCGCGCGCACACCCTGGAACGCCGGACCGTACTCGTATCCCCGCTCGGCGAGGTCAGCGTAGAAACGCCCGATATCGGACTCGACCGCGCGCGCCGGCGGCCACTGGGCCAGTTCGGGCATCGTCGGCGCCGAGGTCTGTGGCGACAACTCCCCGGACGCATGGCACACCCAGGGTCGCTCGCCGTCCTCTGTCCTGCCCTCCTCGCGCGAGTACACCGACACCGAACGCATCCCACCCTGCTGCGGACCGCCGACCACGACTCGCAGGTAAGCGCCTCCCACAGCGGGCACCACCAACGGCGCGTGTAGCACGAGTTCGGCGACTACCGGACAGCCCACCTCGTCACCTGCTCGCACGGCCAGCTCCACGAGGGCCGCACCGGGCATCAGTACCGAGCCACCCACGGTGTGATCACGAAGCCAGCCGGCCGACGCCATGGCCACCCTGCCTGCCACCACCACACCACCGGAATCCGGTTGCGCCACCACCACATCCAGGAGCGGGTGACCGATCGTGGACAGCCCCGACCTGCTCGTGCCGATTCCCTTCGGCTCGGTCCAGTACGACTGCGGATCCCAGGCGTACGTGGGCAGATCGGCGCGGCCGGACGCGGGCATCAGAGGTGTCCAGTCCAGCCCGAAACCGCTGACGTACAGTTGCGCCACCGCACGATCGTGACAACGTGGACCGCTTTCGCCTCGGCGCAGGGAGCCGACCGCGACGACCGCGCGATCACACTCCGCGGCAACGGTTTCGACGGCCGTGGTCAAGCTCGGATGCGGGCTCGCCTCGACGAAGAATCGGTAGCCGTCGCCGATCATCCGCTCGATCGTGTCGGCGAAACGGACCGGCTCGCGCAGATTGCGATACCAGTAGTCCGGCGCCAGCGGCTCGGCGGGCAGTGGCTCCGCGGAGACTGTCGAGTACCAGGTGATCGAGGCCGGAAGGGCAACGATCCCCGCCAGCTCGGCAGCCAGTGGCTCCCGCAGCGGGTCCATGTCCGAGCAGTGCGATGCGTAGTTCACCGCCAGCAGACGGCAGAAGACGTTCTCCTGCTCCAGTTCGGCCAGCAGGGCCGTCACGGCCTCGCGGTCACCGGTCAGCACGGTGGAGGCGCCACTGTTCACCGCGGCCACCGACACCCCGCCACCCAGCCTCGCTTCCAGTGCCGCGGCAGGCAATCCGACCGCCGCCATCGCACCACCGCTGACGGTCGACAAGGCCCGGCTGCGCCGGGTGATCACGGCTGCCGCGGCCGCCAGCCCGATGGCACCGCCGACATAGGCCGCGGCGATCTCACCCTGGCTGTGGCCTACCACCGCGTCCGGCAGCACGCCGGCCGCCTGCCACATCGCGGCCAGCGACACCATCACCGCGAACAGCATCGGCTGCACGACATCATCGTCACGCAGCGGGGGCGCGTCCGCATCACCACACAGCACACCCACCGCCGACCAGCCGGTGTGGGGGCGCAACGCTTCGTCGCAACGTGCGAATTCGGCTCGGAACACCGGGGATTGCGACCACAGATCCCGGCCCATCCGCAGCCACTGGGATCCTTGCCCAGGAAATACGAACGCCACCTTGCCCGAGATCACCGCGTCCTCGGGCCCCACCGTGTTCGGCGCGGGCTCGCCCAGCGAGACTGCCCGAAGTCCCTCGAGCAACTCCGCACGATCGGCGGCCACGACCACTGCCCGGCGCTCGAAGTGCGTGCGGTGCAGGGCAAGTGATCGCGCCACCGACGGCAGGGCGAGGCCAGGATCCGATTCCAGCAGGCCGATCAGGCGCTCGAGCTGACCGCGCAGTGCGGCATCACTGCGGGCCGAGAGGGGGAACAAGGTCGCGCTGCCCGCGCCGTCCGGTTCGACAGCCGCGGGTGGCGCCTCCTCGAGGACGACATGCGCGTTGGTGCCGCTGATCCCGAACGAGCTCACCCCGGCCCGCCGCGGCCGGCTACCGCGAAGCCACCGCGCGGGCCGATTCTGCACCGCGACACCGCTCGTCTCCCAGTCGATCCGCTCGGTCGGATGCTCGGCGTGCAGCGAAGCAGGCACTGTCTCGTGCCGCAGCGCGAGCACGGTCTTGATCACGCCGACGATCCCGGCCGCTGCCTGGCTGTGCCCGAGGTTGGACTTCGCCGAACCCACCCCCATCGGACGCCCCGGTTCGCGACCTGGACCGAATACCCTTGCCAACGCCCGCATTTCGATCGGATCGCCGAGGGTGGTGCCGGTGCCGTGCGCCTCCACGTAGTCGATGTCGGCCGCGTGCAGACCCGCCGCGGCCAGCGCCGCGCGCATGACCCGTTCCTGCGCGATACCGTTCGGAGCGGTCAGGCCCTGGCTACGACCGTCCGAGTTGACTGCCGACCCCCGAAGCACCGCCAGCACCGGATCGCCGTCGCGCACGGCGTCGTCCAGGCGCTTGAGCATCACCACGCCGCAACCTTCGCCCCACACCATGCCGTCGGCGTCGGCGGAGAACGGCCTGCACACCCCAGACGGCGACATCGCTCGCAGCCTGCTGAACTCAACGTGGGTCTCGGGGCCAACCAACACCGTGGCCCCACCCGCGAGGGCCTGATCACATTCACCCGCCCGCAGTGCCTGCGCGGCCAGATGCAGCGCCACCAGCGACGACGAACACGCCGTGTCGATGGTCACCGCCGGGCCGTGCAGGCCCAGCTGGTAGGCGATCCGGCCGGCCGCGACACTGGTCGCCGAACCGGTGCCCACATAACCGTCGAGCTGAGCCAGCGCCGCGCCGGCGAGGTAGGTGCTGCTGTAGAGCCCGAGATACACCCCGGTCGACGTACCGCTCAATGCGCGAGGATCACACCCGGACCGTTCGATCGCCTCCCAGCTGGTCTGCAACAGCAGCCGCTGCTGCGGGTCCATCGCCGCGGCTTCCCGCGGCGTGATGCCGAAGAAGGCGGCGTCGAACTCGGCGATCCGCTCGAGAAATCCGCCCCGCAGCGTGTATGCCGTGCCCGCGACGTCGGGGTCCGGATGGTACAGCCCGTCGAGGTTCCATCGACCCGACGGCACCTCGCCGACTACGTCTGTCCCGTCGGCCAGCAGCTTCCAGAATGCTTCCGGATCGTCTGCTCCGCCGGGCAATCGGCATGCCATCCCCACAATCGCCACGGCACTGTCGCCGGTGTCGGGCTGTTCGTCGGCTCGTGGTGTGGCCGCCTCAGCGAGGACGGTGCCGAGGGCGGTGATAGTCGGATGTTCGAAGATCACACTCGGATCGACATCCCGGCCGATGCTTTCGGCCAAACTCGCCGTGAGCCGGACCAAACTGCTGGAGCCCAAACCGAATTCGGCCAGCGGACGATCGACGTCGATCCGGTCCTGGTGCAGGCCGGTCTCCTGCGCCACCGCGGCGATCAGCCACGCTTCGATCTGCGCCGCCGAAGCCGTGTCGGCGATGCGTCGAGTCTCCTGGTTCTCCGCTGCCGCAGCGCCTGCCGGAACCTCGACCGTGTCCAGTTCGCCGTCGAGATGGGCTGTGCGGCAAGCCCGGCGCTGGACCTTGCCGCTACTCGTCTTCAAGATCGTTCGCGGGCGGATCAGCACGACATCGTGGATGGCGATGGCGTGTTCGGTAGCAACGGCGCCGCGGACAGCTGCCCGGATGTAGTCCAGCTCGTCCGCCTCGGTCGCCGCCACTTCGACGACCAGTACCAGCCGCTCCCCGACATCGCCCGTGTCCACGGGGAACGCCGCGACGCAGCCCGGACGCACCGAGCCGTGCGCGGATTCGGCCGTCAACTCGATGTCCTGCGGGTAGTGGTTCTTGCCGTCGATGATCAGCAGATCCTTGCTCCGCCCCGCGACGAACAATTCGCCCGCGGAAAGGAATCCGAGATCGCCGGTCCGCAGAAAACGACCCCGACCGTCGACGAGGACGCCGCCGAACACCTCGGCCGTCTTGTCCTCGTCGTTCAGATACCCTGCCGCCACACTGTCGCCGGACACCCAGATCTCGCCGACTTCGCCGTCGCGGCACTCCACGCCTCGCTCGGGATCCACGATCGCGAGCGTGACACCTCGGGGCGGGTAACCCACCCCGACCACCTCACGTGACCGGGCGGGGTCGGCATCGGTGGAATGTTTCACCACTGTCGGTGCGCGATCGACCGGAGCGCCCGTCACGAGCAGCGTGGCCTCGGCCAAGCCGTAGACCGGCTGGAATGTCTCCGGCCGAAACCCCGACGGTGCGAACGCGTCCGCGAATCGGCGCAGTGTGCCTGCGCGCACCGGCTCCGCCCCGTTGAACGCCACCCGCCATCGGCTCAGGTCCAGCTGTTCTGCCAGTTCGGCGGTGACTCGCCGTGCGGCCAGTTCGTAGCCGAAGTTGGGACCGCCGCTGGTGTGCGCCCGAAAGTGCGATACCGCGTGCAGCCACCGCTCCGGCTTCTGCAGAAAGTGCAACGGAGAGAACAGAACTGCATCGACCCCCAGATACACCGTCTGCAACACCGGCCCGATCAGCCCCATGTCGTGATACACCGGCAACCAGCTGACGAACAACGAACCGTTCCACGACGCCACCCGCTCGGGGGTGTGGTCCATGGCCTCGGCGATCGCCTGCTGATTGTGCAGGAGGTTGCGGTGGGTGACGACGACGCCTCGCGGTGCACTCGTAGAGCCCGACGTGTACTGCAGAAAGGCGACCGTTTCCGGGCCCACCCCGGGATCGGACCAGGTCGACGCGATATCGCCGGGAACTTCGTCGGTCGCGATCCATCGCAGCCTCGCCAGTTCCGGCACCTGCTCGACCACCGCGCCGAGCGCATCGATGACCGATCGGGTGGTCAGCACCACCTGGATGTCGGCGTCCGCGATGACCTGACGCAACCGGCGCAACGCCCGATCGACCTCGTGCCGCTGTGGCAACGGCACCGGCACCGCCACCACGGCACCGGCAAGGCAGCCGAAGAAGCCCGAGAGGAACTCGATCCCCGGTGGGTACAGCAACAACGCCCGCCGATGCGCGAAACCCTCGGCCTGCAACCGTGCCCCGATCGCCATGGCCCGGCGTTCCAGGTCGGCGTAGGTCAGTTCATCGATGTCACCGCCGATGTCGCCCGTTTTCAGGAATCGGAAGGCGAGACCAGATCCTTGCTCCGCCTTCCGCAGCATCAACAGATCCAAAAACGAACCGAACATATGCGCACCCATTCAAATCAAGCTGCGAAAAGAGTTCGCAGTACTCACTCGGTCTCCCCGTGACCATCCCCGCCGGCATCCTCATCCAGCAGTCGGAGCAGTTCCTCTATGTCTTCCAAACTTTCCCCGGCATCCTCGTCCCCGGGATCCGATGCTTCGGTCATCTCGGTCGAGTCACCGTCGCTGATCTCACTGAACAGGTGACGGGCCAGCAGATCGATTGTCGGATAGTCGAAGACGACTCCGGCCGATACCGCGACGCCGAGCCATCGACTCAGCTCATCCGACATCCGCACGCCTTGCAGCGACGTCAATCCCAGCTCCGCGAACGGCACGGTGGTATCGATCTCCGCGCGTGGTACCGCCAGCTTCTCCGCGAGTGCACCGATGAACCAGGAACGGATTTCTCGCTCACCGGGAATATTCACCGGCCGCGAACCGGACGAGGCGCCCGACGAGTCATGACTCACTTGGATTCCTCATTTCCGAGGGCGATGCCACGCCAATAGCGTTGCCGCTGAAATGCATACGTGGGCAATGCCACCGTGCCCCGCCGTCCGAAGACGGCTCCCCAGTCGACCCGGATCCCTCGAATCCAGCCGCCCGCGACGCCCCGAAGAAGCGCATGCGGTGCGTCGAATCCGATCTCGATGAGGGTGGCTCCCGGACGTGCCAGCACGTCGCGCGCCGGCTCCGGGGTGTACAAGGAGCCGAACGGCCCGGCCGGTTCGCCCGAGGCCGCGAACGATATCGACGGCTCCGCGAGAGCGAAATCGGCCAGTGCCGTGGGCAATTCGTCCGCGGTCGCCAGCGTGCAGGCATCTTTGAACGACAAAACACCAGCGACATGAGCAGCGGTGATCTCACCCAGCGAACTGCCCATCACACAATCCGGCCGCACACCCCAGGATTCCAGCAACCGGACCAGGGCAACCTCCACCGTGAACGGCGCCGCCGGCTGTTCACCGAACTCAGCAGTGACAGCGTCGAACGCGGCGGCGAAAACCGGAAATTCCTCGTACAGCAGCTGTCCCGCACCGGTATCCCGTCCAGCGAAGTGGAAGGTCGTCGTCGCGTCGACTGCCGTTCGGCCGGTGAGAAGCCCCGTCACGGTGGAACCTTCGGCCAATGCCGTCAGTCCGTCAACGAGTTCTTTCCTGTCCCTGCCGAGGACAACGGCCCGGTAGTCGAACGCCGATCGTGTCGTCGCCAGCGAATAACCGATATCGACCGGATCCAACTCCGGGTGCCGCTGCACATGAGCGAGCAGCTTCGCCGACTGCGCCATCAGGGCCGCGTCACTCTTGGCCGAAATCACCCACGGAATCACCGAGAGCACGGCCGAATCTGTCGCGTCGACAGGAACGCCCGAGGGAACCTGCTCGAGAATCACATGCGCGTTGGTGCCGCTGATTCCGTAGGACGATACTGCGGCCCGGCGCGGCCAATCATTGTCCGGCCACGACTGTGTCTCGGTAACCACGTGCACGCCCCCGGTCGACCAGTCCACATGGGGGCTGGGTTCATCGACATGCAGCGTCGACGGCACTGTCTCGCAGCGCATCGCCTCCACCATCTTGATCACCCCCGCGATCCCGGAAGCGAGCTGTGTGTGGCCCATGTTCGACTTGATCGATCCCAGCAGCAACGGCCGATCCTGCTGCCTGCTCTGTCCGTAGGTCGCCAGCAATGCCTGTGCCTCGATCAGGTCCCCCAGCTCGGTACCGGTCCCGTGTCCTTCCACCACATCCACTTCGGCGGCCGGCACCCCGGCGTTGGCCAGCGCCGCGCGGATCACCTGCTGCTGAGCCAGGCCGTTCGGCGCCATGAACCCGTTCGAGGCACCATCCTGATTGACCGCCGAACCACGCACCACCGCCAGCACCTCGTGCCCGAGCCGCCGTGCCTGCGACAAGCGCTCCAGCACCAGCATTCCCACGCCTTCGGCGAAAATCGTCCCGTCGGCGCCCGCCGCGAACGATTTCACCCGCCCGTCTGCGGCCACTCCGAGACCGCCCTCGAACAGCGCGAAGACTCCCGGCGTCGCGAGGACCGAACCGCCCCCGGCCAGCGCCATCGCGCATTCGCCCGAACGCAGGGCCTGCACGGCCGTATGCACGGCCACCAAACCTGACGAACACGCGGTATCCAGGCTTATCGCAGGCCCTTTCAGGCCCAGGATGTACGAGATCCGCCCCGAGGCCAGCGCCGCGACACTTCCGGTCAGATAAGCCGTCGAGTCGGTATCGGCGTACTCCCCCTGCGCCTCCAGGGATCCATAGCCTTGGTCATTGCCCGCGCCGACATAGACGCCGGTGTCGCTGCCGTGCAACGTCCGTGGATCGATCCTGGCGCATTCGACAGCCTCCCACGCCGCTTCCAGCACCAGGCGCTGTTGTGGATCCATCGCCGACGCCTCGGGTGGCGTGATCCCGAAGAATTCGGCATCGAACTCGCCAGGCGCGGTGAGGAATCCGCCGGAACGACTCCGGATCTTGTCGAAATCTATGGGCCCGAGACCATGTCGGACAAGGTTGTCCCACCCGCGATCCGTCGGCCAATCCGTGATGACATCGCGACCGTTCAGAACGGTCTCCCACAGGTCCTGAGGTGATTCGATGCCACCTGGATAGCGGCAGGACATGCCGATGATCGCGATCGGCTCGCGCGACTTCGCCTCGATGTCCCGCAAGCGCTGGCGAGCCTTCTGCAGGTCCTTGACGGCCTTCTTCAGATAGTCCCGGAGCTCGTCCTCCCTCACTGCCAAAGACCTCTCAACTCAGTTGAACGTCGGATCGGAACGGTCCAGATACTCGAATATGGCGTCGTCTTCATCAAAATCTATGTCCTCTTCCGGATCGACCTCACGACTCACAACGACGCTCTCCGGCAATGTCGCCCTGACTCTCCTGGCCATTTCCTCCATACGATCCGCGAAGATCCGGAGGTCTTGATCTTCGAGATCCCCGAGTAGCGAGGTCTCGGCGAGTGAGTCGATCTGACCGAGTATTCGTCTTGCCGGGTTGTCGTCGGGCGCGAGATGCTCGCCGATGTAGCGAGCCAATGCCGAGGGAGTCGGATAGTCGAAGACGGCGGTCGCCGACAGCTTCACACCGGTCGCGGACTGCACTCGATTGCGGAACTCGACCGCGCCGAGCGAATCGAATCCCAGGTCGGCGAAGGCGGAGTCGGCGGGGATGTCGTCGGGAGAGCCGTGCCCGAGCACAGTGGCCGCGTGCGAGCGGATCGCGTCGAGGAACAGTCGTTCCTTGTCGGCGCGGCTGAGCCCGGCCGATTCAGCCAGCAGCTTCGAGACGGTACCCGAATCGCTGTCGGAAGCTTGTCTGGTTACCCGGACCAGTCCGCGCAGCAGCGGCGGAATGTCGTCCACGTCGACAATCCGCCGGCGAATCGCCTCCAGTTCCATGGGGGCAGGCACGGTCGACGGCAGACCCGTGGCCATCGCCGCATCGAACAGGGCCATGCCCTTGGCGTCCGAAATCGGCGCGAAACCGCCACGCCGCAATCGCTCGAGATCCGCGTCCCGCAGGTGCCCGGTCATCCCGGTGGGCCGCTCCCAGACGCCCCAGGCCATGGCGGTCGCCGGCAAGCCGAGCCGCTGGCGGTGGTGCGCCAAGCCGTCCAGAAAGGCGTTCGCCGCCGCGTAATTCGCTTGGCCGGGACTGCCGAGCACCCCCGCCACCGAGGAGTACATGACGAACGCGTCCAACGGCAGATCGCGAGTCGCCTCGTGCAGATTCCACGTGGCATCCACCTTGGGCAGCAGCGCCCGCTCGACATGCCCCGGCGTCTGCGACGAGAAGACCGCGTCGTCCACCACACCCGCTACCTGAACGACTGCCGTCAGCGGGTGCGACCGATCGATACCCGCCACCAGTGATCGGACCGCGGCAGGGTTCGCCATGTCGCAGGCGACCACCTCGACCCGCGCGCTCAGTTCCGACAATCGCGACGCCAATTCGCCGACCCCCAGGGCGGCAGGCCCGCGGCGTGAAGTCAGCACCAGATGGCGCACACCGCACTCGGCCACCAAATGTTCGGCCAGCCTGCCTCCGAGACCACCGGTGCCACCGGATATGAGCACGGTCCCCTCGGGGTTGCGGCTCCTCGGTATCGACAGGACGTTCTTTCCGACGTGTCTGGCCTGACTCAGGAACCGGCATGCCTCCGGCGCCTGACGCACATCCCACACCGTGACCGGCACCGGCCGCAACGCACCGGTGTCGAACAGGTCGGCCACCTCGACCAAGATTTCGTGAATCCGGTCGGCGCCCGCCTCTGGCAGCATGAACGCGCGGTATTCGACGCCGGGATACCGCGCGGTGATCTGCTCCGCCTCGCGGATATCGGTGACGCCCATTTCGATGAATCGGCCACCGCGTGACAGCAGTTCCAGCGAGGCGTCGATCTTGTCGCCGGTCAGCGAATTGAGAACCACGTCGACTCCCGAGCCGCCGGTGTTCCGGAGGAATTCGGCGGAGAAATCGGTGCTCCGGGTATCGCCGATCCGATCATCGGAAAATCCCGCGGCACGCAGGACATCCCATTTCGGAACGCTCGCCGTCACGTAGAGATCCAGTCCCCAATGGCGCGCCAGCTGCACAGCGGCCATACCGACACCGCCGGTCGCCGAATGCACCAACACCGACTCGCCCGGCGACGCCTGCGCCAGATCCCGCAGCGCGTAGACCGCGGTCGCGAACACGACGGGCACTCCGGCCGCTTCTTCGAACGTCAGCACTTCGGGAAGACGAACCATCATCCGCTGATCCGCCACCACCGTCGACCCGATCCCCGCGAAGATGCCCATCACCCGATCGCCGGGCGTCAGATCCACCACATCGTCGGCCACCTCGAGCACCACACCGGCACCCTCGCTACCGACCGGAGTGTCCGCAATCGGGTACATCTCCAACGCGATCAGCACATCACGGAAATTCAGGCCGACCGCACGCAAGCCGACCCGAACCTCACCCGCCCGCAACGACGCAGGCGACGAATCATGGGAAGCGGCGATCATGTTGTCGCCGTGCAACGTCCCTCGCCCTCGCGTCACCAGCTGCCAATCGCCGCCGGCGGTGACAAGCTCCGCGGAGCCGAGGACATCTGCGCCGACTCGTACCAGCCGTGGCACGAGTACCTCCCCGTCCCGCACGGCACTCTGATGTTCGCCGCCATGCGAAATCGCGGCGACGACCCCGGTGCGGTATTCCGCAGGATCCCCGACATCGACCAGGACGATCCGTCCGGGGTTCTCGTTCTGGGCACTGCGGACCAGCCCCCACACGGCGGCGCCCACCAGATCATCGACATCCTCGACGCGATGCGTCGCGACCGCACCCGAGGTGACCACGACGGCCGGCGGCGAATCCACCCCCTGCAAGTTCTGCAACAGCGCCAGGACGTCGGTCACACCGGTGCGCACCTGTCGGGCGCCCTCCGCACCGATCTCGGCGAAGAAGCACCGCGCCACCAGGTATTCCCGGCCGTGGACTACGCACCGCTCCAACGGCAGGCCGGTCTCGTCGGCAACGGTCGTCCACTCACCCTGCGGCACAACGGCTTCCTTGGACGGAGCCGCCAACCAGTTGGTCGTGAACAGTGCGTCACCGACCGAAAAGCGCTGCGCCGCCGCACCGAACGAGGCGGGTGAAACATCTCGAACCGTCAGCGCTCCCACCCGCGCCACCGGTCCCCCCGCCGGATCGGACAACTCGATCTCGACACGATCGGAACCCGCGACCCGCAGTCGAACCCGCAGATCGGTGGCGCCGACAGCCGACAGCGAAACGTCCTCCCAGGAGAACGGCAGGCGGACATCTCCGGCGGCGGTTCCGGCACCGAGCGCACCCGTGACCAGCAGCGCGTGCAGTGCGGAATCCAGCAGTGCCGGATGAATGCCGAACCCTTCCACCTCCGCCCGCGCATGCTCCGGCATGCTCACCTCGGCAAACGTCTCGTCCCCACGACGCCACACCGACCGGAGACCCCGGAAGACCGATCCGTATTCGTACCCCGCCTCGGCCAGATCTTCGTACACCTCACCCAGCGGGACCGCCGACGCACCAGCGGGTGGCCACTGCGCCGAATCGCCCGAACTTCCGAAACCCTTACTCTCCGAACGCAATACGCCCGTCGCGTGGCACACCCATGGCGCACCCGAGCCGTGGCCGGGGACCTGGGGGCGGGAGAACACCGTCACCGACCGCTGCCCGGACCCCGTCGGCTCGTCGACGGCGACCTGCAGCTCGACCGCGCCCGAGTCCGGCACCACCAAGGGCGCCTGCAAGATCAGCTCCTCCACTACCGGAGCCTGCACCACACTGCCTGCGTGCAGCGCCAACTCCACGAACGCCGTCCCCGGCAGCAAGATCGCACCACCCACCCGATGGTCGGCCAGCCACGGATGCGTCTGCAACCCCAACCGCCCCGACAGCAACACCCCGCCACCGGCGGCCAGATCGACCACCGCACCCAACATCGGATGACCCGCCGCGGATAGACCGGCCGCGCCGACATCTGTAGTCGTACTCTCGTTCAGCCAGAACGACTTTCGCTGAAAGGCGTACGTCGGCAGGTCGACCCGCCCGGCACCGGTCCCCGCGAAGACAGCCGACCAATCCACACCGACACCGACCACATACGCCTCCGCCACACCGGTGACGAAAGCCGTGTCGGCATCACGGTTCAGCCGGAGAATCGACGTGACGACCTGTGGTGGCGTGGCGTCGCCCGCAGCCGCGAGACTTTCCCGCGTCATCACGGAAAGCGCGGTGCCGGGGCCGATTTCGAGGAAACTGCCGGCGTTGCCACCTCGGCCCAGGTATTGGGCGCCCGACATGAATCGGACGGGGTCGCGCAGATGCCGAACCCAGTAGTCCGGTGAACCGAGCTGGGTGGGGTCCGCGGGCTTTCCGGTGAGGTTGGAGACGACTTCGATGCCGGGCGCGTGAAAATCGAGGCCGCGGCAGACCGCGGCGAATTCGGCCAGGACGGGGTCCATTCGCCGGGAATGGAAGGCGTGGCTGGTTCGTAGTCGCTTCGTCTGTGTTCCGGCGGCTGCCAGCGCCTCTTCGAATTCTCCGACCGCGTCGTCGTCGCCGGAGACGACCACCGAGGTGGGTGCGTTCACCGCCGCTATGCCGAGCCTGTCTCCGTAATCCGCCAGCAAGGGTGCCACGAAATCCTCCGCCGCCGATACCGACATCATCGAACCGCCGGCGGGCAGGGATTGCATGAGCCGACCGCGTGCGGCTACCAGGGTGCAGGCATCCTTCAGCGGCAGGACACCGGCGATATGGGCGGCGGTGATCTCGCCCAGCGAATGCCCCATCGCACAGTCCGGCCGCACATTCCAGGAATCGAGCAGCCGGAAGAGCGCCACCTCCACCGCGAACAGCGCGGCCTGCGTATACACGGTCTGATGCAGCAACTCGGCGGTGCCGGAGCCGGGGTCGGCGAAGATCACCTCGCGCAGCGAAGTCTCGAGTTCTCCGTCGAACTCGGCACAGATGGCGTCGAACGCCTTGGTATAGACCGGATACCGATCCCAGAGCAGGCGCCCCATACCCGACGATTGGCTGCCCTGGCCCGGGAACAGAAAAACGGTCTTGGCCCCGACCGTCGTACGGCCGGTCACGAGTCCGGGCGCGGTGGCGTCCTGGGCCAAGGCCGTGAGTCCGGCGACGAGTTCGTCCTTGTCCCTGCCCAGAACGACAGCCCGGTGATCGAACGTGGATCGCGTCGTCACCAGCGAATAGCCGATATCGACCGGGTCCAGCCCGGGGTGTCGCTCCACGTGAGCCAGCAGTTTCGCGGCCTGCGCGGTCAACGCGGCAGCACTCTTGGCCGAAATCACCCACGGAACGACCGGCACCGCAACACGGTCGGGCCCGCCCCTATTCGCCATCGACACCCGGCCGACCCTCCCCGACCAACTCCAGGAAAATCGACACCCAATCCTGGAGCAGCGACCTTGCCTCCGCTGCGTCGATCCGGGCGGCGTGGTAGATCACCCGGAACGAGATCTCGGCGCCGGGAATCACCATCACCCAGAGCGGGACGTTCGATCGGAGGTGAACGTCGACATCCTCGAACGACACATCGGCGAAGCCGACGTCCAGACCTTCGTATGCGTGGACCGCGACCGACACCGCGGTCTCGAACAGTGGACGCCCCGCGGGCACGCCCGACCACTGCGCCAGGTCAGGCGGTGCGACATGCTCGAAACTCCTGAGCGAGGTGACATGGGACTGGAGTTGTCGCAGCCATTCTCCGGTGGGAACCGACGGATCGAAGTGAACGCGCAGCGGGACCACGTTCGAGAACGCACCGACGATCTGCTCCATGCCGGCCGAGGGACCGAACCTCCCGGATACGGCCGCGCCGATGGTGACGTCCGATTCGCCGCTGTGCCGCTCGACGACGCCTGCCCACGCCCCGTAGGCCGCGGTCGCCAAAGTTACGCGCTGAGCACGCAGGCTTTCGGTGACGTGTGCCGTCTGCGCGGCGGTGAGTCCGACGGCGACAACCGGCTGCGCGTCTCCCTCCCCGGAGGCTGCGGGGGCTTCCGCGGGACGAATCTCCTTCAGCGCGTTGGACCTCATGCCGTTCAGCTCGGCGCGCCAGAACTCCTCGGCGGAATCGCCGTCGAGTTCGTGAACCCACGAAATGTAGTCCCGGAACGGCCGAGCGGCCTTCGGCGCGCTCAGTCTTCCCGCCTTCAGACCTTGGTATCGGGCGGCGGTTTCCGCGACGACCATGGCGAAAGATGTGCCGTCGAGGAGCATCCGATGATGCGTCCACACGATTCGGTGGCGGTCCTCGGATACCTTGACGATCGTGATCCGAACGAGGGGCGCCGAGGCGAGGTCGAAGCCCTGCCCCCGATCCCGGGCAATGAATTCGCTCTCGCGCTTCCCCCCATCGTGGCTGTCCGATGCCGTCACGTCTTCGACGACGAACGGAATTGTCGCGCTGCGGCGAACCACCTGAACAGGCTCGGCATCCCCGTTCCACGCGATCGACGTTCTCAAGGCAGGGTGCCGGTCGACCACCCGCTGTGTCGCATCGCGAAACAGTTCGACGTCGAGTGGGCCGACCAACGTCGCCACCAACTGTTCGAGGAAGACACCGGCGCCCCCGTCTGCGAGCACGTATCGCAGCGTGTCCTTCTGTACCGGAGACAGCGGATAGATATCTTCGATCTCGCTGACGGGCACGGGTGTTCCCGGTCGATGTCCGCTCAGCTGACCGGCGATCCCGGTGAGTTCGCGGTCGGTGAACTTCGCCGGTGTGCCTGTGTCGGCGACCGAATCCGCCGCTTGCGCATCGGGTGTGGCCGCGCTCTCGCTGCCCTCACTCGACAACGACCGCTCGTACACGGCCCGCGCCAGCAATCGGATCGTCTGATTCTCCAACAGATCCTGTGGTTCGATATCCGCCCCGGACTCCAGCGCTCGTCGGACGAATCCGACGGCCATGAGCGAATCGACGCCGAGATCGAAGAAGTTCGTGTCGAGATCGAGGTGGTCTACACCGATCACTTCGTTCGCGATCTCGCTGAGCATGATCTCGATCGCCCGGACGCCGCCCACGTCTTCGGCGTTCTCGCTCGGGGCCGAGACCCGTCCGGACACGTCCCGCTTCGGTTCGGTGGCGTCGGCTCCTCCTGAGTCGCCGGTGACAACGTGGGCGGCGTCGATCCAATAGCGGTCACGTGCGAACGGATACGCCGGCAACGAAGCCCAGCGCGGAGCGGCGCCCGAATACCGCGGGGACCAATCGATACCCACTCCGGCAGTCCACAGCAGGCCGAGTGCGCCGAGGAAGACGTCGTGATCGTTCGCGTTCTCCGACGGTCGGCGCATGAGGCGCACAACGTGATTGTCCTCGGTCCAGCTCTGGTGCCGCTTCACGGATGCGCTCAGCGATCCGCCGGGTCCGACCTCCACGAACACGTAGCCTGCCGTGTCCAGGGCATGTTCGATATTGTCCTTGAACCGGACGGTAGCGCGGATACTCTGCGCCCACGTGGCCGGATCGGTCGCTTCCACCGCTGACATCCACGAACCGGATCTGTTCGACAACAACGGGATCTTCGGTTCGGCGAGCGGCAGGTCCCGGAGTGCATCGTGGAACTTCGGCACCACTGGCTCCATCAGGCCCGAATGGAATGCGTGCGAGACATCCAATCGGCGGGTCAGAATTCCCCGGCCCGCCGACCAGCGTTCGAACTCCTCGATGCGCGGAGTCGACCCCGATACCACGCATTGGTGCGGGTCGTTGATCGCGGCGACATCCAGCTCCGGCCCCAGCCCGTCCTCGATCCCGCCGACCGCAGACGCGACAGCGAGCATCGCGCCCATCGGCGCGGCATGCATCAGCTCAGCGCGCGCGACCACAGCCCGGATCGCCGTGCCGAGATCGAAGACACCGGCTACCGTGCCTGCCACATATTCACCGATGCTGTGCCCGACCAACGCCGCGGGCCGGACGCCGTACGACTCCAGGAGCTTCGCCAAGGCGTACTCGACGCTGAAGATCGCCGGCTGCGCGTAGCAGGTCCGGTTCAATTGCGTGGTGTCCGAGCCGAATACCGCCGAGCGAATATCGCGACCCGACAGTCTGTGGAACTCGTCGACACAACGGTTGAAGGTCTCGGCGAAAACCGGCTCCGATTCCACCAGGTCCCGGGCCATCCCCAGGTGCTGAGTTCCTTGGCCGGGGAACAGGAAGGCAACCGCTGCGTCCGGGTCGAGCACGATCTTGGGCTCGTTTCCGCGACCGGCCAAGGCCTGCGTCGCCGAAGCCCGGTCGTTCACCACGGTGGCCACTCGCACCTGATGGGGCTTTCGTCCCTTGTCGAGGGTGTACGCCACATCGAGAAGGTCGAGTTCCGGGCTCGAATTCAGGTGCGCGGCCAGGCGCCCTTGTGATTCCACGAGGGCCTCATGGGTGTGCGCCGACAGCAACAGCACCTGCGGCCCGGAACGGGACGGCGCAGCGGCGACGACGGGGGCCTCCTGCACCACGACGTGCGCGTTCGTTCCGCCCACTCCGAACGAACTCACGCCGGCGTATCGAAGGCCGTCCCAATCCCACGGGCGATACTCTGTCGGTGCCACGAAAGGACTGCGATCGAGCCGCAGTTCGGGATTGGGCTTTTCGAAATGCAGCGTCGGCGGAATCGCTCGGTTCTTCAGGCACAGTACGGTCTTGATCAGACCGACTACACCCGATGCCACCTCGAGGTGTCCGATATTGGACTTGACGGAGCCTATATAGCATGGCGCCGACCGCTGTTTCCTCGATATCTCGAAAGCCCGGCGCAGTGCGTCCAGCTCGATGGGGTCTCCCAGCGGCGTCCCGGTGCCGTGGGCTTCGATATAGCTGATATCGGACGAGTCGACACCGGCGACAGCCTGTGCTTCGGCGATGACGTCCGCCTGGGCCGCGACATTGGGCGCTGTGAACGCCATCTTCCGGGACCCGTCGTTGTTGACGGCGGAACCGGCGATCACCGCGTGGACGGTGTCATTCGCCGCCAGCGCGTCCTCGAGCCTCTTCAGAACCACGATGCCTGCACCGCTACCGAAGACGGTACCGTCGGCCCTGGCATCGAAGGGCCGGCAATGTCCGCTCGCCGATGCCATGGATCCCGGTTCGTAGAAGTATCCGACGTGGTGCGGTATCCGAAGCGATACGGCGCCCGCGAGCGCCATGTCACATTCGTTCGACAGCAGGCTCTGACACGCCATGTGCACAGCCACCAGGGAAGAGGAGCACGCCGTCTGCACGGTCAGGCTGGGGCCTCGGAGATTGAACTGGTGGGACAGCCTGGTTGCCAGATAGTCCTTGTCGTTGTGAATCAATAGGTTGAGCAGCTCTGCGTTCGCTCCCTGAGCGATCGATTCGCGCAGGTCACCGTGCGAAAGCAGGTTGTGCAGCAGGTAACCGCTGGCCGCGCTGCTGCCGAACACTCCTATCGCGCCGTCGTACCGGTACGGATCACAGCAGGCGTCCTCGAGCGCCTTCCAGGCCGTCTGCAAGAACATCCGGTGTTGCGGATCCATGATCCGTGCCGCTCGCGGCGTGAACCCGAAGAATTCGGCGTCGAACTTGTCGATGTCTGCCAGAATCGGGGCACGCCGCACATAATTCGGACGTTTGAACACCGCTTCCGGAACTCCCGACCCGATCAGCGTATCGTCGGAGATATCGATAATGGATTCGCGACCATGACGAAGATTTTCCCAAAATTCTTCCACTGACTCGGCGCCGGGAAATTTCCCGGCGATACCGACGATCGCAATCGAGTTCTCGATACCGGAATCGGCCGCTACTGTCACCTTACTCACGCAATCCTATTCTCCGCCGCGCGACCGTCGTGCCCGTGCGCTTCGGCGAGCGTGCGCACGTGCTATCGGCCGATTATGTGTTTCGTCGTTCTCATTCGAATGCTCGGACAGGCTCAACCCGAGCTGACCGGCGATGTCCTGTACCAGATCATGCAATGATGCGCCCTGCAACAGCAGTCCAACCGACGGTTCCACCCCGAAATCCCTTCGGCACGCATTCTTGATACGTATCGCCATCAGCGAATCCATTCCCACCGAAAACAGTGAAGCACTCGCATCGAGTCCGACCGACGACGTCGCGCCGACTATGGCGTTCAGACGGGAGGCCAATCGTTCCGCTATTGCCTTGCGCGCCTCGTCGGGGCCCATTTTCCGCAGACCGTCCGGGCCGATCCATTCTTCCGATACGTCCGCATGATCGAATTCTTGGATCACCTCCCCGAAATAGGCCAGCTGTTTCAGCTCCGGAAGATCCCGCGCACGATCCAGCCGCAGCCGCGCGACTCCGATACGCGCCGGGTTGTGGGCCAGCAGCGTTCCGAACGCCTCGACACCTTCCGCCGGAGTGAGCGGGTCGACTACAGGAAGGACTACCGACGTCGCCAATCCGACACCCGACCATTGGCCCCAATTGATCACCGATGCCGGTGCGCCCTGCGCGCGGCGCCATCGAACGAAAGCGTCGAGCCACGCGTTCGCCCCGGCATAGGCTGCCTGGCCAGGCGATCCGAGCATCGCGGCCATCGATGAGAAGGCGATCCACCAATCCATGTCCCGGCCGACGGTGGCGTGGTGCAGGGCCACCGCACCGGCCACTTTCGGTCGCCACACCTTCGTCAAGCTCTCGTCGTCCAGCGAGAGGAATATTCCGTCGTCGAGCACGCCGGCAGCGTGAATCAGACCCCGCAACGGCCGACCGGTCTGCTCGGCGGCCGCGACGAGTCTGTCCGCGGTCGTGGCGGCCGAAACGTCGCCGAGTTCGACGACCACTTCGGCGCTGCCGCCGAACTCCGCCAGCAGCGCCGCTACTTCGTCGGATGGCGCGGACCGGCCGTTGAGAACCACGCGGCCGGCACCCTGTTCCACCAGCCATCGCGCGATGCTGAGTCCCAGCCCGCCGAGGCCGCCGGTGATGATGTACGAGCCGTCGGTTCGCACCGTATTGCCCGGAACGTCTGAGCCGAGTTGCGCTCTCGCGAGTGTTTCCACATATCTGAGACCGCGACGCAGGGCGACCGTATCGTCTCCGGCGCTTGCCCTCAGTTCGGACAACAGTTCCGCGGCACCGTCGGCACCGGGGTCGAGATCGATGAGCGTCGCGTGCAATTCCGAATGCTCGAACGCGAGCGTCCGGATCACCCCGCGCAGTGCCCCGACCCCGGGGTCGCCGACTTCGTCATCGTGAACAGCAAGGCCGCCCCGAGCCACCAGCCACAGACGTGGCGATTGCTCGGCGGGGTGCTGAACGATCGTCCGAACAATGGACGACAAGTGCCGCAGCCACCCCTGTGCGCGCGCGATTCCCACCGCGGTGGCTGCCTCCCGCGGCCCGGCGGGATCGAGGAAGATCACTATCCCGGCCGGGGAAGTGCCTTCACCCTCCGCGGCCGACTCGTATGCCGCGAGCAATGATCGCTCGTCCGCGAGCGTAGCGGGGAGAACCCGCCCCTGATTCTCGCCGATCGCGGCGGCGACGGCCGACGCGGACGATGACCAGTTGTCGCCGTCGGTCACCAGGATCCAGCTGCTCCCATCGAACGAACTCGCCGGTGCCGTCGGTGGTTTCGCTGTCCATCGGGTGTCGAAGACCTTGTGCCCGATCGGAAGATCCAGCCTCCGGGAGGTCACTTTCCTCAAGGAGATACCGGTGAATTCCGCCACCGACCGGCCGGCCTCGTTCACGAGCTGGACCGATGCCTGGACACTGCGGTCCACATCGTCGGACTGCCGTAGCCGTACGCGGCAGCCGACTGCGTGGCCGATCGGTTCGAAGATCCGGAAAGACTCGATCGATCGCGGCAGATAGGTGGCGTCCGCAGACAGCGTCGAAGAGGTGTCACTCAGCGCGGCGCCGATGCTCTGCAGGGCAGCGTCGAGGATGACCGGATGCGCCGTGAATCGAAGGTTCTGCGGAGCGGAGGCCGGGAGTTCGATCATGGTGGAAGCCTTTCCCCCGCCATGCCGTTCGATCCTGGTCAACGCCGCGAAAGCCGGCCCGTGCAGTTGGCCGGATTGCCTCAACAGGGCATAGAGCGCCGACACCGGCACCGTCTTCGTGGAAGTCCCCGGCTCGCCGGCCATATCGACGGGAGCCCGGTCGCGATCGCCGGTCACATCATCGACGCGACTCACCACTGCCCCGGCGTGCCGGAGCCAGTCGCCGTCAACCGACTGCGAGAAGATCTCGATCTCGGCCGTTCGATCAGCAGCCCGCCAGGTCAGGTGCGTGGTCAGGGTCAAGTGCTGGTCGAGCACGAGCATGTTGTCGACGGTGAAATCGTGCAGCTCCAGTTGTTCGGATCCGAGACCGAATACGTCACCGGCAGCACCCAGACACATATCGACGAACACCGCGGCCGGCATCACCGGCATTCCGTGCACCCGGTGATCGTTCAGCCACGGATGCCGTTCGGTACCGGCATCGACACTCCAGACGTGGGTGCCGGTGCGCGGGACACCAACGTTTCGGCCGAGCAGTGGGTGACCGCCGGTATCCACGACGGGCGCTCGATCGGCCGTCCAGAAGTTCTGATGTGCCCACGGCGCGGCCGGGACATCGACGAATCGACCTGTGTCGGGGCCGAGTTCGCCGAATGCCGGCTCGAGCGCGGACAAGACGCGCTCGAGTTGAGAACGAAACTCCTCGGTTTCATCCTGATCGCGCTTCATGGAGTAATTCACCATGAACTCTTCTCCCGCCAGCACCGACTCGAGCGTGTCGGTGACCGGTGAGGCGAGCAGCGGATGCGGAGACATCTCGGTGAAGAGCCGATACCCGTCGGCAGCCGCGGCCGACAAGGCTCGGTGGAACTGCACGGGCCGGCGCAGGTTGTCGACCCAGTACTGGGGATCGAACAGCGGCGTCTCCAGCGGGTCGGCCGAGGTCGCAGAGTAGTACCCGCCTTCCGGCTCTTGTCTTTTCGCCACCCCCGCGAGGCGCTGGCGCAGATCGCCGAGCAGATTGTCCACCTGGGGGCTGTGGCTCGCCACATCACATTTGATGGACCAGACCGGAATCGACTCCTTCTCGGCCCGCGCCATCAGGTCGGCCAGCTCGGTTTCGTCGCCGGAGACGATCGTCTGGCTCGGTGCCGCGAGCACGGCGATATCCAGGCCGCGGTATCCGCGGATCAGTGCGGCGCAGTCGGCCGAGCTGAGCGACAGCATCGCCATCGCGCCTCGGCCCGCGTTTCGCTGCAGCAGCAGGGAGCGACGACAGATGACGCGCACCCCGGTCTGTACGTCGATAGCGCCAACAACGACCGCCGCGGCGATCTCCCCCATGGAATGACCGATTACGGCGCCGGGTGTGACCCCGTACGAACGCCAGAGCGCCGCGAGCGCGACCTGAATACCGAACAGTGCGGGTTGAATTTGCGAGATTCCGCTGAATTCTTCGCCGCGGCTCAGCATGTCACGAAGATCGAAATCCACTTCGGCGGCGATCAGCGAACTCACCCGCGAGATTTCTGCGGCGAAGACGGGCTCGTCCGCCATCAGCCGCTGACCCATCCCGGCCCACTGCGATCCCTGGCCCGAGAACAACCACACCGGCCGCAGCCCGCTCCGGAACCGTCGATGCACCACGGCGCCATCGGCTTCCGGCCGGGACAGTTGCCGAAGCCTGCGGGTAATCGTGGCCCGGTCCCGGCCTGCCACCACAGCTTGATGCCGATAGCTCGCCCGTGTCCGGTTGACGGTGTGGGCGATATCGTCGATCGAAACCTTCGCCCCGTCGCCTGCCATCCAGTTTGCGAGGGCATCGGCCTCGGCGGCAATCCGTTCCGGCGTCTTCCCCGTCAGGCGCAATGCCGTGACGGGACGTTCCAGCACCGCTGTCAGCGGCACTTCCGGTGCCTGTTCCACGATCACGTGCGCATTGGTGCCGGAAATGCCGAAGGACGACACCCCGGCACGACGCGGGTGATCGGCGACCGGCCATTTCGTGCAATCGGTCGGAACGAAATACCGCGATCCCGACGCGTCTATCTGCGGATTCCACTCGTTGAAATGATTGTTGGGCGGAATCGCGTCGTTGTAGAGCGCCAGACTCGCCTTGATCAGCCCGGCCACCCCGGCCGCTGCCTCGAGATGACCCAGGTTCGTCTTCACCGCACCCAGCGCGCAACTGATACCCGCGGCGCCGTAGGACCGACGTATCGCATCGAACTCGATGGGATCGCCGAGCGGCGTTCCAGTGCCGTGTGTTTCGATCAAACCCACAGTCCCCGGCGGGACATCGGCCGATGCCAGTGCCTGACGGATCAGATCGGCTTGCGCAGCCCTGCTCGGGGCAGTGAGCCCGTTCGTCGGTCCGTCGTGGTTCACCGCCGATCCGCGGATGACGGAAATGATGCGATTGTTGTCGCGCACCGCATCGGACAGGCGTTTGAGCACGACGACACCGCAACCCTCGCTCCGGACGAATCCGTCGGCTTCGCTGTCGAACGCCCGGCACCTGCCCGTCGGCGACAAGGCAGACCATCGCGACATCGCCAGCCCCGCGTAGGGCGCCAGATTCAGCTGCACGCCACCGGCGAGGGCCAGGTCGCTTTCGCCCGACCGCAGGCTCTGACACGCGAGGTGGATGGCGACCAGCGAAGAAGAGCAGGCCGTATCGACCGTGAAAGACGGCCCGTGAAGACCCAGCAGATACGAGATACGCCCGGCGGCGGTGCTGTGGGTGTTTCCGGTAGCCATATGCGCGACAGGCTCACTGCGCCGCTCGATATTGACGATCGTATAATCCCAGCTCGTCATCCCGACAATCACAGCAGTCCGGCTGTTGCCGAGAGCGTCGGAGCGAATTCCGGAATTCTGAATCGACTCCCAAGCGACTTCGAGAAGTACCCGCTGTTGCGGATCCATGGCCGTAGCCTCGGCGCTGGATATACCGAAAAATTCAGCGTCGAACCCAGCGGGATCATCGATGAATCCGCCCCAGTTCATCGAACTGCTCTCGGGAATTCCCGGATGCCGTTCGTACTGCTCGCGAATATTCCAGCGCCCCGCCGGCACTTCGGTGATCGCATCCCGTTTTTCCATCAGGGAATCCCAGTAACTACCGGAATCGGTGATGCGCCCGGGGAACCTGCAACCAACGCCGATGAGCGCTACAGCGTCCGTTTCCGCCGACGTGGATACGTTCACATCCTCGGCAGCGAGCGCACGGCGTAGCGCAGCCTTGGTTGCCGGAGAAAGCTTTTTTAACAGCGATTCCGCGCCGGGCTGCATCAGTGGGCTACACCGGCATCGATCTTTGGATTAGAATCGTTGAACATAGTCATCCCCTCCGAGCCATGAATTGCACTTCTCCCGCGTGACTTCGACGCTCCTCGCCCCGAGTCCCCTTACTTTGGAAGCTACCAGCTACGTAGGACCGGAGCTTCTCCGCCTAATGTGAGATAAGTCACACTCGCTTGAGGTGATGGTGGCCTCCGTGAAGCCTGGGGAGCAATTCGTCCACTCGGATCGGCAGGGGGCCGCCATACCTGGCGCAGGTTTATTTCAGCATGTCAGCATGCATCTTCAGAGGTCAGACCAGTCCAGCAGCGACGTGGCGGCCCCGGACTGCAGGCCGCCGGTCCGGCCGCCGGCGAGCGCGACCCGGGAGCATGTGGTTACGACCACCAATACCCTTGCACCCCATCGCAATTGGCTTTCCGCGCGGCACCTTCGCAAGCATCCCGCAATCCACGTGATCGCCCTGGACCGACCCGCGCACCCCTCGAACCCAACATATCGGCGGACATACGTTTTGCGCATGAACGGCCGGATCACGAAGACACTCATATCAGTGCGATACGCCGAAGAAAAGGATGGTAAAGAACAATGACGATCGTCACCCAGAAATGGCGTAAAGGCACACCCATCACTTCAGGATGGGATTACACGGTGAAGCATCCGATCGTTGCGATGGTCTACACATACGTCGCATTCGGATCCGATTACCGGCGTTTCTATGCCGACCTGAAAGACGTGCGCGGTCTGGTCGACGGCGCCGAGGTCCTCGATATTCCGTGCGGCGGCGGTGCGGTATTCCCGCAACTGGCCGGCACCACACCGAAGCGATACATCGGCGCCGACGTCTCCCCGGCGATGCTCACGCTCGCCGCCAAAGAAGCAGAGAAATCCGCAATCGGGAACCTCGAGTTGGTCGAACGCGACGTGGTGACACTTCCCTACGATTCGGAATTCGACCTCTGCCTGAGTTACATGGGCCTGCATTGCATGCCCGATCCGGCGGGTGCGATAGCCGCTGTCGGGCGCGCGCTACGCCCGGGCGGTGTATTGCGCGGAAGTACGGTTCTCACCGGTAAGGGCCGGAAGAACGATCTCTTCGTGTCACTGTGGCAACGGCGCGGGATCTTCGCCGACGTCTACCCGGAGAACGAGCTTCGTCAATGGCTTCAAGCGGCCGGCCTCGATCAGATCACCATCAATTGTTCGGGCGCAATCGCATATTTCTCGGCAACCAAGCCGGGGCGCGACTGATCATATAGCCGTCCGCCGATAGCTCCCGCCCCGAGAGGACCCGCATTGTTTCACCGGATCACACAACTGGCTGTCGCCGCACCACGACGAGTCGTCGCCGTCACGATGGCGCTCTTTGTCGGCGCGGCGATATTCGGCATCCCGGCGGTGGGGAGCCTGTCAGCGGGCGGCTTCAATGATCCGGAGTCGGATTCGGCCAGGGCGACCCGGCTACTGACGGACAAGTTCGGCGTCAGCGATCAGCAGTTGCTGATCGTGGTGACCGCCCCCGACGGTGCCCGCAGTGAACAAGGTCGACAGGTCGCCATCGATGTCGTCGACCATATGAAACGGTCGCCGCACGTCATGGACCTGTCGTCGGCGTGGACCTCGCCCGAGCAGGCAGCGGCGGCCATGGTCAGCAAAGACGGCAGGTCCGGGCTGATCGTGGCCAATCTCGCGGGCTCGGAGAACGACGCGGAGCACTACGCGAAGACCCTGTCCGACGAAGTGGCGCGCGACAGGGGCGACGTCACCGTGCGCGCCGGCGGCACGCCACTGGCCTACGCGCAAGTCAACGAGCAGAGCCAGCACGACCTGCTTCTGATGGAGGCCATCGCGATTCCGCTGAGCTTCGTTGCGCTGGTGTGGGTGTTCGGCGGGCTGTTGGCGGCGGCCTTGCCGGTCGCCGTCGGATTGATCGCCATCGTCGGTTCGTTGTCGGTGCTCAGGCTGATCACCTTCGGCACCGAGGTGTCGACCTTTGCTCTCAACCTGGCGACCGCGCTGGGATTCGCCCTGGCGATCGACTACACCTTGCTGATCATCAGTCGCTACCGCGACGAAGTGGCCGACGGCGCCACCGGCAACGCCGCGCTGTTCCGGACCATGGCCACCGCGGGCCGCACCGTGGCGTTCTCCGCGATCACCGTCGCACTGTCCATGTCGGTGCTGGCGGTGTTCCCGATGTATTTCCTGAGGTCGTTCGCGTACGCGGGCGTGTCCATCGTCGCCTTCGCGGCGATTGCGGCGATCGTAGTGTCACCGGCGGTCATCGTCCTGCTGGGGCACAGACTGGATGCCCTGGATGTGCGGCGCCTGGCTCGCCGCCTGCTGGGCAGACCCGATCCCGTGCCCACACCGATCGAGCAGTCGTTCTGGTACCGCTCGACCAAGCGCGTCATGCGCCACGCCATACCGATCGGTCTGGCTGTGATCGCACTCCTACTGCTGCTCGGATCTCCCGCCATCGGCATGAAATGGGGATTCTCGGACGACCGCCTGCTCCCGGATTCCATGTCGGCGCATCAGGTGGGTGACCAGTTACGCAGCGAGTTCGCCATCGATCCCGCGGCGTCGATCCCCATCGTCATCCCTGACGCGTCCGGCCTGGAACAGGCCGACCTGGAGCGTTACGCCGCAAACCTCTCTCTCGTGCCCGACGTCGCCGCGGTGGCCGCCCCGACCGGCTCGTTCGCGGGAGGCATGAAAGTGGGGCCACCGGCCGATCTGGCCGGCTTGGCCGAGGGCAGCGGGTTTCTCACGGTCTTCAGCACCGCACCGATGAGCACTGACGCCTCCGACACACAGTTGGACAGGATTCACGATGTGGCGGGCCCGGCGGGCCGATCGGTACAGATATCCGGACTCGCGCAAATCAACCGCGACAGCGTGGATGCCATCACCTCACGGTTGCCGCTGGTGCTCGGGTTGATCGCCGGCCTCACCTTCGCGCTGCTCTTCCTGCTCACCGGAAGTGTCGTGCTCCCGGTGAAGGCGTTGATCCTCAACGTGTTGTCACTGACGGCGACGTTCGGCGCGCTCGTATGGATCTTCCAAGACGGCAACCTCGGAGCCCTGGGAACCACGCCCACCGGAACCCTGGTCGCCAGCATGCCGGTGATGTTGTTCTGCATCGCATTCGGCCTATCGATGGACTATGAGGTGTTCTTGGTCTCGCGGTTCCGCGAACATTGGGAGACCTCCGACCACAGCACTCAGGCCAACGACGAGGGCGTGGCGCTGGGCGTAGCCCGAACCGGACGGGTGATCACCGCCGCCGCGCTGCTCATGGCGATCTCATTCGGCGCGCTGACAGCCTCGCAAGTGCCATTCATGAGGATGTTCGGCCTCGGGCTCACCCTGGCGGTGCTGATGGATGCGACACTGATACGCACTGTGCTGGTGCCTGCGGCGATGCACGTGATGGGCCGCGCCAATTGGTGGGCTCCGAAACCCCTTGCCGCACTGCATGATCGAATCGGAATCAGCGAATCTCGCTAGACGTACCGGATTCGCTGCCGGTGTCACCACGTGATGCCGTCTCGGTTTCGGCGTAACACGCCGGTCCGGCGGCGAGCCGATCCAGTGTGCCCGGATGTGCTAGTCCTACCGGGGTTTCGACGAGCTTCGTACCGAGCAGTGGATCTGCTCGTGAAGATGTACTCACAACCCACCCGGTCGAACGCTACCCGAGACGCGAGCACGTCCCCGATGCTGACACGGCTCCCCGACCACTCTTTTTAGAGGGACTTTCTACTCTATTTGCCTATCGGTAACTGTGATGAGGTTGGGCCCGTCGAACGCTCCACCCCGCAGACAGTGAGGTGTTCAGGTGATGATTGCCCCTCGAGTTGCGTGTGCCGCCCACCCGGACATCGGCGACAGCGCAGCCGATATCACCACCGGTGGCGCCGTGCGCTACTTCGCCGATGCGACCACTGCGTCCTATGTCCGCGGGCGGACTCGATAGCTCATCGCGCCAGATCGTTCCAGCCTGGTGCGATCTCGCCATCACCTTCCTATCCGTGCCGTGCCCGCAGACATGGCTTCGACCGAAGGCAGGACATCCGATGCACAAACAGATCTCGGACCCGGCCGGTGCGCGCCGGTTCACTCGCGCCTCGGCAGACATCGGGTTCGCCCGTCGGCGCCGGCGTCCGGCCGTCAGGACCGCTATCGGCTATGTGCGTGCCGACCTGACCGGTCCGAGCCGACCGCAGTGCGAATCACTGATCCGTACCACCGCGATCGATCTCGGCTACGAGCTCCTCGGGACTCTGATACTCACGACGACACCGTTGGCCCGATTACAGTTCCTCGTCACCGAGCTCGCCGTCGATGTGGTGTTGTGCCCCACGTTCATCCACCTCGATGGCCAGGTGCCCGCCGACCTGCTGACCGTCACCGATGTGATCGTCATCGACCCGCCCATCACCTACTGCCGCCGGGATCCCCAGCTCCTGGACTGAGCAATTCCGTGTCGATCCCGGGGCTGCACCGTGCCGGCGCGGAAGTCATCGAGCGGGCGCCTCTGCGCTATCCGGTTCAGCGTCGAGGCGGCCGGACTCACAGAGCCTCACCTCGGTTCGTTGCCGAGGTGAGGCTCTGGTCTGCTACATGGCCCGTTCCGCCGGCTGAACGAGGACTGGACCGATTGGGTCCCGCCCGGGTCACTCAGGACCACACGCATCCGGTCACGCGGCGTTCGCGGAAGCGATCGAGGCGAAGGTGACTGGCATCGCCGCCGGTCCACGCAAGGTGACGTGCTCGCGATAGCTCGGTGGATCGCTGACCAGGCGGGGGTCGATGACCCGGCGGGCGAAGCAGTTGATGGCGACGGTGGCTTCGAGCCGAGCCAGCGAGGCGCCGAGGCAGAAGTGCTGGCCGAGACCGAAGGCGAGATGACGATTCGCACGGGCAGGGTCGAATCGATCGGGGTCGGCGAACACCGCCGGATCACGGTTGGCCGCGGCGAGGAGCATGACGATGAAGTCACCGGCCGCGATGGTGATATCCGGGAGCTGGATGGCCTCGCGGGCGATGCGGGGAACCAGCTGGACCGGCGGGTCGTAGCGCAGGCTCTCCTCGACCACTGATGTGACGAAAGGCGGTGCTACGCACAGGATCTGGCCATGGAGGCGATGAGAAAGCAGAGCCAGAACGGTGTTGGAGATGAGATTGACCGTGGTTTCGTGTCCAGCGATCAGCAGCAGCGCGCAGGTGGCGATGAGTTCGTCGTGGCTCAGGGCCTGGCCTGAGTCCTCGGCGACGATCAGGGCGGACACCAGATCCGCACCCGGCCGGGTGCGGCGGTGGCGCACGAGCTGTTCGAAGTAATCGTGCAGCGCGTTGTTGTCGCCGACCAGTGCCGCGGGGTCGGGGCGGCCCGTGGTGGCGGTGGCCGACACCGGGTCGAGAGCGCGTGCCAGTCCAGTCGACCACCCTCGAATCAGGGGTTCGTCATCGAGTGGGACACCGAGTAGTTCGCAGATCACTGTGACCGGCAGCGGGCCGGCGAGATCGGCGACGATATCGAGTTGCCCGCGCTCGGCCGCACGGTCCAGAGCTGCGTCGGCGATGGCGGTGATCCGTGGCTCCATCCGGCGCACAACGGCGGGAGTGAAGGTCGCGGCGACCAGACGACGCAGGCGGGCGTGATCCGGGTTGTCGCGGAACAGCATCGGGGCGATGCCGGTGAGTTCGCCGGCGAGGTCTCCCGCGAGGTCGTGAACGGGGGTGGGCCCCAAAGGAATCGAGGCGTAGTGGCGTTCGACGCTGCTCGCCTTGTCGCGCAATACCGTTGCGCAGTCCTGATACGACGACAACACCACTACCGGTGCCCCGCCGAGCCGGACAGGTCCGCGCTCGCGGATGCGGTGATAGAGCGGGTACGGGTCTGCGCGGTGTGCGGGATCGAGCAGCTGAGCGAAAAGTCCGAGGTTGCGCGCGGGTGTGGTGGTCATGATGCCGCCGAGTGGGTCAGCCGTGCCGGATGGCGCGGTGGGTGAAGGTGGGTGCGGTGCCGGGATTGAGCAGTGCGCCGGTCAGCTCGCTGGACGGGAAGAATTGCAGGAAGCGTGAATCCTGCTGGGACACATCGACGATGGTCTTCTCGATGACCAGCGAGTTGTACTGCTCGTACGTGGTTTCGATGGTGTTGGCGTTCAGCACCACCTCGTGTCCCCAGGATTTCGCCGCCTTCGCCAGACCCGGAATTCGAGATTGGTCCGGCGTGAGACATTCCGTGGCGATGGCGTTTTCGCTGATCGCCCAGATGCCGGTGTCGGTATTGAGCACCAGCGACTGGTTACCCATGGCGTGGCCCGGCGTGGTGATCAGCGCGACACCGGGGCCGAGCAGGACACTGCCGTCGAGCGGCAGGATCTTCTCGGGTGGCAGGTCGACGAAGGTGCTCGGCTGATACCAGGGCCGCTGGAACGGGTGCAGGTCGGCCATGGCCTCGAGCTCGTCACGCTGAGCCAGCAGCTTCGCATTCGGGAAAGCCGCTACCACAGGTTGATTCGGGCTGATGTCGGGTTGCGGCGAGGTGGTACCCAGCCAGCGCCGCACATCCTGGGTGTGCAGGTGGTCGAAGGCGAGGTAGTCGACCTCGGCCGGGTCGACTCCGGCGCGGCGGCAGGCAGTCGGCACATCGGTGTGCTCATGGACGAACAGGCCTCGTACCGGTCCTGGTGCCAATCGCTTCATGTCATCGAAATACGGCGTGTAGGAGTCGAGTGCATGATCGCTCGGCTCGAACAGCAACGTGCGCGGGGTGCCGTCGGTCTCGGTCCAGCGCACGATCAGCAAGCGGTTGCTGATGGTGACGAACGGTGTGGGACTGATCGCGGCGCGGAACAGACCGTAGCGGGTCGGATACGGCAGCGATATCAGATCGTGGGTCCGCACCGAGTCCGGTCGCCCGGTGGCGGCGAACTCGCGACGGAAATCCAGTGCGGCCGTGCGGCATGCGCGCAGTCGTGGACCGAAACCGCCCGGTGCGGTGAGTGCCTTGTCGAAGGTATCGATGCGGGGGAACGGCGCGCGGACGGCCGGTCGCGGGATGTCGAGCGGTTCGGTGATGAGTCGATCGGCGATGCTCATAGGACTCGAGGCCGCATCCGGCTCGCTGTGAACAGCGGGGTGAGCGGTCGCAGCGGTATCGGTGGCACCCACACACCGAGCAGATCGACGCGGTGCAGCCGCGCTTGGATCACCCGCCCGATCCCCATCTGGTCGAGTGGATCGCGTTCGGAACCGTGTACGTCCAGGCTGAAGTCCTCGATCTGGCGCACCTCGATCACCCGCTCGCGGGGCGTGAAGCCCACCACGAAGGCGGGAAACAGCCCGGCGAGGCCGACGACATTGCGGTGCGGGCGGCCCAGAATCGGTGGCGGATCGGCGATAACCGCGCCGAGCCTGCCACCCATGGTGAGCAGCTTGTTGCCGCGGCGCGACGCCTCGGCACGGATCTCGGTGTCGGTGACTGTCCAGTCGACCTCACCGAGCTTCTTCGGATAGCCGAGCAGTTCGCGCCCCATGATCAAGGCGACATCGTCGTCGAGAATCATCCACGGGCAGTGGATTCCGGTGCCCTGCACCGTCTTGATGTGCACGAACAACCCCGCCTCGTGGTATCCCGGCGACTCGAAGTTGTTGTCCGGGAAGCACGCGGTGAACAGATCCGCGCGCGCCGGTTCGGTCAACCGCACCCCGGCCGGGAGCCACGGCTTCATCGCAGCGGGGTCGATGTCGACGGTGGCGCTGAAGTAGTGGGCGTCGCGGTAGAGGCTGCGGCGCGGATCGCCGATTGCCAGTGCGCGGCGCATATCCACCCGGAAAGATCGGCCCTCGGTCCGGTCGGCAGGTTCCCAACCCATGTCACTTGACCCTTCGGTAGATGGTGCGCAGGATCGGCCCGACCAACCCGCGCGGGGTGTACTGGCCGCCGACGGTCTGTACCTTGGCGAAGATGCCGGGGACTACACGGCGGCGACCGCCTGCCATGCCCGCGATCGCATCGTTCGCGGCCTGTTCGGCGCTGACCCACAGCGGGCCCGGCACCATCCGGTCCAGGTTCGGAACCTCAGCCACCTCGGCGTATTCGGTCCGCACCGGCCCCGGCGCGAGCAAGGTGCACTGCACGCCGGTGCCGGCCAATTCACCGTGCAGCGATTCGGCGAAGGTGTTGGCGAAGGCCTTGCTGGCGGCGTAGGTGGCATTGTTCGGACCGGGCTGGTTGCCCGCGGTGGATCCGGTGATCAGGATCGCGCCCGCGCGGCGGGCGAGCATGCCGGGCAGTACAGCGAGCGTGAGGTCGTGGACGGCAACAGTATTCAGCTCCACCTGCTGGCGTTCCCTGGCCGGGTTCGCGGTCGCCAGCGTGCCGTAGGTGGCGAAACCGGCGTTGTTGCACAGGACGGCGATCTCGCGGGTGGCGAGTTCCTCGCACAGTTTCGCGCGCTCGTCGCGGTCGGACAGGTCGACGGCACGGACCTCGGCTTCGACGCGGTGACGTTCGGCAAGCCGATCGGCCAACTCGCGCAACCGGTCTTCGCGGCGTGCCACCAGGATCAACGAGTATCCGCGACCGGCCAGGCCGTCGGCGAGGGCTTCGCCGATCCCGGAGGAGGCTCCGGTGACGACGGCCCGCAGGGCGGGAGTGGGAGTGGGCAGGCTCATGAGTTGCTCCTCGGTGATCAGAATTGGGTGAGCGCGCGGGCGGTCACGGTGGTCCCGGCGGCGACCAGAGTCCGGATCGCGCCCGGTCCGCTCACCTGACGCTCGCCGGCCGCGATGAGCCGGAAATTCGCCGCGTGCCAGGCCAATTGGAGATAGGAGTTGATCGGCGTCGCGCCCTTGATCGGGATGCGCGGCGCCGTGGGCAGCATCTGCGGCTCCTGCGTACCGGCCAGCAGTTCGGCCGCGATATCGGGGCGCACCGCGAACGGGCGGCCGAGCCCGATCACATCGACCGCGCCCTGTGCCAGCACGTCGTTCATGAATTCGAGGGTGCGGACACCGCCGGTGAGCATGAGCGGCATCGCCGATTCGGCGCGCAGATTCTCGGCGTAGCGCAGGAAGTAGGCCTCGCGCGCACGGGTGCTGTCCTGCACCACGCCGGTCATCGCCGGCGCTTCGTAGTTGCCGCCGGAGACCTCCAGCAGATCGATCCCGAGCTGCTCGAGGGCGAGTGCGATATCGAGCGATTCGCGCTTGTCCAGTCCCCCGCTCTGGAAGTCGGCGGAGTTGAGCTTCACCGAGAGCAGTGCGCGTGGCCCGATGGCTGCGCGCACGTCGGCGACGATGTCGAGTAGCAGTCGACGACGATTCGCCGGGCTGCCGCCGTATCGGTCGGTTCGCTGGTTGGCGATGGGAGAGAGGAACTGCGAGAGCAGATATCCGTGCGCGGCATGCACCTGCACACCGGCGAAACCGGCCTCGACCGCCAATTCCGCGGTGCGTACGAAGCGACGTCGCAGGTCGGCGATGCCGTCAAGCGTCAACGCGCGTGGCTTGCGCAGGTTGTAGCCGATGGTCCCCGGACGCAGTGCCGACGGGCCCACCGGAAGCCGATTCAGCGGGCCGATCGCGACTCGGCCGGGATGGTTGATCTGCATGACCATCACGGCGCCTTCCCGCGACCCCGCGCGCGCCCAGTTGCCGACGGCTTCGAGGTGGCGATCGTCTTCGAGTGTCACATTGCGGGGCTCGACATAGGCGCGGCGATCGATCATCACGTTGCCGGTGATCAACAGACCCGCGCCGCCGCGACCCCACGCACTGTAGAGACGGGTCAGCGTCTGGCTGGGCGCACCGTTGATCTCGCCGAGCTGTTCACTCATCGCGGCCTTGGCGATGCGGTTGGGCAAAGTCACCCCGCACGGCAGGGTCAAGGGGCTACCGACGGCGATCGTCCGGGGTGCACGATTCTTGGGAGGCATGGAAGGGGCTCCTGTGTAGTGGGTTGGGAGTCAAGCGATCCGACGGGCGACGGCGAGGACTGGGCTCACCACGATGCGGGTCAGCCTGCGTGGCGCAACCGGCACGGGTTCTGGGCTCGCAGGTTCCGTCGCCGTCGTGACGGAACTGCGCAACAGCAGGATCCGCAATGTGGACAGCTGGGTGAGCACGCGCACCAGCCATCGGCCGCGCAGCACCTCCCAGCGCAATTCCGGTCCACCGGCGAGGATTTCACCGGAGGGTTCGGAGACGATCGAGTAGAGATCGCCGAGCGGGGTGCGTACTTGCTGTTGCAGCAACGCCGCCTCGGCGAGTAGCCGGGAGCTGTTCATCAACAACATGCCCGCGCCGGAACGCGGCGCGACCAGTCCGGCGAAGGAGAGGTTGGCCAGGCCGGGCGCGAAAGTGTGCGACACCAGCCGCGGCTGCCCGTTCTCCCAGGTGAGCAGCCCTTCGCGCAGGAACGGAAAGGTTGTCCTGAAACCGGTGGCCCAGACGATGGTGTCGTACTCCCCGCTGGTGCCGTCGACGAAATGCACTGTGTGCCCGTCCAAGCGCGCGATCTCGGGACGGACCGCGATCCGGCCGTGCTTGAGGAAATACGGCAGTTGCTGGTTGACCACCAGATCCTGGTCGAAGATGCGGTGCTTCGGCTTCTCCAGCCCGAACTGGTGAAAGCTACCCATCCCCACTGCGACGATCGACCGGAAGACGGCCTCCTGCAGCAGTTTCGGCACCGGAACCGAGCCGATGTCGAACTTGCTGCTCGGCACGCCGAGCACATATTTCGGGATGAACCAGTAGCTGCGGCGAAGAGAGATCTCCGACGTACCGAAATTCAGTGCGGCTTCCACCGCCAGATCGCATCCGGAGTTACCGGCGCCGACGACCAGGACCCGCGTGCCGTCGAGGTCGGCGGGGCGCTTGTAGTTCTTGGAGTGGATCTGCTTGCCGGTGAATTCGCCGGGATACGTCGGAATGTTGGTGTCCCAGTAGTGCCCGTTGGCGACGACGACGCCGGTGTACTCGCGTGCCTCACCGCTCGCGAATTCGACTCGCCAGCCCGCCGTACCGGTGTCATCGAGCGGCGCGACGTCGGTGACCTGAGAGTCGAACTCGATGCGCCGATCGAGCCCGAATGCGGCAGCGAAGGAATGCAGATAGTCGCGCATCTGCCCGGCACTGGGAAAATCCGGATAGTCATCCGGCATCGGATAGTCGGGGTACTCGGTGACCGCTTTGGCGCTGATCAGGTGGGTGGAGTCGTACACCCCGTGCGACCAGTTGCCACCGATCGCGGCGGTCGCCTCGATGTGGTCGTAGTCGAGACCGAGGTCGGTATAGGCCTTGGCCACGGCCAGACCGGTGTATCCCGCTCCGATGATGCAGTACCGGCGCGTCATGGCGACCTCCCATCAAAAGCTACAGTCTTTGTAGCTACATTGAGTGTAGTATTTGCTACCTGGCGGTGCCCTGTCAAGCACGAGTCGGTTTTCGGGCCTCACGCGGGGCGTACACCGGGAAGTCGATGAACACGACGGCAAGGCATGCCGAGGTCGCCGCTCGATAACGGCGATCTTCGGCCGGTAAACAGCAGCGCCTAGAGAAGGCGGCGAAACATCGACGGCCGCGAGGGTGTCGACCCGGCTCGATCAGGCAGAGGTATGAAACGCAGGCAGAGCGGGAATGAGCTGTGCGGCGTAGTCACGAATGCGCTGCGGCGGGAAGGCATCGGGTTCCGCCAGAACGAGTCGGCCCGCTTCCCAGAACAGCGCGTACACGAGACGGGCAGTGAGTTCGACATCGACCGAGACAAGCTGTCCGGATGGTGCCGCCGCGCGCATATACGCGGTCAGCGCCTCGGTGAACGCTCGGCGTCCGCGCTCCAGACGGCGACGGAAGGCGGGAGTGCTGGAGTCGGCGAGCTGAAATGCCGCCCGCCATCTATCGGGCGCGGCCTGCACCGCGTCGAGGAAATGCTCGAGGCTGTCCGCCATTGCCTGGGTCGGATCGGTCGTCATCATCGGGACTACGGTGGCCATCTGCGCTACCGCCGCGGCCTCCTCCCGGTCGAGGCAGGCCAGCAGCAGCTGGTCGGAGTCGTCGAAATGGCCGTAGACGACCGGGCGACTCACACCGGCCTCCTTCGCGACAGTGTCGATGGACACCTTGTGCACGCCCTGCCCGACAATGACCCGCAAAACCGCGTCCAACAGTTGCTCCCGGCGCTGCTCAGGAGCCATTCGCGGGGCATATGCTGCCCTGCTCTGCCGTTCGGCCACGATCGCGTACCACCCTCTCCGCGCCGAGCGAGTCCAGCGACAGCGCAGAGGAAAATTCTACACACGCTGTAGCTGCACTAGATGCAGCAATAGGAATTCGCTCCCACGGCCCCAGAGCACCGGCTCACCGCGGAGCTCGGAACACGAGCGACCATCGCGACGCCGGGCACCGAGGGCACCTCAGCCGGCGACCACCGAGGTGAGCAGCCCCTCGAGTTCTTCTATGACATCGTCGAGCGCCGTCGTGGATCGATTGACCCGGCACAGGATCACCGCGCCTTCGATGGCGGCGATCGCCATGGTGGCCAGCCGAACGGCGCGCTCGGATTCGACACCGTCGGCTTCGAGCGCGGTGACGAGGGCGGCTTGCCACCGTTGGATGATGCCCGCGACCGCCGGTTGCAGGTGCCGGTCATCGGGCGAGCTGCCGACTGCTACCGAGACGACCGGGCAGCCTGCCTCGAAGTCGGACTGCGCGAGCAGGGTGTTCCAGAACTGCCCGAATCGCCGCAACGCCGCGACCGATCCCTGCTCCACCGCCTTGTCGATGATGGTGCCGATGGCGTCACCGGCCAGCGCGAGCGACTCGGTCATGATCTGGGCGCGTCCACCGCGGAAGTGGTGGTAGACCGATCCGCGCGGTGCCTCACTGCGCGCCAGCACGGCGTCGATGGTCACCCCGGCCGAGCCACGTTCGCGAAGGAGCTCGACAGCGCTGTAGAGCATCTTCTGCCGGGTGTCGGTGCGGGCTCCCATGTCGTCGCGCTCCTTACGGGATTCGGGTCAACTCAGCAATACTATGCTACTTGGCATAACATTATGCTATGTTGCCTAGCATACTTTCGTCGAAGGGGTGTGACATGGCCGAACCGAAGGCGACCGCGTGTGTGCTGTGCGAGTGCAACTGCGGGATCACCGTCGAGGTGGCGGGTCGCCGCTTGGCGAAGATCCGCGGCGACAAGGCGCATCCGGCATCGGAGGGCTACACCTGCGAGAAGGCGATGCGCCTGGACCTGTACCAGAACGGCGCCCACCGCCTCACCACCCCACTGAAACGCCGGCCCGACGGCACCTACCAGGAGATCGACTGGAACACAGCGATCGATGAGATCGCCGCGAAACTCTCCGCCATCACCGATGAACACGGCGGAGACAAGATCTTCTTCTACGGCGGTGGCGGCCAAGGTAACCACCTCGGGGCCGCCAACGCGGCCGGGCTGCGCGGGGCACTGGGCTCGATCTATCACTCCAATGCGCTGGCACAGGAGAAGACCGGGGAGATCTGGGTCGACGGCCGCCTGTACGGCGGTCACACCAAAGGCGATTTCGAACACGCCGAAGTACTGGTGTTCGTCGGCAAGAACCCCTGGCAATCACACAGCTTTCCGCGGGCCAGACCGGTACTCAAGCAGGTAGCCGCCGACCCGACCCGTTCGATGATCGTGATCGATCCGCGCGTCAGCGAAACCGCGGCGATGGCCGAGCACCACTTGCGGGTGTTGCCGGGGCGCGACGCCTGGCTGATGGCCGCACTGGTCGCGGTGATCGTGCAGGAAGACCTGGTCGACGCCGACTTCATCGCCGCGCGCACCACCGGCTACGACGAGGTCCAGGCGGCGTTCCAGTCCTGCGACATCACGGATTTCGCGACGATCAGCGGTGTCGGCGAAGGCGAGGTCAGGGCGGCAGCGCGCCGGATCGCGACCGCGTCGAGCGTGTGCGTCTACGAGGACCTCGGCATCCAGCAGGCGCCCAACAGCACCCTGGTGTCCTACCTGAACAAACTCCTGTGGATCGTCACCGGCAACTTCGGCAGACCCGGCACCATGTACCTGCACTCCTCCTTCGCGATGCTGACCGGCGGTTCCGGGTCCGGATCACCGCGCAAGAAGCCGAGCGCACTGGCCCGCGCGCAGAAGCGGTTGACGGCGCGGACCGTCACCGCGGCGGCCACGGCGATCAGCGCGACGTTGCCCACCCTCGCCCGGGTGACTCCGCTGCGTGCGCGGGTGGAGGCCGGGGCCTCGGCCCTGCTCGACGCGATGGTTCCCCTGGCGGGCGGGATGCTCGGCAGCGGCGGTAGTGGCGGCGGCGGCCGAACCTCACCGGTCACCGGCGCCAAGATCATCGGCGGCCTGATCCCCTGCAATTCGATAGCCGACGAGATCCTCACCGACCACCCGGATCGCTTCCGCGCGATGTGGATCGACTCGTCCAACCCGGCGCATTCCCTCGCCGATTCGCCCCGCTTCCGGGCCGCGATGCGCGCACTGGACTTGTCGGTCGTGATCGATGTGGCGTTCACCGAAACCGCGCGTGAGGCCGACTATGTGCTGCCCGCCGCCAGCCAGTACGAGAAGCCCGAAGCGACGTTCTTCAACTTCGAATTCCCGCGCAATGTCGTTCACCTCCGCAAACCGCTCATGGAGCCGCTCGACGGCACGCTGCCCGAACCCGAGATCTACGCGCGGGTACTTCGACGCATGCGGGTCCTCGACACCGACACCATCGCCCGGCTCCGACGCGCCGCGCAGACCGGCCGTGACACCTTCGGCGCGACCTTCCTGGCCACCGTCGCCGCTGATCCCGCCCTCGGAAAGATCGCTCCGTACTTGTTGTACGAAACGCTCGGCACCACGATGGCGCCACAGATGAGGGGCGCCGCGGTGCTGTGGGGCATCAGTCAGATATGTGCGATGTCGAACCCGAAAGCCGTTGCCCGAGCGGGCTTCACCGGCACCGGCCTGACGCCGGGCAACCGGCTGTTCGACGCGATCATCGAATCCCCGACCGGCGTGGTCTTCACCGACGACACCTGGGATGACGTCTGGCACTACGTCAAGCGCAAGGACCGCCGCTTCACCATCGACATCGACAATCTGCTCGACCAGGTCCGCCGGCTACCCACCGCGCGCACGGCGTGGACGACCCCGGAGTTCCCGCTGGTCCTGGCCGCCGGTGAGCGGCGCTCGTTCACCGCCAACACGATCTTCCGCAACCCCGACTGGCGTCGCCGTGACCGCGACGGCCACCTCCGGATCAGCGCCGAGGATGCCACCGCCTTGCGGCTGACCGACGGCGCCCCGGCACGACTGGTCACCGCGAATGGATCCGCCACCGTGATCGTCGAGGTCAGCGACATGATGCGGGCAGGAAACATCGCCCTGCCCAACGGTTTCGGCCTCGACTACCCCACCGGCGACGGAACAACGACCAGTGCCGGGGTCTCCCCCAACGAACTGACCGGCCTCGAACTCAAAGACGCCTTCGCAGGCACCCCATGGCACAAACACGTCCCGGCCCGGCTCGAAGCACTCGAAGAAATCCCGACCGCATGACCTACGTGATCGCCGAACCCTGCGTCGACATCAAAGACAGAGCCTGCATCGAGGAATGCCCGGTGGACTGCATCTACGAGGGCGACCGGATGCTCTACATCCAGCCCGACGAATGCGTCGACTGTGGTGCCTGCGAACCGGTCTGCCCGGTCGAGGCGATCTTCTTCGAGGACGACGTCCCCGACCAGTGGACGGGCTACACGCAGACGAACGTGGACTTCTTCGACACGATCGGTTCCCCCGGTGGCGCCGCCAAATTCGGGAAATACGACGGAGATACCCCGTTCGTGGCCGGTTTGGCGCCCAACACCGTCGACGGCTGAACTCCGGTGACACTGCCACTCAGTGCACGCGTCGCGCCTCGATGAATGTCGACGGGACCTATTGGTGTGCGAGCCGGTCTGTTAGTTCCCACAGAACGCGGCCTGCTCACGCCGTTCCGCGGTCCGCGCCGGGCGGCTTTCGATAGCGTCGACACATGTGGAGACACAGGCGGTGGACTCGACGGCAGACTCTGTCGATGGGAGCCCTGCTGGTCGGTGGAGCGTTCTCGGGCGCGGGGGCCTCGGCCGTGTCACATGCCGAAGAGGACCCCGGCGTCCGATACCAGGGGTACTCCGCCGACGATCGGGCGAAGCCCTATGTGCGGTTCATGGCCGCACGAACCGCACCCGCACCGGCATCAGTGCTCACCACCTACGACGGTCCGCCGGTGCCGCCGAATACCATTCCGGATTTTTCGGCACTTTCGCACGATCTCGCCGCCCATGGCTACTCTCCGGTCGAGACCGGATACGGACAGACCGCGAGCGGGATGGTGTGGGCGGCAGTACGCACCGATATGACGAATGTCTCTGCGGCGATGTGGGATTGGTGGTTCGGCTGGCATTCGGCGGAATCGGCGAGATACAAGCTGTGGCATCCTGACGCACACCTCTATGCCGGAATCAGCGTGGACAAGACCGGCCACGCGGTGCCGGATCGCGCGAAGTACGTCGGCAATATCTCCTATGTCGATGAGTACGTCGGCCCGAAACTACAACAGCTGGCTATCGCCTTTCTCGATCCACAGGACCACGGATTCGATGTACCCGCTGGACACACAGTGATTTTCGGACGGGTAGGCAGCAGCGTGGCGCCCGTCGATCTGGGGTGGCTCGCGCATCAGGTTCGGCCCGTTCCCGGCGGATGCGAAATGCGCAGCCGCTTCTATCTCAACCACTACGGGCTCCACAGCCCCGACCTGGTCCGAGCCGCACAAGCCATCAGCAGGGGCGCCTCGGTCGATGCAGCGGATCTCGTCCTCGGCACCGATCTCGCCCGCGATCTCCTGCTGCACTGTGGGCAGGAGATGCACCACCTGGCCCAATTCCTGCCCGATCTCTACAGGGAATTCGCGAACCCGTAGGGAGCGGTGCTGGTCAGCCTCACTCGCTGCGCGTCGCCACGGACAGATCGATCAGTGATTCCGGCCTACTACCGTTCACTGAACCGATAGCATTACCGTTGCCCCATTGGTAGCCTCTTCGAGAGGCTCCCCCAGTCCTCACCGCGCTGCACGTGTGAGCGTCGACCAGCTCCCAGCCGAGCTGCGCCGAGGCCACGACCACTCCGGACCTGAGGATTGCGCCGTCTCCTTCGCGATTCCAGATCGAGGTACACCATGACCGTGGACCAGCGCCCACTCGAAGAGTTGGGTTACTACCTGTTGGCGGGCTCGGGCGGGGGCGGTCCGGCACGCCTGATCGAAGATGCGCGCAGGGGTGAGGAACTCGGGCTCGGCACAGCGTTCATCTCCGAACGCTGGAACGTCAAAGAGGCCGCGTCGCTCACCGGCGCGGCCTGCGCGGTGACAGAGCGAACCAGGGTGGCCACTGCCGCGACCAACCACAACACGCGCCACCCTTTGGTCACCGCGTCGTGGGCCACGACCATGCACAGGCTCTCCGGGGGCCGGTTCACTCTCGGTATCGGGCGGGGCGTCGCGGCGATGTACTCCGCGTTCGGCATCCCGGCGGTGACCACCGCTCAGATGGAGGATTGGGCCCACGTCATGCGACGGCTGTGGCGGGGGGAGGCGATCATCGGCCACGACGGCCCACTGGGCGCCTACCCCGTACTCTTTCTCGACCAGAGCTTCGATGAGGACATTCCACTCGCGCTGGTCGCGTTCGGTCCGAACACCTTGGCGCTCGGCGGACGGGTCTTCGACGACGTCATCCTGCACACCTACTTCTCACCGGAGACTCTGCGACGGTGTGTGCGGACGGTCAAGCTCGCTGCTGAGAAGGCCGATCGCGATCCCGATTCGGTGCGGGTCTGGTCATGCCTGGCAACCGTGGGCGACCATCTGCCAGAAGAGCTTCGCTTGAAGAAGACCGTCGCCCGGCTCGCGACATATCTGCAGGGATACGGGGACCTGATGGTGCGCACGAACGGCTGGGATCCGGGCGCGCTGCGGCGGTTCCGCGAAGACCGGGTCGTCACCTCGATCGCCGGTCCGATCGACGGGGTCGCGACCGCCGACCAGATCGAGCACATCGCGGCGATACTGCCCTCCGAGTGGCTGGCATCGGCGGCCACCGGCACGCCGAGGCAATGCGCCGACCGAATACGCGAGGAATTCGGCGACGGCGCCGACCGGGTGATCCTGCACGGCGCGACTCCCGAAGAACTCGCGCCTGTCGTCGCCGCGTACCGAGACAGCGACAGTGACAGCGACACAGTGAGGGCCTCGAAATGAGTGCGACCGTACCGATTCCGCGCCGCGCCGCCGACATCACCAGCCACTGGCTGCAGGCGGTGCTCGGACCGGAGGCAGACGTCGTCGAGGGTGTCGAGATCTGCCCGATCGGCACCGGCCAGACCGGGGCGACGTTCCGAATCACGCCACGCTATGCACACAGCGAGCACGAATTCCCGTCGACCTTCGTCATCAAACTGCCCGCCGACGACGACGGTGTGCGGGCGGGCGTCACGCTCGGCTATCTCAGCGAGATCACCTTCTACAGACAAGCCGCTACGCAGACGAGCGTGCCGACGCCACGCTGCTTCTACAGCGACATCACCGAGGACGGGACCGAATTCGCCCTGCTCCTCGCCGACCTGTCCCCCGCCGTCCCCGGCGACCAGATCGCGGGCTGCGGGACCGATGCGGCGTACCAGGCCGTGTCCGCGCTGGCCGGTCTACACGGGCCGAGTTGGCGCGATCCACGCTGGCTGGACCTCGCCGTAGCGATGCCCAAACCGGGCGACACCGCAGCGGCAGGCGGCCTCGGCGATGTGGCGCGGATGGCCGCCGACATCACGCTCGACAAGCTCGGCGCGCGCATGGATCATCGCGACCGTGAAACCTTCTCCGAGGCCCTGGGTCTGGTGACACCCTGGCTGCAGGCCGGCTCCGATACCGGCCGATTCGCGTTGCTGCACGGAGACTACCGACTCGACAACCTCATGTTCGATACCGCGACGAGCCGCGTCAGCGTGGTCGACTGGCAAACGCTCGGCGTCGGGTTGCCCGCGCGCGATCTCGCCTACTTCACCGCGACCGGCCTGGACCCCGACGCGCGATCGGCGTGCGAGAACAGCCTCGTCGACGTGTACCACCGGAGACTGCTCGAGTACGGCGTCACCGGATATACCCGCGAAACATGCTGGCAGGATTATCGATTCGGAATGGTGCAGGCCCCGCTGATCATAGCCCTCGGCGCCGCCTTCGCGACACCGACAGCGCGCGGCGAAGAGGTCTTCCTCGTCATGCTGGAGCGCAGCTGCCGGGCGATTCGCGACCTGGAGACACTCGCATTGATCAGCGCTGCCGACTGACACGCGTCGACCGCGAACCGCTGCGAAGCCGGACTTGCGCGAGGCGCTACTGAAAGAGGTACAGTAAGTCAAACGTTAGTGCCGACGATGGTCTTCCTGGAGGTCTTCCCGGCGCGGTCCGTGTCGGACGCCGATCGCCCGGTTCGACGACGGAGCGCCCGGCGAGACCACCGGTTGCGAAAGGACGAAGAATGACAAAGCTGGACTATCTGGCGGTCGATGTCGACAACCACTACTACGAACCACTGGACGCGTTCACTCGCCATCTACCCAAAGAGTTCAAGCAGCGCGGGGTGCAGATGGTCAACGACGGGAAGCGGACGCTGGCGATAATGGGCGGAAAGGTCAACCAATTCGTCCCCAACCCGACGTTCGACCCGATCATCGAGCCCGGGTGCCTCGATCTGCTGTTTCGCGGCGAGATTCCCGAGGGCGTCTCTCCGGCCTCGTTGATGAAAGTAGACCGCCTGTCCGAGCACCCCGAATACCAGAACCGCGACGCTCGCGTGACGGTCCTGGATCGACAGAACCTCGAAACTGTCTTCATGCTGCCGACCTTCGCCTGCGGGGTAGAGGAAGCGCTCAAGCACGACATTCCCGCGACGATCGCCTCGGTCCACGCTTTCAACCTGTGGCTCGACGAGGACTGGGGATTCGACCGTCCCGACCACCGCATCATCTCGGCGCCGATCATATCCCTCGCCGATCCGGCGGCGGCGGTCGAGGAGGTCGAGTTCGCGCTGAGCCGCGGCGCCAAGATGGTGCTCGTGCGCCCGGCACCGGTACCCGGTGTGACACGCCCGCGATCCCTCGGTGACCCTCTGCACGACCCGGTGTGGGCCCGCCTGGCCGAAGCCGGCGTACCAGTCGGCTTCCACCTGTCCGACAGCGGATATCTCGCCATCAACGCGCTGTGGGGCGGCACGGCGACGTTCGAGGGATTCGGCAAGAAGGATCCGCTCGATCAGATCCTGCTCGACGATCGCGCGATCCACGACACGATCGCCTCGATGATCGTGCACCAGGTGTTCACCCGCCACCCCAAGCTCAGAGTGGTGAGCATCGAGAACGGCTCGTACTTCGTCTACCGGTTGATCAAGCGCTTGAAGAAGGCCGCGAACACTGCTCCTCACCACTTCACCGAGGATCCGGTGGAGCAGCTGAAGAACAATGTCTGGATCGCGCCCTACTACGAAGACGACGTCAAACTGCTCGCCGCGACGATCGGCGTGGACAAGGTCTTGTTCGGCTCCGATTGGCCACACGGCGAGGGGCTCGCCGATCCGACGACCTTCACCGCGGACATTCCGCAGTTTCCGGAATTCTCGTATGAGGACACCCGGAAAGTGATGCGCGACAACGCTCTCGATCTGATCGGCTCGAATGTCGCCCAGGAGTCACCCAGCCGATAGCGCGAAATATGCGGCTCCCCGTCACCGACGGGGAGCCGCATTGCGTATTCGGGGTGTTGCACGGTTCGGGTAGGACTATCGGCGAGCAGTCACTTCACGGTAAACCTGGTTACGTCGAGAATCAGCACGACGCGATCGTAGACATCATCGGGCAGCCCGGCGTCAACGTCACCGTACAACTCGCTCAGCTCACGATAGAAGACCCCCTCATCGTCTCCCAAGACCGTGACCAGCCATCCCTGTGTCTCCAGCGACCTGGTCGGCACATCGGGATCGGTGATGAGAAACGAGTAGTTCGGGTTCGCCTGCAAGCTGGTGAACTTGCGTCGCGGGATCGTATGGCTCATCCGCAGGTGCGCACCGTCCCAGGTGAAGCGCATGGGCGACAGGTCAGGCGAACCCTGCGGGGTCACGGTTCCGAGAACACCGACGATCGGTCGCTGAAGCAGGTCTTCGTATTCCGTAGGCACCCTTGAGGTCATGAGAGTCTCCACCATCGATTCGCAGTGAGATACACGATTCCGCACCGGCGCGCTGGTCGTCGCCGCAGCAGAACCCGTATATCGATATAGTTACCGTATAGGTTACAGTAGGCCGTGTCCCCCTGCGATGACCTCTGCCCCGAATCTCTTCACGAACTGCGTAGCGGCGGCCGGACTGGAACCGTCGACGTGCACAACAGCCCAGGTGGCGCCACGCTTTTCGAGGTCGTCCAGATAGCCCGACGCCGCCAGGACCGTATCGGTATCACCGAAGTCCAGGTGCGGACATACGACCTGGATGTCGACCGCGTCGGCATCTCGGCCCGCTGCCGCCAGACCATGGCGCAGGTCGGCCACCGCGGCACCGAACGCCTCGGCGCTCTCGATAGCGGCCGTTCGCATAGCAGCGGCCATGCCGGCATCGGCGATGATCGGCATCCACCCGCTGCCGTGCCGGACGACACGGCGCCGAGCCGCCCTGCCGTTACCGCCGATCCACAGCGGCGGGTGCGGGCGCTGCGCCGGAGACTGCAACCACAGCGGCCCCGGCGCACCGAAACCCACTCCCGCGACCGGCGTTTCAGGGTCGGCCCAAATGCGCCGCAGCGCACCCAGCGCTTCGTCCAGCAGCTCGCCGCGCCGGTCATGATCGACGCCGACAGCAGCGAACTCGGCCCGCAGGTATCCGGCTCCGACACCGGCGATCAACCGACCACCCGAGACGATGTCCAGACTGCCCAGCGCTTTCGCGGCGAGGTAGGGGTTACGGAACGGCAGTACATACAGATTTGTGAGCAATCGAATACGCGTGGTGAACCCCGCCATATAGCTCAGTGCCGCGATCGGGTCGAGAGTGTTGTGACCCCCGTTGTGCCGCCACTTCAACGACGGCGCCGGGTGTTCACTGAGCGCCACCGCGGCGAAACCGGACTCCTCGGCTTGGCCCACCACGTCACGAATGACCGCGGGGTCCAAGAACGCGTCGGATGCCGTCGGCAGCTCGGCGGGATACTCGAGAACGTACTTCATTACGCGAATTCCTTTGTCCAGATCACCGCGCACGTCGTTCGCGCACGACGGCGTGCCACTGGCCGACGAACCACGTCGAGCGCAACAGTGGCCAACTCGGTCCTTCTTACTGTATAGCTTACAGTACAATGGTGCGCCAGAGTGGCGTGGTGACGAGCGATGAGGTGAGCTGTGCACATCCCTGTTCAGGACGAGTCGGAAGGTCCGCTTGCCGGGATCACGGTCGTCACCCTCGAACAAGCGGTGTCGGCACCGATGTGCACGCGCACACTGGCCGATCTGGGTGCCCGGGTGATCAAGATCGAGAACCCCCGCGGCGGCGACTTCGCACGACATTACGACGACGTGGTCCACGGGCTCGCCGCGCACTTCGTCTGGGCCAACCGCGGCAAGGAGTCGATCACCCTCGACCTCAAGCATCCGGACGGGATGACGGTCCTGCACCGACTGCTCGACACGGCGGATGTCTTCGTCGCCAACCTGGCCCCGGGGGCGACCGCGGCACTGGGTATCTCACCGGTCCAACTCGCACAGCGACACCCGGACCTGGTGGTGATGGAGATCGACGGATACGGCCCGGGGGGACCGCTGTCCCACAAACGCGCCTACGACCTGTTGATCCAGGCAGAGTCCGGAGTCTGCGCCGTCACCGGCTCACCAGGGGCGCCGGCCAAGCCGGGCCCGCCCATCGCGGATGTGAGCTCGGGTCTGTATGCCGCGCTGACGATCCTGGCGATGATCTGCGCCAGACGATCACCCGGTGCGCGTACCGGCGGCACCGCCGAGCCTGCCCCGTTCACCCACGCATCGGTGAGCTTGTTCGATACCGCCGCCGAATTGATGGGCTACCAGCTCACCTACACCCGCCATACCGGTGTCGATCAGCAACCGCTCGGGATGAGTTCCCCCGCTGTCGCACCGTACGGCGCCTACCGAACCTCGGACGGCGAGACCGTGGTTCTCGGCACCACCAACGACCGCGAATGGCAGCGCCTCGCCCGGGATCTGCTCGATCGGCCCGACCTCGCCGACGACCAGCGCTACGCGGGCAACCTCGACCGGGTCCGACTCCGGACCGAACTGGACAACGAGATCGCCCAGTGGTGTGCGCGCCATGACGCAGCCACCGTCCAAGCTCGGGCCGATGCGGCAGGCATCGGGAACTCTCGTTTCAGGACACCGCGCGAGGTCATCGCGCACCCTCATCTCGCGGCGCGCGACCGATGGCAAGAGATCAGCACTCCCGCGGGTTCGGTGACAGCCCTGTTGCCACCTCCGGTCATCGCGGGCTTCGCGCCGCCGATGGGTGCGGTACCCGGTCTCGGCGAGCACACCGAGACAGTCTTGGCAGCAGCAGGATTCACACCTTCGGACATCGCGGAACTCCGTGATCGCGGTGCGATCGGCACGACCACTCCCGCCCCGTCCGCAGTGACGGCGACGAAAGGATGACCCTGTGACAGACGAGCCCGTACTGCTCATCGGCAACGCCGGCGGCGTGCGCACGCTGACGCTCAACCGCCCACGTCGCAAGAACGCGATCAGCACCCCCCTGTGGCACGCGCTGCGGGCGGCACTGCGTGACATCACGAGCGACCCCACGGTGCGGGCCGTTGTGCTCACCGGCGCGGGCGAATCGTTCTCCGCGGGAGCCGATCTCGCCGCCACCGAGGGAATGGACGAGTTCCCGGATCCGGCTCGCGAATTGCGCACCATCAACGAGACCGTGCAGTTGCTGCACGAGCTGCGGGTGCCGACAGTGGCCAAGGTGCGTGGCGTTGCGGTCGGCGCGGGATGGAACCTCGCGCTGGCCTGCGATCTCGTTGTCGCGACCCCGCAGGCACGGTTCTGTCAGATCTTCGCCCGCCGTGCGCTGTCGGTGGATTGCGGTGGCTCGTGGTTGCTTCCCCGCCTCGTCGGTTTGCAACAGGCCAAGCGCCTGACCCTGCTGACCGAGATGATCACCGGCGAGCATGCCGAGGGGCTCGGACTCGTCACCTGGCTCCGGCCTGCCGAGACGATCGATGAGTTCGTCGACGAGATAGCGGGCAAACTGGCGGCCGGTCCGCCCGTTGCGTTGCGGCAGACCAAGAATCTGCTCAATGCCGGATCCGATCGAACGTTGTCCGAGGCGCTGGACGCCGAGGCGAAGGCCGCGGGCGTCAACCTCACCGGGGCCGACGTGATCGAGGCCTTCGCCGCCTTCGCCGAAAAGCGTGAACCGGTGTACGCCGCCGCCGATCAGCAAGTCGCGCTATGACCGGTCGAAAACTCGGGCAGCCCCGTCGCCGACGCGAACGAGGATCGCTCAATCCCGCGGACATCATCGACGGCGCATTCGAACTCGCCGAACAGGTCTCGGTCGACGGGCTCAGCATGCCGCTACTCGGCAAACATCTCGATGTCGGCGTCACAAGCATCTACTGGTATTTCCGCAAAAAGGACGACCTGCTCAACGCCATGACCGATCGCGCGCTGCGCCAGTTCATCTACGCGGCGCCCTACCCTGCCGTCGACGCGCACGACTGGCGCGAGTCGCTGTCGCGCCACGCGCGCACCATGCGCCGCGCGTTCTTGAACAATCCGATCCTGTGCGACCTCGTGCTGATCCGTTCGGCGCTGAGTCAGCACGCGGCGAGGTTGGGAGCCGAGCAGGTGGAGCGCACGGTCGCGAGCCTGGTGAAGGCCGGGCTCTCGGTCGACGAGGCGTTCACCGTCTACTCAGCGGTCAACCTGCATGTGCAGGGCTCGGTCGTCCTGCAACGACTCCACGACAAGAACCAGGAGCTGGGCAGCGATGCGACCGCCTACTACGACGTCATCCACGTCGACCCCGAGACGACTCCGTTGCTGGCAGCCGCCATGGCCAAGGGCAGGCGGACCGGAGCACCGGACGACCGAAATTTCGAATGGGGGCTGGAATGCATCCTGGATCACGCGAAGCGGGCGATGGAGGAGCAGAGCCGGTGAGACAGCCGAAGGATCCAGCCCTCACACCCGCGATCACCGCCGCCCTCGGTGCCGCGGGCGCCGGCCTGGCCGACCGAGTCCGCGCCGATATCCTGCACAGCTCGCGACCGGTGTTCGGCTTCTACCTCGCGCAGACGTTGGACTCGCTCACCACCAGGCTCGCCGACGGCACGAGCCCGCGGCCGGAAACACCAGCCCAGCAGCTGTGTCTGCACCTGATGATCGCCCACATCCAGCAGCGCTGCGCACTGCCCGGATTGGATCGAGCTCGCGCCGCCCTGCTGCCCGACACGTCCCACGAGATCCTCGCCCGGATACTGGGTGCCTCCGGAAACATCGCCGCGACCTATGATTTCGATGCCCTCGGCCACGCCTTGGCAGTGGGCGGTATGGGTGCGTTCTTCGCGCCGTTCGACTCCGACGAGATGGTGGCCTGAGCGTCCGTGGACGAACCTACCGACTTTCATCCCGACCTGCGCTTTGCCCGATACCTGCCACGCACGGTCGTCGGATCACGGTCGGTGGGTCTCATCCGGAAACTGACGGCTCGTAGCGGCAGCCGACCACCGTCCGAAGGCGTGCTCGAGCGGGTCGACGCGAATGTCACGGTCCGGCTGTTCCGGCCCGACGGCGCGCGACCGAAAGCACCGGCGGTGCTGTTCGTGCACGGCGGCGGGTACCTCATCGGCAATGCGGCGATGGGCGACGGATTCTGTCGGCGGGTCGCCGGCGAACTCGGTGCGGTCGTGGCATCGGTCGAGTACCGGCTGGCGCCGGAACACCCGTTCCCCGTCCCGCTCGAGGACTGCTACGCGGCGCTGCGCTGGCTCGCGGCTCGATCCGATGTGGACGCTCGCCGGATCGCGCTCGTCGGCGAGAGCGCGGGCGGCGGGTTGGCCGCCGCGTTGGCCCACCTCTGCACGTGGAGTGCCGAGGTGAGCCCCGTTCTCCAGGTGCTGTCCTATCCGATGCTCGACGACCGGACTACCGCCCGCACCTATCCCACTCCCGGCCGGTTACGTCTGTGGAACGAACGGAGCAACCGGCTCGGCTGGCGTTCCTACCTCGGCAGTGCCAGCGGCGACACCGTATCGCCCCTGGCGGTTCCGGCCCGCTGCGACGACATGACCGGGCTCGCGCCGGCCTGGATCGGAGTGGGGACCAACGATCTCTTCTACGCCGAAGACCTCGCCTATGCCGAACGCCTCCGGCAGGCCGGCATTCGGTGCACCCTGCGGGTGGTGCCCGGCGCCTACCACGGCTTCGACCTGGTCGAGCGGCGCACGCCGGTCGCGCGTGCCTTTCGGCGAGCCCGGCTGGATGCCCTCGACGACGCGCTCAACGGCGGGGCAGACCCCGCGTAAGCCGGTGAAGCGTGCTCCGTTTCCCTCGGCAGGCGATGCTTGCTACCTTGTTCAGTACGTTCAACGGTAATACATACCGTATTTCAAACAGTATAGAACCGAAGAGGGAATGCGAGATCCCATGAGCGAGGCCTTCGCCACCGATGTACCCGACGCTCAGAGCGCCCGAGTCGGCGCAGCCCGCGAGCGCTGTCCGATGAACGAAACCGCACGATCGGCGGCACAGCCTTTGGCCGGGCTTCGGGTGGTGGAGATCTCCAGTTTCGTCGCCGCTCCGCTGGCGGGAATGACACTGAGCCAACTCGGTGCCGACGTGATTCGGGTCGATCCCCTCGGCGGGGCGGCCGACTATCATCGGTGGCCGCTCACCGACGACGGTGCGAGCATCTACTGGACCGGTCTCAACAAGGGAAAGCGCTCCGTCGCGGCGGACCTGCGCGGCTCCGCCGGGCAACAACTGATCTCGAACCTGATCACCGACAGTGGACCAGGCGGTGGCATCCTGCTCACCAACACCGTGGGCCGGGACTGGCTCGACTACGACACTCTCGCCGCCCGGCGACCCGATCTGATCCGGCTCGAGATCCTCGGGCGTGCCGACGGTTCGACTGCGGTGGACTACACCGTCAACGCCGCCATCGGCTTTCCGATGGTTACCGGCCCGGCCGAGCACGCGGGGCCGATCAATCAGGTTCTGCCCGCCTGGGATCTGCTCTGCGGTCTGTACGCCGCGCTGGCGATCACCGGGGCCGTACGGCACCGCGAGGCGACCGGAGAAGGCAGCAGGATCACGTTGCCGCTGGAGGATGTCGCACTGGCGACGGCGGGAAACCTCGGTTTTCTCACCGAGGCGATGCTGTGCCAGACGCCGCGGCCACGCCTCGGCAACGCCATCTACGGCCAGTACGGTCAGCATTTCAGTGCGGCCGACGACGCCACGTTCATGATCGTGGCCCTCACCTCCCGCCACTTTCACGCGCTCACCGAGCTCACCGGAACTCGCGCCGCCGTCGACGCGCTGGCCACGGCCCTCGACGCCGACTTCACCGACGAGGGCGCCCGCTACCACCATCGTGATGTCCTCACCGGCCTGTTCACGCCGTGGTTCCGGGCCCGCAGCGGCGTCGAGATCACCGCCGCCCTCGAACAGACCTCGATCCTGTGGGAGCGCTACCGGAGCTTTCACGAGGTCGTGACCGACCCACGGGTCACCGCCAATCCCTTGTTCGCGTCGTTGCGGCAACCCGGCATCGGCACCTACCTCGCGCCCAGTGCGCCTGCGTCGGTCGACGGCGCCCACACCGCGCCGCAAGCGGCTCCACGGCTGGGTGAACACACCGAACAGGTCTTCCGCGACCGGCTTCACCTGTCGCCGGCCGACCTCGCGCGATTGCGCGAGGCGGCCGTCATCGCGACCGAGAGTTGATCTCGCGGCGAGAACGGGCTCTCGCTAACGACCGGGTGTCGCGAATACCGCGGTGGTATCTATGGTCTTCACATCGACCACCGAGCCGTCTTCTTCCGCTTTGCCGAGCAGGGCATTGCCACTGCAGATGTTCGGACCGAACGAGATCGGTTTGGTTCCGCATTGGAACGTCGATGCGGGGGTGAGAGGGAGCGGTTCGGGTTCTGCCATCGAACCGAGACGGGCCGCGACCGTCGCGCGAGTGATCTCGCCCGCCATCCCGTCCAATGCAGACCGGAGCCCCAGGATCGCCATATAGGGCGCTGCGGCCGTGTCCGGCATCTCGGCACCTGATCCGTCGACCACCGCTTCGAAGAGCTTCGTCTCTTTCGAGGCAGGGTCGACGACACTATTGGCGACGACAAGCAAATCCTGGTAGCCGCCGGGGATCTGCGACGCGATCTCGGAATCGCCGACGCATTGGTTGACCGTCATCACCGGCTGGGTCGCGTTCAGCGTCCGCATGGCCTTGATCGCCGCCGCGCAGAACGAGACATCGCCGAGCAGGTGGAACATATCCGGCTTCTTCTCGAGTGCGGCCTGGATCTGCGGCGTCATATCGGCGGTGCCGAGTGGGATCGCGACCACGTCGGCCTGCGCACCGGCATTTCCGAACGCGAGGGGACCGAGCTTGGTGAGCGGCTCCACCGCGACGGGCGAATCGACGGTCAGGACCGCGATCTTCTTGTAGCCGTTCTGTTTCGCATACGCCGCCGGTACGCCGATGAGCCCGTTCAGCGGGTTGCCCATCACATAGGTGTTCGGCAGCACCATCGCTTGCCCGCCGCCGGCGAGTGCGAAATAGGGCATGGCGGAGGGCGAGGTAATCGTGGCGATGGTGTCGGAATTGCCGTAGTCACCGGTGACCACGGCGACAGCGTCGGACTGCACGAACTTGTTGGCGCAATTTCGAGCCAGGCTCACCTGGATCTCGTCCTCGCACGTGATGAGCTCGATCGGACGGCCGTTGATCCCACCGAGATGGGTATTGACGTAGGCGACGGTCGCTTTCGCTACTTCGAGTTCCTCGGTGTGGACAGGCGCTCGGGGTCCGGTGGTGACGAACCCGAGCTTGATCGGCGCACCCGTTGCCTTGTTCTCCTGGCCGAGCACCGATCTGTCGACTGGAGCCGACGAACCGCCGTCGCCGCTCGAACAGCCGGAGGCCGACAACGCCACTGCGAGCGCGACATACGGCAGGGCAGCCCACCGCTTCCGTAGGGAAAAGGACATGCTTGTCTCCTGGTGTTGAATCGAATGGGGCGAACTTGCCGTTCACCCCGCTGGAACGGGCACGCATCAACCTGCGGCGGTGCCGGTCTCGCCTCCGAGATACGCGGCTCGCAGACGCTCCGGGAATGCCTTCAGCTCGGTTGCGCTACCCCGGAGAGTCACTTCCCCGTGGACGAGAACGATGGCTTCGTCGGCGATCTTGAGCGCGAGCCGGACGTGTTGTTCGACGAGGACGACCGCGGCACCGGTGGTATCGGCGATATGTCGCACGGCCGGAAGCAGCGTCTCCACGACGACCGGGGCCAGTCCCATGCTCATCTCATCGATGAGCAGCACTGCCGGATTCTGAACCAGCGCCCGCCCCACCGCCAGCATCTGCTGTTCGCCGCCCGAGAGAGCACCCGCCGCGACCTTCCACCGCGGTCGCAGTGCGGGTAGCAGCGCGAGGATCTCGTCCAGGGACGGTCCATTGCGCACGCGGGCGATTTCCAGATTCTCGGAGACGGTCAAGCTGTTGAACAGCGCGCGATTGTCCGGGACGAGAACCACACCCGCGCGATTCGCCTTGGCGGGCTTGCCATTCGGTAGACGCCGCCCGGCCACCGTCACCTCGCCCGCGAGGGCGGGCAGCAGACCGGCCAGCGTCGACATCAGGGTCGTCTTTCCCGCGCCGTTCGGTCCCAGGACGGCCGTCACCGATCCGGACGCGACCTCGAGGTCGAGCTCACGAACGATCGGAAGTTTGCCGTACCCGGCGGTCACGTTGTGCACTCGAAGAGTCATTCGGTGATCTCCTCCGCGAACATGCTGCCGAGATAGGCCTCGGCGACTGTGCGATCGTTTCGGATCTGCTCGGGCGTACCCGAGGCGAGGATCCGCCCGAAGTCCAGCACCTGAACGTGGTCACAGATCCGCAGCACCAGACTCATATCGTGCTCGACCAACACGATGGTCACCCCGCTGTCTCGAATGGCGAGCAATCGTTCACCGAGCCAGTGACTCTCGGTGGTATCGAGGCCGGCGGCCGGCTCGTCGAGCAGCAGGACTCGCGGCTTGCCCGCCATCGCGCGCGCGATCGACACCAACTGGCGTTGTCCCTGCGACAGCTCACCCGCGGGCGTCTCGCGGGCGTGCGCCAGCCCGAGCAAGTCGAAGATCTCGTCGAACTCCGCCTCGTCGAAGGCTGCCCGCGCCGTGCCTCGGCCCGACAGTCCGACCACGACGTTCTCACGAACACTCAGATCCTCGTAGAGTTCGATCGCTTGGAACGTACGGCCGAGACCTGCGTGAATGCGCTCGTGGGTCTTCTTGTTCCCGAGCGACTCGCTGCCGATGGCGATGGTGCCCTCAGCACGCACCGACCCGCTGATCGCGTCGATCAAGGTGGTCTTTCCCGCACCGTTCGGACCGATGAGACCGACTATCGCGCCGTCGGGCACCTCGAATGTCACGTTGTCGACAGCGACGACACCTCCGTAGCGGACTGTCACGTTGTGGAGTCCGAGCAGCGGGTCGCCTCCTGACACCGCGGTCGGCTTCGGCGCGGCGACTCCGGTGCCGGCCAGCGACCCCGTACGGCCAGACGACTTCGGACCGGTACGGGCGAAGACCCGCTGGACAGGGGCGACAATTCCCTCCGGATTCGTCAGCACGGTCTGCAACAGCCCGATACCCACGATCACCTGATACCAGCTGCCCGCCTGGTCACTGATCTGCTCCAGCAGCAGAAAAGCCACACCGCCGGCGCCGATTACGCCACTGAGCACACCTCCGGAAATCGACGTGACACCCGCGAGGTAGACGGTCGCGAACAAAGTCACACCGGCCAGCGCGGTGAACGATTGGAACGACACGTTCGTCTGCTGATAGGCGAGCAGACTGCCGCCGAGTCCCGCGATGAACGCGCCGATCGCGAACGCGGACAACTTCGTCCGCACCACATCGACACCCGAGGCGGCGGCCGAACGTTCATTTGCCCGAACCGCCAGCATCCGTGTACCGAGTCGGCTTCGCCGCAGGTACCCGACCCCGAGTCCGACCACCGTCAGCACCATCAGACAGAACAGCCCGAATTCCACTCTGGGATAGTTCTCGCCGCGCCCGATTCCGAGGCTGTACCCGAATACGGTCGGGTCCGGAATGTTGATTCCGCCCGAACCGACGAAATCCAGATTGCGGAACCACAGCGCTTCGATCGCATAGGCCAGCGCCAGGGTGACCACAGCGACAGTGAGCCCGCGAATCCGCAGCGCGGGTAGTCCCACGACCACACCGAGGACGGTCGCCACGAGCGCCGCGAGCAGCGGAGCGAACGGGAACGGTATGCCCCAGTTCTCGGCAATCGGTCCCAGTATGTACGCGGCGGCGCCGGCGAGGGCGAGTTGAGCGAGGGACACCTGACCCGCGTATCCGGTGACCACCACCTGGGACAGACCGATGACGGCCAGGATGACAGAGGTGATCAGCGCGGTGCGCAGGTCGTTTCCGGCGAATACCAGCGCCAGGCCGACCACCACCACGCCCACCCCGGCGCTGGACCACAACCGGCGAGGGTAGGGCGCGTTGCCCAACTCGGCGACGATGACCGCACCGCGTGATGGCAACGGCCTGGCCCGCGCGACCAGCACGACGAGCAGCACGAGCAGTGGAACCAGCTCGACCAAACCGCTGGAGGGTAGCCACTCGTATACCCGCGAGAGGTAGGTGGCTTCCGACTGGAGCATGCCGATGGCCAGGCCCGCCAGGACAGCGGCGACGATCGAGGAAAACCGCCCGATGATGGCCGCGGCCAGCGCCGGAACGATGAACAACGAATAACCCGTCGGGGTGAGCGGCACGATCGGGCAGATGAGAATGCCCGCCGATCCAGCCACCGCGCAGCCGATCATCCAGTTGTAGGCCGCGCAGCGATCGGGCGACAGACCGCTCACGTAGGCGCCTTGCTCACTCTCCGCGGTGGCACGGGTGAGCAAGCCGAATCTCGTGAATCGGTAGAGAGCGGCCAGGACCAGAGCGATCACCACGATGGCGATCCCGAAGTACACACGATCCTGCGGGATCCGAATACCCCCGAGGCTCCAGATGCCGACCGGGAAGATCGCCTTGACCCCGATGGTGTTGGTACCGACCTGTTTGGTCGCTATCGCTACCAAGACGATCATCAACGCGATCGAGGCGACGGCGCGGGCGATCGGCGGAGCCTTGCGCAGGGGACGAAACACGACGATGTAGAGCAGAAGGCCGAACAGCGCCGACAGCAGGACTGCGACCAGCGCCGACACCGCGAAGCCCGGATCACCCCCGATACCCACCGATTTGGGCAGGCCGGGGACCAGGATCAAGAATTCGCCGCGCCGCAAGAAGGCGTAGATATAGGCACAGTTGAGCGCGATTGCGCCGGTGGCGAAATTGAGGACGCCGGAGCTGCGGTAGATCAGGACCAACGCGATCGCGAGGGCACCGAACACGCCGCCGCTACCGATCCCGAGGATCAGGAACTGAAGATGCTGACTCATGCTCCGAGCCCCTCGACGAGCTCGAAATCCCCTGTGGTCGTGACAGAAAGCATTGAGCGCCTCACTCGCGATTCGGGCGGCAGCACTCGCAGGCCCGAATTGTTCCAACACAGCTGGCGCCCCTGCCTGTCGGCCAGGTCGTCAGGTCAACCATGTGACGCGAGACACGCTACGGTAATACATACTGTAATGGCAATAGGAATCTTCCGCCCACACCGTCTCGACCATCGGATTCCCAGCCGAGCTCGAGGATCAGGCCTGCCTGCGAGTAGCGAGGAGCGCCTGCGCTCTGGCCAGGTGCGGTCGATCCAGTAGCCCACCTCGGTAGCCGATCGCTCCGGTCTCGGGATCGGCGGCGAACAAATCCACGATCTCCTGGGCAGCAGCCAGTTCCTCGACGCTGGGCGCGAACGCCGCGTTGATGATGTCCACCTGATCCGGATGAATGGCCAACATCCCGCGAAAGCCCTCACGACGAGCCTTTTCCGCACGAGCTCGCACACCGTCGAGATCGCGGTAGTCGCCGTGGATGGTGTCGACGGCGGCCACTGCGGCGCTCGCCGCGCCGACCAGACAGAGACTTCGCGCCAACTCGTAGGTGAAGCCGTAGCCGCCATCGGGGCCGCGATGCGTACCGGCCCCCAGCGACGCGGCCAGGTCTTCCACACCCCAGCTGAGGGCGGCCAACCTCGGTGCGTCCCGATAGGTTCCGGTGGTGAAGACGGCTTCGGCGGATTCCGGGGCCAGCGCGATCACCTCGATCCGGCCGGGTTCGGCATCGGCGGCGACCTCCAACGCGGACAGATAGTGGTCCAGTGTCCGCACGTCCTGGCCGCCACGGGATTTGGGCAGCATGATTCCGCCCGGTCGCGCGGGCACGATCGCGGCCAGATCCGCCAGCGTGTGTGGACCGTCGAGTGGATTGACCCGAACCCACAGCCGGCGGCGGTCCGATTCCGCGTGCGCGGCGAGGAAATCCGCGGTTCGTTTCCTGGCCGCCGGCTTTTCCGCGGCCGCGACGGCGTCCTCGAGATCGATGAGCACGATATCGGCGGCCCCAGCGGCCGCTTTCGCCATTTTCCGCGCACTGTCGCCAGGAGCGAACAGCCAGGACCTGGCGTCGAATCCGCGGTGTCCGATGCTGCTCATGAACGGTCCCTTCGATGGATTGGGTCGGCCGGTGTGGACACCGCAGCTACGGAGCGAATCCTTTTGCCGTAATCGTTACGGTACTACATACAGTAAACAGGCGGCGAGAATATTCGACGCGCCGACGACACCGGTTCGGCTCCTCACCGTGATCGGCTCGACGAGTCGATAGAATGCCTCGCGGTATCATTTACTGTGGCGCGTACCACCAGGGCTGGCGGCGCAGCGTCGACAACAGTTAACGTCGGCAACCCAGGAACTCACAAAGGTGGTTACGGCATGGCGAAACAGCAAGCGACTGCGGATAAGCGGCAGCGACGCGAGCGCGGGTCCCTGAACCCGGAGGATATTCTCGACGGCGCATTCGAACTCGCGGAAGATGTGTCCCTCGACAATCTCAGTATGCCGATGCTCGGCAAGCATCTGGATGTCGGAGTCACCAGCATCTACTGGTATTTCCGCAAGAAGGACGATCTGCTCAACGCCATGACCGATCGCGCATTGGAACAGTATGCGAGCGAGGCCCCGTTCATCCAGGCGAGCGACTGGCAGGACACGATGCGCAACCACGCCAGGACCATGCGATCGACGTTTCTGGGCAACCCCATTCTCTGCGATCTGATCCTGATCCGATCGGCGCTGAGCCCCTTGGCCGCTCGCCTGGGCGCGCAACTGACCGAACAGGTGATCGCGAATCTCATGGAGGCCGGCCTGACGCTCGACGATGCCGTCGACACGTATTCGGCGATCCAGTTGCACACTCGCGGATCGATTGTCCTGCAGCGGCTCTACGACAAGAACAAGGAATCCGGCGACGAGCGCGGCGCCTACTACGAGCATCTGACCATTTCTCCGGAAACCACTCCCCTACTGGCCGAGGCGGGAGCACGGGGCCATCACAGCGGCGCTCCCGACGACACCAACTTCGAGTACGGCCTCGAATCCATTCTCGAGCGCGCGAGCCGATTGATCGACTCGACACGTCCGTCGACACCGCGCAAGAGGGCCGCCCCCGCCAAGAAGGCGGCGGCTGGACCTGCGAAGAAGACGGTCGCGGCGAAGAAGACCGTCGCAGCCGAGAAGACCGCCACAGCGAAGAAGACGGTGGCAGCCAAAAAGACCGTCGCAGCCAAGAAGGTCGCCGCCCCGCGACGAAGCAGGTCCGCCGCCAAAGCCGAATAACCAGCGACATATCGGCATCCGGTTCGATCGCCGTCAGCTCGGCGGACGACGAACGTTCCATGCCCCGGTGAAGGCAGCTTCGCGTTTCTGAGCGAACGCCGCATATGCCTCGGGAACATCGCTTGTCGCGAAGTTGACCGCTTGCGCACGCGATTCACTGGCCAGCGCCTCGTGCATCGTCCGGTCGGCGCCTTCGTTGAGCAGGGCCTTGGTCTGCGCGACGGCGATCGGCGGGGCGGCCGCCAGCCGGTCGGCGATCCGGTCGACGAAGTCATCGATCTCGGGCTCGGGGGTGACCCAGGTGAGCAAACCGAGGTCGAGCGCCGCCGCGGCATCGATCGTCTCGGCCAGCAGCGCCAGCCGCTTGGCCTGCTGCACTCCGACGAGCTTGGGCAACAGCCACGAACCGCCGCAGTCCAGCGAGAGCCCACGACGGGCGAAGACCTGGGAGAACGTCGCGTCCGGCGTCGCGACGACCAGGTCACACCCCAACGCCAGATTCCATCCGGCGCCGACCGCGACACCACGCACTTTGGCGACGGTCGGTATCGGCAGATCGTGCAGGCGCTGGGCGACGTCCGAGATCGCCTGCAACTTGGCGAACGGCGCGGCATAGGGATCACTGTCGGTGACGTCGGCGCCGGAACAGAACGATCCACCCGCCCCCGTCAGAACCACCGCCCGCACCGCGGGGTCGTGCGCGATCGTGTCCAGAGCTTCGCGCAGGGCGGTCCACAGTCCGATGGTGATCGCGTTCTTGCGATGGGGGCGATGCAGCGTCAGGGTGCACACCCCGTCGCGCCGGAGTTGATGCAGCACAAGCTCTTCGGTCATCTGGTCGACTCCTGTACTAGAGGAAGAGATCGACGGTCAGCGGCGCGTTCCCCGGAACCGCCCGATACCTGTCCAGGTCGGTGATCCCGTGCTCGGCCAGGACTTCCTCATCGATCAGGAAGTTGCCCGTCGTGTGTTCGGCGGGTGAGGTGAGCACGAGGTAGGCGGCATCGGCGCAGATCGCCGGTGTGCGTGACGTGGCGATCCGCTCCTCGCCACCGGCCCGGTTCCGGATCGCCGCCGTGGCGATCGTGGTGCGCGGCCACAACGAGTTCACGCCGATGCCGTCGGCGCGCAGTTCCTCGGCCAGTCCCAGCGTCGTCAGCGACATACCGTATTTGGCGATGGTGTAGCCGAGATGGGCTCCGGCCCAGCGTGGCTCGAGGTTCAACGGTGGCGACAGAGTCAGGATGTGCGGGTTGCGCCCGGCCAGTGCCGATTTCCGCAGGGCCCCGATAGCAAGCTTGGACAGCAGGAAGCTGCCCCGGCAGTTGATGTCGAGCATCAGGTCGTAGGCCTTCATCGACAGAGCCTCGGTGGTGGCGAGGTCGATCGCCGACGCGTTGTTGATCACGATGTCGATCCCGCCGAAGCCTTCGACCGTTCGATCTATCGCCGCCGCGACCACGGCGTCGTCGCGCACATCACCGACGACCGCGAGAACCGAGCCACCGGCCTGTTCGATCTCCGCGGCCGCGGTATGCACGGTGCCCGGCAGCTTGGGGTGTGGCTGATCGGTTTTGGCGATCAGGGTGATGTTCGCCCCGTCGGCGGCCACCCGCTTGGCGATCTCGAGCCCGATGCCGCGGCTGCCGCCCGACATGATCAGGGTCTTGCCCGCGAGTGGCCTGTCACTGTCCGGCATCACCGGCTCCAATCTGTTCGACCCCGACTCGAATTCCGCCGAAGGGCAGGGCGAGCCACGCGGGTTCTCCACCGGCTCACCGTCTCGTCCGCATCGCGCACTGCTGTCGAGACGCTGACGAAACCCTTCCAGTTGCCATTACAGTAATATCACCAGTCGAGGTCGGGCGCCAGCGGATGCGGACCCGATCCGCCGAGCGACTTGGCATTTCCACCCTCCCGAAGGAGCAGCACACATGGCCTATGTCATCACCCAGCGTTGTTGCAACGACGCCACCTGCGTCGCCGAGTGCCCGGTCGATTGCATCCGCCCTCGGCCGGACCACCCCGAATTCGCGACGGCGGAAATGCTCTACATCGACCCCGACACCTGCATCGATTGCGGTGCGTGCGCGGACGCGTGCCCGGTCGAGGCCATTTTCCCCGAGGACAGCCTGACCGCGTCGCTGGCCCGGTTCCGCGATATCAACGCCACCTATTTCCAGCATCATCCGTTGGGCTCGACGTTCGATTCGATCGCGCCGACGCCCCGGCTACCGACGGGTCTCGACACGCTCCGGGTCGCGATCGTCGGTGCGGGCCCCGCCGCGTGCTACGCCGCCGATGAGCTACGGCGGCGCTGCTCGGCCGAGGTCGAGATCTTCGACAAGCTGCCGACACCATGGGGACTCGTGCGCGCCGGGGTCGCTCCCGACCATCCGGGCACCAAGACCGTCACACAGTTGTTCGACTCCGCGTTCCGTGGCGACAGCGTCGGCTTTCATCTCAATGTGGAAGTGGGCGAACACATCTCACACGCGGAGCTCATGGACCACCATCACGCGGTGCTCTACGCCGTCGGTGCGTCGAGCGACCGCCGGATGGGCGTGCCCGGCGAGGACCTGCCCGGTTCGCATTCGGCCACGGAATTCGTCGCCTGGTACAACGGCCACCCCGACTACGCCGATCGCGTCTTCGACCTCTCGGGGCCGCGCGCGGTGATCGTCGGCAACGGCAACGTCGCCCTCGACGTGGCCCGCGTGCTCACGGTGTCACCGGACGAGCTGGCCGGCACCGATATCGCCGACCATGCCCTGGCCGCGCTGCGCGAGAGCAACATCCGTGAGGTCGTGCTGCTCGGGCGGCGCGGCCCGTTGCAGGCCGCCTACACGAGTCCGGAGTTCATGGCGCTGCGGCATCTCGACGGTGTGGACGTGATCATCGACGAGGCCGAACTCGTGCTCGACCCGGTCGACCACGCTGCCCTGGACCACCCGGACGCCGGGCCGTCACCGCGGTTGAAGTACGCACTGGCCGAGGAATACTCGCGTGACCCGGCCACCCCCGAGAACAAGCGGATCGTGTTCCGCTATCTGACTTCTCCGATCGAGATCCACGGCGGCGAGCGGGTCGAATCCCTCGAGTTCGCCCGCAACGAACTGATCGACCGGGACGGACAACGGGTGGCACGGGCCACCGATCAGACCGAGCGGGTGGAGACCGGCCTGGTGTTGCGTTCGATCGGCTATCGCGGAGTCGCCGTGGCGGATCTGCCCTTCGACGAGGCACTGGGCGTGGTGCCCAACGAGCACGGTCGCGTCATCGGCGCGGACGGCTGCCCGGTCGAGGGTGTGTATGTCAGCGGCTGGATCAAGCGCGGGCCGCGCGGTGTCATCGGCTCCAACCGCGTCGACTCGGCGGAAACCGTCGAGCACCTCGTCGCCGACTTCGTCGCGGGCAGACTCACCGCGCCCACCGGCGATCGGGCCGCGCTCACCGCGCTGGTCAACGAGCGGCAGCCCGATGTCGTCGATCGCGCGGGATGGAAAGCCATCGACCAGGCCGAGCGGTCCGCCGGTGCGGCGACCGGCCGACCACGGGTCAAGTTCACCGATCACGCCGATCTGCTCGACGCGGCACGGACAGCGATGGCGCGCTCCTGAAACGACTCGACCGCCGCTTCGGTGTCGAAGCGGCGGTCGGTCCGAGTTGCGCGCACCAGATCCAGGCGAGCTGTACGAGCGCCTATTCCCGCGCTGATGCGGCGAATTGCTCTGGCGCCGAGGCCAACTCGACCAAATCGAGATCGTCGGCCGCGAGCGCGGCTCGCGGCAGATACGGGCCGTTCTTGATCAGGTTCTGAGCTGCTCGGACATCCTTGGGCCTACCGACGCCGAGCACTCCGACCAGGCGATCCTCGACCAGGGTCAGCGCGAGGAACGGCCCGGCATCGAGGTCGCCGTAGACGATTGTCTCCGTGCCGTACCCCGGCCAGCCCGCGATCTGGAGGTTGCGACCGAACTGGTTGGTCCAACACCACGGAACTTCCTCGTAGGGCACCCTCGCGCCCAAGACGGTGTGCGCGACGGCCGCGCCGTGGGCCTGCGCGTGATTCCAGTGCTCGATCCGGTCGGACCCACCCAGAATCCGGTTCGGCAGCCGCGCGACATCACCGACCGCGTACACCCCGGGCGCCGAGGTCGCCCCGAACTCGTCGACGACGACGCCGTCATCGACCGTGAGACCCGCGCGGACCGCCAGTTCGGTATCAGGGGTCATGCCGACCGCGACGATCACCACGTCGGCGACCCATTCCCGGCCGTCTTCGGCGAACACGCGGGTCCGGCCGTTCTCGTTGTGCGCGGCCGCGAGCCGTGTTCCCGTGTTCACCGAGACCCCTCGATCCCGGTGCAGACGCTCATAGCTCGCCGAGACCTCGGCCGGCACCACCCGTCCGAGCACCCGGTCCGCGGCCTCCAACACCACGACGTCGGCGCCGAAAGTACGCACCGCGGCCGCCGCCTCCAAACCGACCAGTCCACCGCCGACGACGAGAACACTCGGTACGGCGCCGGTAGCACCGACGCGATCGAGAATCTGCCGCAATCGGGCCGCGTCACGCAGGTGCCGCAGTGTCTCGGCCTCGGGCAGCAGATCCAGCCGTCGTGGCCTGCCCCCGGTCGCGAGAATCAGCGCGTCATAGGCCAGCTGGTCGCCGTCGTCGAACTCCACACTGGCCGTGGCGGTATCGACGGCACGCACGGTCACACCCGTGCGCAACTCGATCGACTTGTCCGCCCAGAACGCGGCGGGCTTGAGCCGCGCCTTCTCCTCGCCGACCGAGCCGGACAGCAATTCCTTGGAGACCATCGGGCGCCGATACGGTGCCGTCGGATCGTCGCCGACCAGCACGATCGACCCGGCGAACCCTTCCTTGCGCAACGTCTCGGCCGCGCTGGCGCCGGCGACACCGGTGCCGACGATCACCGCCCGGCCGGATCGCGCGATCGTCACCGATCGACCTCGACCATGTCGAACTCGGCCTTCTCGGCGCCGCAATCGGGGCAGGTCCAGTCCTCGGGGATGTCGTCCCAGCGGGTGCCGGGTTCGATGCCGTCGTCCGGCCAGCCGAGTTCCTCGTCGTACTCCCATCCGCAGATGACACAGCGGTAGAGCTTGTACACCGTCGTCGTGTCGCTCATCGCTCACTTCCCCCAGGGCACGGCTTTGACGAAACCACCCGCATCCACCCGCAATTGGCTGCCGGTGATGTAGCGCGAGTCCTCGGAGGCGAGGAAGACCACGAGGTTGGAGACGTCCTGCGGCTCGATGTACGGCACACGCATCGCCTGCATCGCCGGGAACGCCACCTCGGCATCGGCGCGAGTCGGCGCCTCGAGATCGGGACGGAAGATCTTGTACATACCCTCGTTGTGCAGCATGTCGGTATTGACATTGGTGGGATGCACCGCGTTGACCCGAATGGACTTCTTCGCGAGCTGGACCGCCAAGTCGTTCACGTAGTGCGCGACAACCTGTTTCGCGAGACTGTAGGCGGAGCCGCCCGGTCCCTGCTTGGTCGAGCTCCCCAGCTGCGCGGCGAGGGAACCGGTGGCGATGATCGACGCCCCGGCACCGAGATGCGGCAAGCTCGCCTGCACCACGTTGAACACACCGACGAGGTCGGTATCGATGGTGTCCGACCAGGATTGCATGGTCTGGCCGCTGCCCAGCGGGGCGATGCCCGCGTTGGCGACCACGATATCGAGCCGTCCCAGCGCCTCGACCCCCTGCGCGACCGCCTGCCAGACGGCGCCACGCTCACGCACGTCCACGATCACCGGATGGAAACGCACGCCTTCCTTCTCGACCAGCCTGCCCGTCTCCTCGAGGTCCTCGGGCCGCGCGAGCGGGTAGGTGTTGCCTTCGAGGTCGGCACAGATGTCCAAGGCGATGATGCTCGCGCCCTCGGCGGCGAGGTTCACCGCGTGCGAACGTCCCTGCCCTCGCGCCGCCCCCGAGATGACCGCGACCTTGCCGTCCAATTTTCCCACTGGTGACAACCTTTCAGTACTTCGATGGTGAATTGCTCTGCCGGACAGCGACTCAACGCTGTCGCGGCGTCCGGGAACCGATGGTCTTGGTCTCCAGGTATTGCTGGAAACCCTCGATGCCGCACTGGCGACCGACGCCGCTGTTCTTGTAGCCGCCGAACGGCGCGTCGGCGCCGTAGAACATGCCGCCGTTGACGCCGACCGCACCGGTCCTGAGTCGACGGGCGATGCCCATACCGCGTTCGTCGGACTGTGACAGCACCGCGCCCGCGAGGCCGAAGGCGCTGTTGTTGGCGATCCGCACCGCCTCGTCGTCGTCGTCGAACGCGAGCATCACCAGGACCGGACCGAAGATCTCCTCCTGGGCGATCGCCGAGTTCGGATCATCGGTCACGAACACCGTCGGAGCGACGAAGTGGCCACCGGCGAGGTGGGCGGGCAGATCGGCGGGCAAGCCACCACCGGTGACCAGCCGCGCGCCGTCGCGAATCGCCCGCTCGCACATATCGAGTACCCGGGTCTGCTGGGCCGCGCTGATGACCGGGCCGACCAGCGTCTGCGGCAGCACCGGATCGCCCACCGGCACCGCCGCGAACATCGCGCCCACCGCCGCGACCATGTCGTCGAACATCGAGCGGTGCACCAGCATCCGGCTCGTCGCCGCGCACGCCTGGCCCGCGTGCACACAGACCCCCACCGCGCTGCGCAGCGCGTGTTCGGGCTTCGCGTCGTCGAGCACGACGAGCGCGGACTTTCCGCCGAGTTCGAGGAAGGTCCGCTTCATCGTGCCCGCGCTCTGGCGCATCAGCGTGCGCCCGACGCCGGTCGAACCAGTGAACGAGATGAGGTCGACGCGAGGGTCGCTCGCCAGGAGTCCGGCCACCTCGTTGGACGGTGTCGTCACGACATTCACGACGCCCGGCGGGAAGTCGGTGTGCTCGGCGATCAACCGACCGAGCCTGGTCGCGTTCCACGGGGTGTTCGGGTCGGGTTTGAGCACGACGGTGTTTCCGGCGGCCAGCGCGGGTCCCAGCTTGTTGAGGATCACCTCGAGCGGAAAGTTCGACGGGCAGATCGCGGCGACCACACCCACCGGTTCCTGTACGACGATGCGCCGGTTGCGATCGCCGAAGACGCCGCCGCCCGCGAGAGTCCGCTCCCACTCGAACTCGTCGATCAGGCCCGCCGGATACCGCAGCGCTTCCGCCAGCGGCCACTCCAGTTGCGCTGTCTGCGTGGTCATCACCGGGCAACCCACCTCGGCGACGAGTTCGGTGCGGAACAGCTCGAGCTCCGACTCCAACGCGCGTTGCAGCTGCTCGAGGCAGCGGCGGCGCAGGTCCCGGTCGGTCGACCATGTGGTGTCGTCGAACGCCCGGCGAGCGGCGGCGATGGCGCGCAGCATGTCCTGTTCGTCGGCCGCCGCGGTGGTGCCGAGCACTTCCCCGGTGGCCGGACTGCGATTGTCGAACGATGCGCCCGACGCCGCTGCCGTCAGCTCACCGTCGATGAGCATGCGGAATTCGGCCTCGGCGGCTGCCTGACGGCCCCACTCCGGACTCAGCGTCGTCCGCTCTTCGACGATGTCGCTCACATTGCCTCCCGATGGCCATCCTGGATGAGTAACTGTAATGATTACCGTATAGTACTTCACGACACGTATCAATTGCGGGAGAGGAGCACCGATGTCCGGTTTGCTCAGTGGCGTCACAGTGGTCGAATTGGCATCGTGGACCTACGTGCCGAGCGCGGGAGCAGCGCTGGCCGACTGGGGCGCCGATGTCATCAAGATCGAGGACACCAACGGCGGCGATCCGTGCCGCAACCTGACCATCGGCGGCCTCGACGGCACCGGCACCGAGGTGCGGGCCAACTTCATGATGGAGCTCGGCAACCACGGCAAACGCAGCATCGGCGTCGATATCAAGTCCACCCGGGGCAGGCAAATCCTCGGCCGATTGATCGCCGGAGCCGATGTCTTCCTGACCAATTGGCTCCCCGCGCCACTCGAGCGAGCCGGCTTGACCGTCGAGCAGATCCGCGAGTTCAACCCGAACGTCATCATCGTCCGAGGCAGTGGCCACGGCAGCCGTGGCCCGGAGAAGGACCGCGGCGGCTTCGACGCGGCGAGCTATCTGGCGCGCGCCGGCGTCGCGTACGCGCTGACGCCGACGAATTCCGAATTCCCGATGGCCCAGGGACCCGCCTTCGGCGACCTCCAGGGCGGCATCACGCTGGCCGGCGGCGTCACCGCCGCGCTGTTCCACCGCGAACGCACCGGACACGCCCCGCTGGTCGACAGTTCTCTACTGGCACAGGGCATGTGGGCCGTCGCCCCGGATATCGCCGCAGCCGATTACTACGACATCGACCGCATTCCGGCCGGCGAGGCGGGTACCGCGCTCAATCCTGCGGTGAACCGCTATCGCACCCGCGACAACCGATGGGTCCAGCTCGTACTCCTGCAAGCCGACCGTTTTTGGCGCGGATTCTGCGAACGCATCGGCAGGCCCGATCTCGGTGTCGACGAGCGGTTCGTGCCGCTGGCGAACCTGGTCGTCAACCAGGAGGCCGCCACCGCCGAACTGCGCAAGACCTTCGCCGAGCGCGATCTCGCCGACTGGCAGAAGGCGCTCGCCGACGAGCCCGGCGTCTGGGCGACGATCGCGAGTCCACGCGAAGTTCTCGACGACCCCCAGGTCGCGGCCAACGGCTATCTCATGACAGCCACCGACAGCGCGGGCAACGACTACCGAACCGTCTCCGCTCCCGTGCAATTCGACGAGCAGCCCGCACCGGCGAGCCGGGCCCCCGAGTACGGCGAGCACACCGAGACGATCCTGCTCGAGCTCGGCCTGGAATGGGACGACATCATCGCGGCGAAGGAGAGCGGGGCGATCCTGTGAGCGCCGAACGCACCGTGCCGCCGATCGGGGCCGAATCATGAAGCGGCATTTGAGCTGCCCGTGCGGTGAATTCCTGATCGGAACCGATGAAGACGACCTGGTCGCCGCCGCTCAGCGCCATCTCGCCGAGCAGCACCCCGACCACCGATACAGCCGCGAGCAAATCCTGTTCATGGCCTACTGAACCGACCATGAGCTATATTGTAAGCCTTACTGTAATCATTTAAGGAGTGTGATCGTGGATAAGAACGACATGATCCTGATCAGCGTCGATGATCACATCATCGAGCCGCCGGACATGTTCACCAACCACCTGCCCGCGAAGTACGCCGCCGAGGCGCCGCAATTGGTGCGCACCGACAACGGCGCCGATGTCTGGAAGTTCCGCGACACCGTCATCCCCAATGTGGCGCTCAATGCCGTGGCCGGGCGCCCGAAAGAGGAATACGGTCTCGAGCCCGACGGTCTCGACGAGATCCGCCCCGGATGTTTCGATGTCCACGAACGCATCAAGGACATGAACGCGGGTGGGGTACTGGCGTCGATGAACTTCCCGTCGTTCCCCGGTTTCGCGGGACGACTGTTCGCGACCGAGGACTCCGATTTCTCCCTCGCCTTGGTCCGGGCCTACAACGACTGGCACATCGACGAATGGTGCGGCGCCTACCCGGGCCGGTTCATCCCGATGGCACTGCCGGTGATCTGGGACGCCGAGTTGTGCGCCGCCGAAGTCCGCCGAGTGGCGGACAAGGGCGTGCACTCGCTGACCTTCAGCGAGAATCCCGCCGCGCTCGGCTACCCGAGCTTCCACGATCCGTTCTGGAATCCGCTGTGGAAAGCCCTGGTCGATACCGATACCGTGCTCAACGTTCATATCGGCTCCTCGGGACGGCTGTCCATCCCCGCGGTCGACTCGCCGCCGGATGTGATGATCACCTTGCAGCCGATGAACATCGTGCAGGCCGCGGCGGACCTGCTCTGGTCGCGCCCGGTCAAGGACTACCCGGACCTCAAGATCGCACTGTCCGAGGGCGGCACCGGCTGGATTCCGTACTTCCTCGAGCGCGTCGACCGCACCTTCGAGATGCACTCCACCTGGACGATGCAGGACTTCGGCGGCAGGCTGCCCTCGGAAGTGTTCCGCGACCACTTCATGACCTGCTTCATCAGCGATCCGATCGGTGTCCGGCTGCGCCACGAAATCGGCATCGACAACATCATGTGGGAAATGGACTACCCGCACAGCGATTCCATGTGGCCCGACGCTCCCGAGGTACTCGAGCAGGTACTCGGGCGCGAGCAGGTGCCCGACGACGAGATCGACAAGATGACCCACCTCAACGCGATGCGCTGGTACTCCTTCGACCCGTTTCAGCACATTCCGCGCGAGCAGGCCACTGTCGGCGCGCTGCGGGCGGCCGCGGCCGATCACGACGTCAGCGTGCAGGCCCGCAAGCACAAGAACTCCACATCCGAGGACAAGCTCGAGGCGTTCGCGGCGCAGATCAAAGCGGCTACCGCCCAGAACGCGGGCTGACCGCACGACGACGCGGCCACCCTCGGTATACAGACCAGGGTGGCCGCATCCTTCTCCGAAATCGATGAGGTGATGAATTGAGCATTTCGGTAATGCTCGAGATGGTCGCGGCCAGTGAACCGGAGCGGGCCGCGGTCGTCTCCGACGGAACGCGAACGAGCGCGGCGCAATTGAGCGAACTGGCCGACCGGGCGGCCGGACTGATCGGTTCCTCCGGTGCCGAGCATGTCGCGTACGTGGGAACCGGCGGCATCATGCTGCCGCTGTTGCTGTTCGGATCCGCGCGCGCCGCGGTGGCGTTCACACCGCTGAACTACCGCCTCAGCGCTACCGGCCTGCGCGACCTGATCGACCGGCTGCCGAACCCGCTGATCGTTGTCGACTCCGAATACCTCGAGATGGTGGCGGGCTGCGGCAAACAGGTCATCGATTCCGCGTTGTTCCTCGCCGCCCTCCGGACCGCGAACGGGGAGCACACAGTTCAGGACGCCTCGCCCGACGACGTCGCCGTGCTGTTGTTCACCTCCGGCACGACCGCGCGACCCAAGGCCGTCGAACTGACGCACGCCAATCTCACCGGCTACGTGATGGGCACCGTGGAGTTCGCCTCCGCCGAACCCGGCGACGCGGCGCTGATCTGTGTGCCGCCTTATCACATCGCGGGCGTCAGCGCGGCGCTGTCGAATCTGTACGCGGGCCGACGCACCGTGTACCTGCGCCAGTTCGACCCGGTCCGCTGGATCGACCTCGTCCGCGAGGAACAGATCACCAACGCCACCGTCGTACCCACCATGCTCGATCGCATCGTCACCGTGCTCCGTGCCGGGCCCGGCGTCGAACTTCCGACGCTGCGCACCCTGGCCTACGGCGGCGCCAAGGCGCCGCTGCCGCTGGTTCGCGCGGTGCTCGAGCTGCTGCCCGAGGTCGGCCTGGTCAACGCCTACGGTCTCACCGAGACCAGTTCGACCATCGCGGTGTCGACCCCCGAGGATCACCGACTCGCCCACGGGTCCAACGACCCGGCGGTCGCCAGGCGGCTCGGCTCGGTCGGGCGGGCGGTGCCCGGTGTCGAATTGCAGATCCGCGACGCCGCCGGTGCGGTGCTCGCGCCCGGCGCGGTCGGCGAGTTGTTCGTCCGGGGACCGCAGGTTTCGGGGGTCTACGCCGAGCTCGGTTCCGTACTCGACGCCGAGGGTTGGTTTCCCACCAAAGATCTCGCCGAGCTCGATACCGAGGGCTATCTGTTCATCGGTGGCCGCTCCGATGACACCATCATCCGCGGCGGGGAGAACATCGCCCCCGCCGAGATCGAGGACGTGCTCGTCGAACATCCCGATGTTCGCGAAGTCGCCGTGATCGGCGTGCCCGACGAACAGTGGGGACAGATCATCGTCGCCGTCGTCGTCTCCTCCCCCGGCGCCACGCCGGATCCGGAACTGCTACGCGCCCATGTGCGCACGAACCTGCGTGGGTCGCGCACGCCGGACCGGGTCGTCTTCCGCGACGACCTTCCCACCACGCCGACCGGCAAGATCCTGCGGCGCAACCTCATCCAGGAGATCTCCTCCGCCCCGTCCATCCTCTAGGAGTCATCGTGATCAAGAGCGGCACCCGGCTGACGAGCCAGGTCTGTGAAACGCAGGTCATCGTCATCAAATCCACCGACGCCATCGACGACTTGCGTTGTGGCGGTGCCCCGATGGTGCCGTTGGGCAGCGAGACCGGCACCGGGGCGGTCCTCGATCCCGCGTTCGCCGGCGGCACCGCGGTCGGTAAACGCTACGTCCACGACACCGGCGCCGAACTGCTCGTCACGCGAGCGGGCAAAGGCACCCTCGATGTGAACGAGATCCCGCTCGGTCTCAAGGAGGCCAAGCAACTGCCGTCCAGCGACTGATCGGACAACCTACGCGAACGGCGCTCCAGCCTCGAGAAGGCTGGAGCGCCGTTTTGTTGTCGTCGACGAGGTTGCCTGCCTCAGCGCCAAGCGGCCATCAGCTCGGCGGTCGTGGTGACGGTGGCGATCAACGACAAGGTGTTGTCGATGATCGCCTCGCCGTATTCGCTGGGTACGCCCGCGACCGCATCGCGGGGCAACACGACATCGTAGGCGGCGTTGACCGCGTCCATCACCAGGTTCGGGATCGCCACGTTCAGCGAAACACCCACCACCACAATGGTCTTGACACCGAGGTTGCGGAGCACGGCGTCGAGGTCGGTGCCGCCCATCGGCCCGAGACCGTGCTGTCGGCCGAGTACCAGATCGGTGGGTTCCGGGCCCAGTTCGGGCAGCAGGGTCGCACCCTCGCTGCCCGGGGTCACCGCGACGCCGCGGCGCCCGAGGGCGAACAACTTCGCGTTGTGATTGGAGCCGAGACCGTCCGCACGCCGCCACACCAGACAGTGCACGACCCGCACCCCGGCGACGCGGGCCGCCGGGAGCAGGATCGCGATATTGGGCAGCGCGGCCCGCCGGGCCTCGCGCGCGAGCGCGGGCAACCCGGCGGCAGGGCCGACCACCGCGCCTTGGCATTCCTGGGTGATCACGGCGGTATGGGCCGGGGCCACCAGATCAGCCAGTGACCGCACGCTCATCCGCTCACCGCGCGGACGATACTGTCGCGGCGTCGGCCGGTGGCACGTCGTAGAACTGGGCAGCCCACTGGCGCAGCGACAGATACGGTTTGGCGTCCTTGGGCGAGAGCGGGGGCTTCTCCACGTACTTCTGGTAGCGCCAGATGTCGAGGTCCTCCCAGACCGTCACCAGGAATTGCTTCTCCACCCGCGCACGAACTTCCGGCGGTGGCACATCGCCGTCGTCACCCGGGTTCTTCGGCCACCAGATCGAATAGAACAGATCCGAGCACTCGTCGTCGACCGGAGTGGTCGCGAAGATCAGCCGGTGCTTCGATGACCCCTCGAACGCGCTGATCGAACCGCCGAGACCGAACATCTGGGCGTGGATCTTCAACGCCATCTTGTTCGGGTCGTCACTGCGCGCGTCCGGCCATCCGGTCAGGAAGTTCCACGTGTGGTCGACCGCGCTGTAGTCCAGCATCTGCGGGGTGACCGTCGCGCCGTGCACATACTCGAAATGCAAACTGTCCGGGCCGTTCTCGAGCACCACCTGTGGGTGCACGGGCTCACGTTCGGTCTTGCTCGAGAACTCCGGGTACGGGCGGTAGTAGGCGTCCGGATCGGAACCGAGGTCGGGGAACATCGTGAGGATGTCGGGCATCTCCCACTGCGGCGGCTTTCCCTCCGGGTGGTGCCACATGAACACACACCCGTTCTGCTCGTTGACCGGATACACCTGCAGACGCAGACCACGATTGACGCGGTCCTCGCCGGGGATGTTCTTGTTCCGGCCGTCCGGTCCCCAGCGCCAGCCATGGAACGGGCATTCGACACAGTCGCCGACGACCTTGCCGCCGTGGCCGAGATGGGCACCGAGATGCTTGCAGTGGCCGGTCAGGATGTGTACCTCGCCCGCCTCGTCGCGGTAGCCGACCAGATCCTCGCCGAAGTACTTCAACGGGCGTGTCTGCCCGATCGGGAACTCGGCCGACCAGCCGACCATGAACCAGCCGGTGACCTTCCAGGTGAACGGGACCTTCACAGCAAACCTCCAGTGCTGGGCAACTTTCCAGGATGTCGGTCTCGGTCGGCCGAGCCCGGCGCGTTCATGTGGTGACGATGGTGGCGCCCGCGGTGCCGGGAGCGCCGTAGAGCAGGGCGAACCCGGCTGTGGGTGTACCGCCGACCTGCCGATCGCCCGCGGTGCCGCGCAGTTGCAGGACGAGCTCGTGCAACTGGCGCATGCCGGAGGCACCGATCGGTTCGCCGTTGGCGATGAGTCCGCCGTCGGTGTTCACCGGCAGAGATCCGGAGATCTCGGTCGCCCCCTCGGCGATCAGCCGTTCCTGCTCGCCGTCGGCACAGAAGCCCGCTTCGGCCATATGGATGATCTCGGCGCCGGCGTCGGTGTCCTGCAACTGGACCACATCGATATCGCCGGGCGAGACCCCCGCCGACTCGAACGCGCTGCGCGCGGCATAGACCGAGGGCGAGACATCCTCCTGCACCGGGGCGTAGGTCGTATTGACCTCGTAGGCGCCGTAGGTCCGGGTCCGTACCTCGACAGCTCGCACGAAGACCGGCTTGTTCGTATACCGGTGCGCGATGTCGGCCCGGCACATGATCACCGCGGCCGCGCCCTCATCGGGCGCGCAGAACATGTAGTGGGTCAGGGGGTAGTTGAACATCGGCGAGTCGAGAATCTCCTGCTCGCTGATCGGCTTGCGCCGGAAGGCATTCGGGTTCAAGCCGCCGTTGCGGTAGTTCTTGGCGGCCACCTTGGCCAGGGTTTCCTGGGAGATGCCGTGGTCGTGGAGGTAGCGATTGGCCTTCATCCCGAAGAACTTCGTGGTCAGGTATTGGCCGTTCTCGCCGTACCACTTGGGCATGCCGACCAGGGTCGGGTCGACGGTGAAGGCACCACGCGGATGCTTGTCCATGCCGATCGCGATGCCGATGTCGTACTTGCCGAGCCGGATCGCGTCGGCGCACGCCTCGGTGGCGCTGGCGGAAGTGGCGCAGGCGTTGAAGACATTCGTGAACGGAATACCGGTCAGTCCCATCATGCCCACGATCGCATCGGGATTGGCGACCTCCCAACTGCCGCCGACCGCGAATTGCACATCGCGCCATTCCAGCCCGGCGTCAGTGAGCGCGGCCCGGATCGCGTCGGTGCCCATCTGCATGGCGGTCTTGCCCTCGAATCGGCCGAAGGGGTGCATCCCCACGCCGATGATCGCTACCTCGTTGGTCATGTCAGAACTCCTGTCCCTCAGGCGGGTTGGAAGGCGAAGGTGAGAACCTCGGCGCCTTCGGGGTCGGTGCCGAGCGGAACGGTCGTGAGCACGACGTCCATCCCGAATTCGAGCTTGTCCGGGTCGTTCTCGGTGAGTCTGGCCTCGACCCGGATCACGTCACCGAGCTGCACCAGCCCGACGCCGAAGGGCACGAAGGTACGGGCCGTCTCGTCCCCGAGATAGGGCGCGCCCGGCAGGAATCCCTGGGTGGTCCAGGCCACCAGGGTTCCGGTGCGCGGCAGGGTGATCTGTTCGATCGACGGGCGGCTGCACCGTGGGCACAGGTCCTGGATCGGGAACACCGCCGCACCGCAGTCGGTGCACGATCCGCCGACGAGGTGGAACTCCTCGGCGGGCCAGTTGGAGATTTCCGGAGCGATCATTCGTTGCATCTATGGTTCCTCGACTTCTGATCGGTGGCGGGCGGGGGTCGATCGCAGCGCGCATTCCTCCACGAACGACAACAGGCCCAGGTGATAGGCCGCGGCGCCGTAGCCGACGCTCAGGTTGTGCCCACACTCGTATTGCACGTTGTTCACGAAACGTGATGTGGCGGTGAATAATTCGGCAATCCCGGCGCGGGCAGCCGGGTCGGTTCGCCACACCTGCTCGTACTCGGCGTCGGTCACCCGGACCGGGACACGCATCCGGGCTGCGAGCTTCGGGAAGTCCGTCGGCCAGTCGTGCACGACAGCGACCTCGTAGCCCGGCGTGCCCGAGGTCAGCGAACGCCCGCCGAGGACCTCCGGCGGGTAGCTGTCCTGGGGGAACCACAGCAGTTCACGAATTCCGCCCGCCCTGCCCGTCTTTCGGATCTTTTCGATGACCCGGATGGCCTCGGGACGCTTGTCGACACCGGTGCCCGCCAGTTCGAGGCCGAGCAGTTCGGCGCCCCGATCGTCGGCGGCCATCCGCGCGGCCAGGTCACAGCCCGCCGAATGTCCGGCGAGGAAGACCCCGGCGCCGCGTTCGCTCGTTCCCAGCAGCGCGTCGATCGCGGCATAGGTCGCGTCGACGCGGCGCTGCGGCTCGTCGAACAACTCACCCCACGGTTCCGAAGCGCCGTATCCCGGTCTGTCGAGCGCGAGAACGGTGAAACCCAGTCGGGCGCCGACCCGTAACAGCGACAGCGACGGCCGGTCCGGTAGATCGAAATAGCGCGCCGTCGTCGCGCCGCCGTGCACGGCGACCAGCACGGCGCGAGGATCGGCGACCTCGGCGCACAGCGCCGACATCCGGATTCCCGCGACCTCGACTTCCCTGGTGACGACGGTGTCGACGGCGCTGTGCTCCGGCAGCAGGCCGGTGCCCTCGGCGCTCACGAGTCCGCCCGCAGCAGCATCACACCGCTGGGAGTCAGTCCACCGCTGCTGACGACCGCGACCCGGGCCGCTGGAATCTGTCGCTGCCCCGCCCCGCCACGCAACTGCGTGATCGCCTCGTGGATCAAACCCATGCCGTGGGTGCGCCCGTGCGAGAGCTGCCCACCGTGGGTGTTCAGCGGCAGCACTCCGTCGCGCGCGATGTTCTTGCCGCCTTGGAGGAAGTCCTTGGCCTCGCCGATACCGCAGAAGCCCAGCGCCTCGATCCAGGACAGACAGTTGAAGGTGAATCCGTCGTAGAGCTCGGCGACATCCACGTCGTCGGGACCCAGGGTGGTGCGCGACCACAGATGCGCCGCCTGGCCGAGCACCTGCGGTTCGTGGGTGAGCGTGCTCTGATCCCATTCGAGCCGTTCGATGATCTGGGTGCCGACCGCCTCGACGAAGACCGGTGGTTGGGCCAGATCGGCCACGGTTTCCCTGGCCGAGACGATCACGGCCACCGCACCGTCACACGGCACGTCGCAGTCGTAGAGACCGAACGGTGTGGTGATGGTGCGGGCGGACAGATACTCGTCCATGGTCAGTGGGTCCCGGTAGATCGCGGAGGGGTCGAGGGCCGCGTTGGCTCGCTGATTGAGCGCGATCCAGCCCAGCGTCTCCCGATCGGTGCCGTAGCGGTGGAAATGCCGTTGCGCGGTCTGGGCGAGCAGGTGCGCCGCCGAGATCGCGCCGAACGGAGTGAGCCACGGGTCGGTGATCCCGCCGGACGGCGTGATCGTCCCGGCGCGAACGTGTTCGGCGTAGGTGGATTCCCACACCGTGCGAAAGCACAGCACATGACGAGCCAGACCACTGGCCACCGCGAGCATCGCCGCGATCACCGAGCCGCCGGGGCCGAAGGTCTCCGCGCTGCCGTTGTACCAGGTCGGGCGGATGCCCAGGGCCGATTCCACCGCCGTGACGCCGCCTTCGGAGAAGGGCCCGAAGTTTCCCGACCCCGGATAGGTCGACAGACCGTCGATGTCGTCGAGGTCGAGTCCGGCATCGGCGACCGCCGCCCGGCACGCCGCCAGGGTCAGCGACAGCGGGTCGGCCATGAGCCGCCGCCCGATCTCGGACCGGCCGATCCCGGTGAAGGCGACTTTGTCCTCGAACTTCTCGCGCGAGGCCATCGGCCGCACATGCTCGCGCACGGCGGCCGGGTCGATCGGGTCCACCGGCATCGCCGCGGGCGGCGATGCCGGATCCGCCGGGCGGAACAGCGGTAGCCAGGCCGAACCCGCCTGCTGGAACACCACCGCCATCCGTTGGCCGAGCACGAGATCGGCGGGATCGCAGTCGATCACATTGGTGGTCAACCGGACTCGCGAGTCCTCCTCGAGCGCGACCTGCGCGACGACATAGGGCGCAGGCAGCCCGGGCACCGCGAATCGCTGGTTGACCGTGAAGCCGATCAGGGTGGCGAATCCCGAGACCACGCTGATCTCGAGGTGATCGCCACGGCAGTACCGGCACACCGGTTGCGGCGGATGGATCAGCGCCGCGCAGGAGCGGCACCGGGTGATCCGCAAGCGACCGTCGGCGCCGGAGGCCCAGTAGAAAGCGGTCTCCGGCGTGATCGGCGGCGGCGGCCGTTGCGTGGTCTCGGCCACGGGTGCTCCTTCCGAGCGCGATCAGCTCGCCTGCGCCTTGGGTTTGGCCGGCAGTGAGTAGTTGGCCCGGCCGAGCCCGAGAATGTGCTGGGCGATCATGTTGCGGAACACCTCGAGCGTGCCGCCGTAGATGCCGCACAGCGGCGCCCAGCGGTAGATGTATTCCATCCCGCCGTTGTCGGCGGCGCCCTCGGTCTCGATCGGCAGCGCGGCGGCGGGGCCGAGGATGTCCATCAGCTCGGGTGAGATGTCGCGCATGGCCTGCGCGATGGCGACGCGGCCGAACATGTGCGGCGCGGCGAGCGCGGCTTCCATCCGCGCGATACTGCGGCCCAGGCGATAGCCGACCGACCGGTCGTCGAGCAGACGACGCCCGTCGGGACCGGGACGGGCCGCGATGGCGACCACCTTCTCGACCGAGGTCGCCATCATCGTGCCCTGGTGGATGAGGATCGAGACATCCTGCAGGCCGTCGTCATCGGCGCCGACCACACCGTGTTCCTCGTTGAGGGGGCCCATCAGCACGGCCCACCCGCCGTTCACCTCACCGAGACGGTACTTGTCGTCGACCCGGACATCGCTGTAGTAGACGATGTTGGTCCGATCACCGTCGACGGTGCGGATGCCCTGGATCTCGATGCCGGGGCTGTTCAGCGGCACCAGGAACATGGTGAGGCTCTTGTGTTTCGACGCCTCGGGGTCGGTATTGGTGATCAGGAAGACGTACTGGCAGTTGTGCGCGCCGGTGGTGAACATCTTCGAGCCGTTGATCACCCACTGGTCGCCGTCACGCACCGCCCGCGTCTTGCACATCGCGACGTCGGACCCGCCGTCGGGCTCGGTGTATCCCAGGCACAACCGGATCTCACCGCGCTCGAGGCCGGGCAGTACCTCTTCCTGCAATTCGGCCGAACCATGTTTGCGCACGGACTTGGAGACGATCGCGGTCGTACCCCAGGTGACCCAGGGAATGTGGACCCGCCGCTTCTCCAGGTCCCACATCCGGCGCCGCAGGCGATTGAGCCCGCCGTCCGCTTCGTCGGCGAGCTCCGCCTTCAGCCACCCGGCCGCGCCGAGCGCCTCGTGCACGCCTGCGTCGAAGTTGTCACCGGTCTCGCGATCGCGGCGACGCACCTCGTCGGTGACATGGGTGGTGAGAAAGGCTCGTGCGCCGTCCAGGAATTCCTGGTCATCGGCAGAGAGTTCGACTCGTGAGAAATCCATGTTCTACTCCGTCCTAGGCCGACGCTGCGGCGAAGAGTTCAGCGACCTGCACTGCGCTGGCGCCCAGATCACCGGCGGCCAACGGCCAGCCCCGTGCCCGCACCAGATAGGCCGACGCGGCCGCTTCCGTCGCGACCCCGAGTCCGCCCTGCACCTGGACGGCCATCGTCGCCGCCCGCGGCGCCTCCTCGGCGATGAAGACGAACGCCGCGGCCGACAGACCGGGTTGCGTGTCGGGCTCGTGTTCGAGGAACCACGCGGCGCGCCGGGTCAGGTTGCGCGCGGCATTGACCGTGATCGCGATATTGGCCAGTGGATGGGAGATGCCCTGCAGGGTCGAGATCGGGACACCCATCGTGTAGCGGGTGGTGGCGAATTCCGCGGCGATCCGGAGGGTTTCGTCGATCAGCCCCACCAGGGCCGCGGCGGTGAGCACGCGCCATTCGTCGAGCGCCCGGTGGTACTCGGTGAGCGCCTGCGCGCCACTGGCCAGCACGGTCCGGCGGTCGGCGGCGGCCGGGTCCACCCAGGCCATCGGCAGCCGGCCGATGTTGTCGACCTTCGCGGGGCGGGTATCGAAGCTCACCCGCACGATGTCGTCGCCGTCACGGACGATGATGTCGTCGGCGACCGAGCCCGCGGCGATGAGCCGGACGCCGGTCGCGGGGTCGACGCGGGTATCGAGGGCGAGCAACCGTGTGCCCTCGACCACCTCGGTGCTGTCACTCTCGCCCGCGGTCAGCGCGCCGAGTCGGCCCAGCAACCGTGCCGCGCAGATGTGATCGATCCACGGCAGTGGAGCGATCACCCGTCCCAATTCCTCGGCGACCAAGGACAATTCGACCAGGGTCGCGCCGTCACCGCCGACCGCTTCCGGCAACGCCATCGAGGTCGCGCCGGTCGCGCACAGCTGCTCCCACAGATCCTTGTCGAATCCGGTCTCCTCCGCCGCGCGGACGGTCTCGAGGGAACACCGCGAACGGAAGAACTTCGCGTAGACGGCCTGGAGTTCGGTTTGATCCGCCGACAGGCTGTAGTCCTGTCGACGCAGTTCATATCGGTCCAACATCGTATTTCTCCTGATTGCGGCGCGTCAGTCGCCGACGGATCGGTCGCCGAAGAAGAACTCCTGCGCGTTGTTGTAGAGGTAGTTGTCGAGCACGTCCGCGGGCAGATCCAAGGCCTCGGCCTCGGGCACCAGCCTGCGCATAGCGAGCACCGGCCAGTCCGAACCGAAGATGACCTTGTTCTTCCCCCGGGTACGCATGAAGTGGGTCAAGCTGTCCGGCAACCGTTTCGGCGACCAGGCCGAGGTCATCAAGCGCAGGTTCTCGTACTTGATGAGCAGCCGGATCGCGGTGTCCCACCACGGATCGGCGCCGTGGATCATGCACAGTTTCAGTTCGGGGAACTGGTAGCACACCCGGTCCAGATAGATCGGATTCTGGACCTCACCCGGGATCGGCGGGCCAGGAATCCCGGTGTTCATGCACAACGGAAGACCGATCTCGGCGCATTTGTAGTAGAGCGGGTAGTACACCGCGTCGGTCGGCGGATACCGGCCGTCGCCCCAGAAACTCGCCCCGGTGGTGGTGTAGGTGACGGGCAGGTCGCGCACCAACGCGGTGAGTTCACGCAGCGAGGCGACCGGGCGCAGGAGATCGACGCCGTTGACCGCCAGCGAGAACCGATCCGGGCGTGCCTCGACGAACGCGAGCGCGGTCTTGGACGGTTTCACCATCGAATACATCAGAACGGCCTTCTCGACGCCCTGTTCGTCCATCTCGTCGAGCAAGGCACCGAGCTCGACCTGGGCGTACATCGACGCCGCGCCCTTGAAATAGTCGTCGCGGACCTTGAGCATCCAGGTGGGTTGCTCGAGCTCGCCGAAGTGGACATTGACCAGACAGTCGTTGACCTTGCGCATCGTCATTCCCCGTTTCCCTCGGCTTCCGCGGCGGCGCGCTGCATGGCCCAGCGGTAGTCCGGTTTGCCGTTTCCGAGCCGACGGATCTCGTCGACATAGATCACGGCTTTGGGCACCTTGAAGCCGGCCAGCCGAGATCGGCACAATTGCCGCAACGCCGCCGGACCGACCCGATTCGCGGCGTAGACACGGTCGCCGGGATCGACGCAGACCAGCGCGACCACCTCGTTGCCCCATCTCGCACTCGGTCTGCCGACCACGAGCGCGTCACCGACCCGGGGGTTCGAGCGCAGCACCTCCTCGACCTCTTCGACGAACACCTTCTCGCCGCCGGTGTTCACCACGAGGGCGTCACGCCCGAGCAACCGCAACGAGCCGTCGGCGGCGACGGTCGCACGGTCACCGGGGATCGCCATCCGGACGTCGCCGATGACGGGGAAGGTGCGCTCGGTGGCCTCGCGGTCGTCGAGGTAGCCCAGCGGGACGCGCCCGGTCCGCGCCGCCCAGCCGACCTCGCCCTCCCCCGGCGTCAGGAACCGGGTGCGGTCGTCGCTCACCGCCGTTCCGCCCGGCATCGGCGCGAAGCTGTCGACTTCGTTGCCCTTGGTACTGCGACCGAATCCCATGCCACCCGTTTCCGACGACCCGTAGCCCTCGACCACGAACGCGTGCGGAAGCAGGTCGAGCAAGTCACGCCGGTGCACCGGATTGGTCGCCGCGCCGCCGGTACCGATCGCCATCAGCGCGGACAGGTCGTAGGACTCTTCGCGCAACGCGCGCACCAGCGGACCGGCGTAGGCGTCACCGACGATCGTCATGAGCGCGACCTTTTCCTGTTCGGCCACGCGCAGTGCGCTGTGCGCGTCGAACTTGTGCCGGTCGTCGTAGAGCACGATCGTCTGCCCGGCGAGCAGGCCGGCGAACGAGGTCCAGATCCCCGCCGCGTGCGACAGCGGCGACACCGCGAACCAGACGTGACCGGTCATCAGCGCGAGCCGGCGCAGGCCCTCGCCCGACTCGTGGTCGGCACCGTTCATCGACGAGACGTACATATCGCTCTGGCGCCAGAGCACGCCCTTGGGCCTGCCCGTCGTGCCGCCGGTGCACAGCATCACCAGGTCGTCGGGCGAGGTCTCGATGACCGGTTCGTCGGCGCCGAGCGCCACCGCGTCCTCGTAGCCGATCGCACCCGCCAGCTCGGGGACGTCACTGCCGTCGTCCACCGAGACCAGCAGTTCGACGCCCTCGGGCGCGGATTGCTCGACGACCGAACCGAAGGACCGGTGGTAGACGATGCCGCGCGGCTTGATGTAGGCGAGCAGATCCCGGATCTCGTGGGCGGTGTAGTGGTGGTTGATGTTGACCGGTACGACCCGTGCCTTCATACCGGCGATCATCACGTCCAGGTACTGATCGTTGCGCATGAGCAGCGCGATCCGATCCTGCCCGCATTCCCATCGATCCAGTTCCGCGCGCGGGGTGTGCACACCGAATCCCCGCTCGGCCAGGAAGTTCGCGAACTTCCTGGTGCGCAGCGCGGTGTCGCCGAAGGTGCGGCGACGCTCGCCGCACACTGTCAATGTCCGATCCGGCACTGCCGCCGCGACCTCGTCGAATACAGCGCCGATCGTCCATTCGGTCAACAGAGCGCTCCGCTACCTGCGCGGAGGTTCGATTGTTCTGTGTGCATGGTTCGGTCCTCGATGTCCTAGCGGAACGAAGCGGCGGGTGTCGCGCGCCGCCTGACGGGAAAGCTTGCCGCAAGCCGAATAGATATGACTACTGTATACGTAACAGTAGAGCCTGACGCAAGGTTTCGTCCGAGGATCGCTCCTGAACCGTCGAAGACCGGCCCAGCGGCGAGCGCAATCGATCCGCCACCTGTCGCAAATTCAAACGGTAGTCTTTACTGTATATGTAACGGTATGACTCACCGATACCGATCGACCAGGAAGAATCGGGGACGACAGTGACCACCGACAACGCGCCCGACAACAACGCGGGGACGGTGGGCGTCGAGCACGACGGACCGATTCTGCGCCTCACCATCGACCGGGCGAACCGACGCAACGCACTCTCCCCCAGCATGATCGACACCCTGGTCGCCACGCTCACCGCCGCCGCGACCGACGCCGAGCTGCGCGTCGTACACATCACCGGCGCCGGAGCGGACTTCTGCTCCGGTGTCGACTGGGTGGCGACCAACAGCGCGGGCGAGCGCCCGCCGACCGGAGATCTGGTGCGACGCATCCCCCACACCGCCCACCGGGTCATCGAGCTGCTCCAGACGGTGCATCTACCGGTGGTGTGCACCGTCCGAGGCTGGGCGGCCGGGCTCGGGTGCAATCTCGCGATCGCCGCCGATTTCACCCTCGCCGACACCGACGCTGTCTTCTGGGAGCCGTTCCTGCCGCGCGGATTCAGCCCCGACTCCGGCTCCACCTGGCTGCTTCCCCGCCTGGTCGGACTGGCCAGGGCCAAGCGGATGCTGCTGCTCGGCGAGAAGGTCGGCGCCGGCGACGCCGCCGACTGGGGCCTGATCCACGCGGCTATGGCACCCGATGACCTCGACCGGGCGACCGAGGAGCTGCTCGCCCGGTTGGCCGCCGCGCCGACCATCGCCTTCGGCCTGGCCAAACAGTCCATCCACCGCAATCTGGTCACGGGATTGACAGAGGCGATGGACAACGAGCTCTACGCACTGGAACTCGCTTGCCGCACAGCTGATTTCAAGGAGGGTCTGGCGGCCTTCCGGCAACACCGTGCTCCCGAGTTCCACGGCCGGTGACCCCCGGCCGACTCTCCCACCACTCGACACCATGAAGAGGTACCGATGAAGACCAGAGGCGCGTTGATCTGGGACCGCGATCAGCCGTGGTCGATCGAAGACATCGAGATCGGCGAGCCACAGACGGGTGAGGTCAAGGTCAGGATGGAGACGGCGGGGCTGTGCGACGCCGACCACCATCTCGTCACCGGCGACATCGCCATGGCCGATTTCCCGGTCCTCGGCGGTCACGAGGGCGCGGGGGTGGTGGTGGAAGTCGGTGCGGGCGTGCACGATCTCACCGTGGGCGACCATGTGGTGATGTCGTTCGTGCCGTCCTGTGGCACGTGCGGGCCGTGCCGGGCCGGACTGTGCAATCTGTGTGATCTGGGCGCCGGCCTGCTCGGTGGCGCGGCTGTCTCCGACGGCACCTTCCGGGTCACCGCGCGGGGACGCGGAGTGCATCCGATGGCGCTGGTCGGCGCGTTCGCGCCCTACGCCGTGGTCCATCGGGCCTCGGTGGTCAAGATCGACCCGTCGATCCCGTTCGAGATCGCCTGCCTCGTCGGTTGCGACATCACCACCGGCTACGGCTCGGCTGTCCACACCGCACGGATCCAGCCGGGTGAGGATGTCGCGATCATCGGGCTCGGCGGCGTCGGCGCGTCCACGCTGCAGGGCGCGGTGCTGTCCGGGGCGTCGCGGATCTTCGTCGTCGACCCGGTCGAGTGGAAGCGCACGCAGGCCGAGAAACTCGGTGCCACCGATGTCTATCCCGATCTCGCGACCGCCGCCGCCGGCATCACCGCCGCGACGGGCGGACGGATGTGCCACAAGGTGATCGCGTCGATGGGGCGACGAGACGGCGACGACCTCGAGGCGTGGATGGACCTCACGGCCCGAGCGGGCACCTGTGTACTCACCGCCATGGGCTCCACAGTGGCCGCCCAGGTGCCGCTCACGCTGTCGATGCGGACGTTGTTGCAGAAGAACCTGCAGGGCAGCCTGTTCGGCGGCGGGAATCCGCACGAGGACATCCTCGAGGTGCTGGCCCTCTACAAGCTCGGCGACCTCGATCTGGACGGCACGCTCACCAAGGAGTACCGGCTCGACCAGATCAACGAGGGCTACGAGGAAATCCACCGCACCCCCGGTCTGCGCGGCATCATTCGCTTCACCGACGCCGATCGGTAGCACGCACGAAGCAAGGGGGCCGAACGGTGTCGTTCGGCCCCCTTGCTGTCGGCGGTTCAGGGAATGATGACGGTGCGCTGCACGGGCTGGGCGGGAGTCTGTCGCCCGTAGAGGCCGCGCTGCAGCGAGCGCAGCAGAACGTCGCGGGTCTCCTCGGGCCGGATCAGTTCATCGAATCCCATGTGTTCGGCTGAATGGTAGGACGCCTTCAGCTCCATCTCGCGCAGTTCGGCGGCCAGATCCGCTTCGGCGTTGGAGGCGTTGCTCAACGCGGCAGCGCCCATCGCGCCCATCGTGGCGCCCGGGTAGGCGAAGGTGCCCGCCTGACCGTCGAATCCGATCAGCGACATCACCATCGAACCGAATCCGTAGGCCTTGCGCAGTGTCACATGCAGTTTCAGCGTTGTCGCCGCGGTCTGCGCGACGAACATCCGCGCGCCGCTGCGCAACACGCCCTCCCGCTCGGACTCGCTACCGGGCAGCATCCCCGGGTTGTCGGCGAGGAAGATGATCGGCAGGTGGAAGGAATCGGCGACCATGATGAAGTGGGCCGCCTTGTCCGCGGCCTCGGTGTCGATCGAACCCGCGAGGACCTGCGGCTGATTGGCCACCACCGCGACCGGGTGCCCACCCAGATGCGCCAGCGCGCAGATGATCGGCGTGCCGCGTTCGGGCTGTACCTCGAACCAGTCGGTGCCGTCGAACACGACATCGAGCACGGCCCGCATGTCGTAGCTCTGCACGTTGTCCCGGGAGACGATGTCGAGCAACTCCGGTGTCGCGCGCGGCCCCGTGGTCTCGTCGGCGAGATACACCGGCGGATAGGACCACGCGCTCGGCGGGAAATAGGACAGGTAGCGGCGGATCTCGTCGAGGACGTCCTCGTCGGTCTCGGCGACGTTGTGGACGACACCGCTGGGCAGCGCGACGTCGGGCCCACCCAGGTCTTCTTTCGAGATGTCCTCGCCGGTCGAGACTTTCACGACCGGCGGTCCCGCGGTGAAGATGCAGCCCTGCCTGCTCATGATGGAGAAGTCGGCGACCGGGGCGACCAGCGCGCCGTGGCCCGCCGATGGCCCGAGCACGGCGGTGACCATCGGCACCTTGCCCGAGCACTGCGCCTGGGCCAGCAGATCGGTGGGGGTTCGACCGTAGTGATCGCCGGTCGGCCGGAACCCCGCTCCTTCCAACAACATCACCAGCGGCACCTTGTCGCGCACCGCCAATTCGGCCAGCCGGTAGCGCTTGGAATTGCTGCCGGGAGCGATCGAGCCGGCCAGCGTGGTGAAGTCCTCGGCGCCGACCATGACGGGGACGCCGTTGATCAGCCCGGACCCGGTCACAATCGCGTCGGCGGCGACGTCGCCGCCGACGAGTGTGCCGAACTCCTGGAACGTGCCGGGATCGAGCAGCCGCTCGATACGCGCCCTGGCGTCCAGCTTTCCCTTCCCCCGGTGTTTGGCGACCCGGTCCGGGCCGCCCATCTCGAGCACGCGCGCGCGGCGGCGGCCGAGATCGTCGAGGGTCTCGTCCCAGGTGTTGGCAGTTGTCATGTCGGGCCTGTCTTCTGTGATCGGTCGCGCGGACCGCGCGGGAATATCGGGAAAGGGCGGGATTGTTCGGTCAGTCGATGGTGAAACGGATCGGCAAATGCTTCAACCCACCCACGAACGTCGTCGCCGTCAACTCCGGCTCCCCCGCCAACTCGATCGACCGCAAACGCGGCAACAACTCCCCCAAGAACTTGCTGATCTCCATCCGCGCCAACCCCGCACCCAAACAAAAATGCACACCATAACCGAACGCCACATGCTTGTTCGGCACACGCTCGATATCGAACCGAAACGGATCATCGAAAACATCCTCGTCACGATTCGCTGACACATACGACAACAACAACGAATCCCCCGCCGGAATCGACACCCCGTTCACCACCGAATCCTGCGCTGCCGTCCGCATGAACGCCTTCACCGGCGTCACCCACCGGATGATCTCCTCCACCGCACCCGGCATCAACTCCGGATTCCGCCGCAACCGATCCAACTGATCAGGATGCTCGATCAACGCCCGCACACCACCCGAAATACTGCTACTCGTCGTATCGTGGCCCGCGGTCGCGATAATCGCGTAATACGACACCACATCCACATCCGACAACAGCTCACCATCGACCTTCGCGTTCGCGATCATCGACGCCAGATCATCGGTCGGCTGCTCCCGTCGAGAGTTCGTCAACGCGGTGAAGAACGTGAACATCTCCACCAACGCGTTCATCGCCTCGTCCGGCGGCGTCGACCGCTTCAACTCATCGTCATCGGAGCCCATCAACTCCTGAGTCAACTTCAGCATCAACGGAAAATCGGACTCCGGCACCCCGAGCAACGACATGATCACGTACAACGGGAAATTCACCGCGATCTCGGACACGAAATCACACTCACCCCCGGTGTCTCGCATTCGATCCACGTATCGTTTCGCGAGTTCCTCGATCCGCTCACCCATCGCCTTCATCGCCTTCGGACCGAACCAGTCCGCCGCGATCGCCCGCACCACCCGATGCTGCGGATCATCCATATGGATCAGCGTCCGGATCCCGATCGCGGCTTGCATCTCGTCGGACTCCGCCGTCATCAACACCGGGCGCGGCCAGTTCGTGAACTGACTGTTCGCCCGCTCGACCGCCATCACGTCGGCGTGCTTGGTGATCGCCCAAAACGGCTTGTACCCCGCCACTTCCACCCGCGAGACCGGCTTGCCCGCCCGCAGCGCGGCCAACGCGGCGTGCAAACGCGGCTCGTCGGCGTAGGCGGAGGGATCCGCCAGTACGTTCGCGGCCTCATCAACGATCGGCATCACTATCAGCACCTTTTCCCGTTCCGAGCTGGCAACCCAGCAACCACCACCTCGCACGCACCCGCGTCGACGGCGTTGTCTCGCCCACAAGACTGATTTATAGTTACCCTTACTGTCAAGCTTTCCGTAACAGCTACGGAGCGCTCGATCGGTGCGGTACCCTCGCCGCCCGCCGCCCCACGTTCGAGGCCCTCACCTCGGCAGTCGCATTGCCGACCCGGATGCCGGTCAGATACTGTATGTCTTACAGTAAGTATTACTCCCAATACTCGTACGGTGTGACGAAGCCAGAGGTGAGCTGTGAACAGCCCAGTTGAGGACCGAGCAGAGACGATGGGGGACGTTCCCGATCCCCACGATCCCTACCCCTTCTTCGCCGCGCGGCGGCGCGCGGGCGGCGTATTCCACGGGACGGTGATGGACTACTCCAGAACCCCGAAGGAACTGCGCCCCACCGATACCTACGCCGTGATGTCGTGGTCCGCGGTGAACAAGGTCTTGCGCAACAACACGGTGTTCAGCACCCAGCTCTACGACGCGACGATCGGCGTGTTCATGGGCCCCACCATCCTGGCGATGAACGGGGCACCGCACCGCGCCCACCGCAACTTGGTGTCGGCGGCCTTCAAACCGCAGTCGCTGGCCGTGTGGGAACCCGAGGTGGTCCGCCCGATCTGTGACGAACTCATCGACGAATTCATCGACGAGGGACGCGCGGACCTGGTCCGCGACTTCACCTTCGAGTTCCCCACCCGGGTTATCGCCCGCCTGCTCGGGCTACCGGCCGAGGACCTGCCCTTCTTCCGGGACGCCGCCGTGGCGATCATCAGCTACGCGGGCAACGTGCCGAGGGCGCTGCAAGCTTCCAAGGAACTGAAGGAGTACTTCCTCGGTCATATCGAGCAGCGGCGAGCCACTCCGAGTGATGACATCATCAGCGACCTGGTCACCGCCGATATCGACGGCGAGAAGCTCAGCGACCGCGCGATCTACTCCTTCCTCCGGCTGCTGTTGCCCGCGGGCCTGGAAACGACCTACCGCTCGTCGGGGAACCTGCTGTTCCAATTGCTCAACCACCCCGAGCAATTCGCCGCGATCCAACAGGATCACAGCCTGCTCCCGCAGGCGATCGAAGAGGGCCTGCGGTTCGAGACACCATTGACACTGGTGCAGCGCTACGTCACCGAGGACACCGAATTGGAGGGCGTGGCCATCCCCGCGGGGGCGGTCGTCGATGTCTGCCTCGGCTCGGCGAACCGTGACGAGACCCGGTGGGAGCGTTCCGAGGAATTCGATATCTTCCGGCCGCACATCCCGCACATCAGCTTCACCGCGGGCGCGCACACCTGCCTCGGGTTGCACCTGGCCCGCCTGGAGACGCGCGTCGCCATGGAGGCACTGCTGTCGCGACTGACCAATATCACTCTGCTGCCCGACGGTGACCCCCACATCTTCGGCCAGCCGTTCCGCTCGCCGAGTTCGCTGCCGGTGACCTTCGATGTCCGCTGACGCGCGGCGGGTCGACCGCCCACACCGAGCCAGCCCTTTTCGACTCCGAGGAGCCCTGTGACCACCCGTAACATCTTCGATCTCACCGGCCGTTCGGCGCTGGTCACCGGTGCGGCCGGCGGCATCGGCGCGGCCGTCGCCGCGGCGCTGGCCGCCCAGGGTGCGGCGGTCCTTGTCACCGATATCGACGGCGCCGCCGCGGCGGTCACCGCCGAGAAGATCGTCGCCGACGGTGGCCGAGCCGCCGCCGCGGCGCTCGATGTTCGCGACCGGGCCGCCGCCGATGCGGCCGCGAGTGCCGCCGCGGAGTTGGCCGACGGGACACTGCATATCGTGGTGAACAACGCCGGCGCCACCGAACCCGCGATGTTCGGTGCCACCACCGAGGAATCGGTGCTGCGGATGCTCGACATCCACCTGCTCGGCGCGTTCCGCGTGACGCAGGCAGCGCTGGCGTACCTGCCGACCGACGGCACCGGCCGCGTCATCAATGTGACCTCGTCGGCGGGACTGGTCGGCACGCTCGGCCAGGTCAATTACTCGGCGGCTAAATCCGGCATCGTCGGCATGACGAAATCGCTGGCCCGCGAACTCGCCCGCAAGCAGATCACCGTCAACGCGCTCGCCCCGGCCGCGGCCACCCCGATGACCGCCACGATCCGCACCGATCCGAAGTTCGCCGAGCAGATGCTCAATCGCATTCCGCTGCGGCGCTGGGCCGAGCCTGCCGAGGTGGCGGGCGCGTTCGTCTTCCTCGCCTCCGACGCGGCGTCGTTCGTCACCGGCCAGGTGCTGCCGGTCGACGGCGGCCTGGTGATGTAACGCGACACCGCAACACAATTGAGGCCCGGGCCCCCGCAGGGACCCGGGCCTCAATTGTCAGGTTCTCGCTAGTCCAGTTCCGGCTCGGGCACGTGGAAGTGGGCGTCGCGCAGCCGGAACGCCTCCTTGGTGCCGTGCTCGGCCCTGGTCTTCACAAAATTGAATTCTCCCGGCGAGAACTGCAGGTTGGTGCCGTAGGCGTGGAACAGATAGCTCGCCACCTCCTCGCCCTGATAGGCCTGACTCTGCTCGACCATCCGGAACGCCTCCTTCGCGATCACCACACCGTCGGCCGGCATCTTCGCCGCCTTCTCGGCCCAGTAGCGCGCCCGCGCGGTGACCGCCGCCGAATCGCAGGTCTCGGTGAAGACACCGAGGTGCTCGAGCGTGCCCGCCTCGATGATGTCGCCGGTGAGCAGCATCCGGCGCGCGAGCACCGGGCCGAGCCGATGGAAGAACATGTGCAGGCTGCCCAGCGCCGGGCCGAGGAACCGCGCGGCGGGCATGCCGATCTTCGCGTCGCGGGCGATGACCGAGATGTCGGTCATCAGGGCCATTTCGAATCCGCCGCCCAGCGCGTAGCCGCTGATCTCGCCGACGGTGACCTTCGGGAAGCCCATGAAATTGTGGTAGAAGCCGAAGGACTTGCGGTCCACCGTGAGTCGGCGGCGCTGACTCGGTCGGCTCTTGGCGGGCCGATCGCCGTTGGTCGCGGGACGCTCCCCGTACCAGCCGTAGGCGTTGTTCATGTCGGCGCCGGTGCTGAACACCCCTTCGGCGCCGCGCAGCAGCACGACGGTGATGTCGTCATCCTCGGCGACCTCGTCCAGATAGCGCGCGATCCCGTCCCGCATCTCGGCGTTGTAGGAGTTGCGCTGCGACGGGTTGTTCAGCGTGATGGTGGCGATCCTGCGATCGGGATCGACCTCGTAGAGCACGCGGCCCTCGGCGGTACTGGAACTGGTCATCGACTGTCTCTTCCTTGTTCGAGGGGGATGGGCGCGCGCTGTCCGTAGCGCGCGGTGGTCGGCGTGGTCATCAGACGACCTGCCGCTCGCGCAGGTCGGCCACCTCGTCGGGGCTGTAACCGAGATCGGCCAGGATCTGCCCGGTGTGCTCGCCGAGCAGCGGCGCGCGCCGCCGAATCCGTCCCGGTGTGCGCGACATCCGGAACGGGGTTCCGACGATCGGCACCGGCTTCGACGCTCCCGGATAGTCGATCCGCTCGAGGTAGCCCAGCTTCTCGACGTGCGGGTCCTCGAGCACGTCCTGGGTGCTGTGCATCGGCGCCGCGGGCAGTTTGAACTGCTCGAGCGCCGCGAGCACCTCGACCTTGGTGCGACCCCGGCACCAGTCCTGCATGAGGTCGTTGAGGAAGTCGCTGTGCTGCCAGCGCAGGTCGTCACCGGCGAAGCGCGGGTCGTCCATGAGATCCTCCCGGCCGATCAACCGGCACCAGCGGCGGAACATCGGCTGCCCGGCCACCTGGAGCAGCACCCAGCCGTCGGTGACCTCGTAGAGGTCGCACGGCGCGACCGAAGTCCCCCGATTGCCCATGCGCGGTTTGTCGACGCCGAGCAGGTCGCGCTCGATCAGGAACGCGTTGCTCATCATCAGCGCGGTCGGCAGCAGCGCGCCCTCGACGTGCTGGCCCTCGCCGGTGGCGCGATGGTGGAACAGGGCCATCATGACCCCGATGGCCAGTGTCATCGCGGTGCCGAAGTCGGTGTAGGGGACTGTGGTGCGGATCGGCTGCTCGGGCAGGCCCTGGCGGTGGGTAGCGCCCGACATGACCTGGCCCGCACCGTCGAAACCGATGCGGTCACTGTAGGGACCGCCCTCGCCGTAGGCCGTGGCGCTGGCCAGGATGATGTCGGCCTTGACCGCGCGCAGGGTGTCGTAATCGAGTCCGCTGGCCTGCATTCCGGCCAACGGCATGTTGGCGACGACGATGTCGGCGCCTGCCACGAGGCGCCGGGTGATCTCGGCGCCGTCGGGTGTGGTCGAGTCCAGAGTCAGCGACCGCTTGTTGCGGTTGCACTGCAGGAACGTGCCGCCCTCGCCGCCCTCGGTCACCGCCTGCACCCAACGGTCCTCGCCGCCCTCGCGCTTCTCGACGCGGACGACATCGGCGCCCATGTCGGCCAGGATCGCGGTGCACCACGGGGCGGCGATGAACCGGCCGTAGTCGAGCACCCGCACACCGTCGAGGACGCCCTTGCTCGTACTCCCCCCGGCGGGCCGGTCGGCTCCCGTGCCGCCCGAAGGTGTGGTCCCGTTCTCGGCCATCGCCACTCTTTCCTCGTCGGTACTTCACGTCACCTTGGCAGAACCATAACGGTATTGTCTACTGTATATCTAACAGTATGGGCCACGCCCTGTCCCCCAGGAGGAATGCATGCCGTTCGACACCATCGGCTACGAGGTAGACGGGCACACGGCCACCATCACGCTGAACCGGCCCGAGGCCCTCAACGCGCTGAGCCCGCACATGATCACCGAACTGCGCGCCGCCTACGACGAGGCCGAGAACGACGACAAGGTCTGGCTGCTCATCGTGACCGCGAACGGTCGTGCCTTCTGCACCGGCGCCGATGTCAAGGCGATCCCCGGCGACGGCAAGGTCCTCAACGAGAAGCCGTACCTGTCGACCTACGAGCAGTGGGAGGCTCCGCAGGAGGGCACCCCGCCCTTCCGGACCATGACCAAACCGATTGTTGTCGCGATCAACGGAATCTGTTGCGGCGCGGGCCTGGACTGGGTGACCACCGGCGACATCATCATCGCCTCGGATCGAGCGACCTTCTTCGATCCCCATGTGAGCATCGGGCTCGTCGCGGGCCGAGAGGTGGTCCGTCTGGCGCGGGTGCTCCCGCGCACCGTGGCCCTGCGGATGGCGATGATGGGCAAGCACGAGCGGATGAGCGCCCAACGCGCCTACGAGCTGGGCATGATCACCGAGGTCGTCGAGCACGACCGCCTGCTCGAGCGGGCCCGCGAGATCGCCGACACCCTCAATTCCAATGCGCCGCTGGCGGTTCGCGGGACCCGACTGGCGATCGTCAAGGGCCTGGACGTGCCGATGCACGAGGCCGAGATGCTGGCCGAGTCGTTCCGCGAACGGGTCACCCGCACCGAGGACGCGCTCGAGGGACCGCGCGCGTTCGTCGAGAAGCGCGCCCCGGAATGGCAGTGCCGATGAGCGCCGACTACAGCACGATCACGCTCGACATCGACGCCGACGACCGGGTCGCCACCCTCACCCTGAACCGCCCCGAACGACTCAACGCCTTCGACCGCACCATGTGCGAGGAGGTGCGCGACGCGTGGCGCCGGATCAGGCTCGACGACTCGGTCAACGCGGTCGTCCTGCGCGCGGCAGGCACTCGCGCCTTCAGCGCGGGGCTCGACATCAAATCCGCCTACGGGCAGCCCGACGGGATCTGGCATCACGAGGACCCCGGCGAGCTGTTGAGCCCCAAGTGGCAGAAGATGTGGAAACCGGTGGTGTGCGCGGTCAACGGCCTGTGCACCGCCGGCGCGTTCTACTTCGTCAACGAGTCCGACGTGGTGATCTGTTCCGACGATGCCACCTTCTTCGACTCCCATGTGTCGGCGGGGTTGGTGTGCGCGCTGGAGCCGATCGGACTCATGCGCCGGGTCGGGCTCGGGGAGACCCTGCGCATCGCGTTGATGGGTAACGACGAACGGGTCTGCGCCGAGACCGCGCTGCGCATCGGCCTGGTAACCGAAATCGTGACCCGCGAACAACTCTGGGAACGCGCGCACGCCATCGCCGCCGGCATCGCGGCCAAGCCGCCGACGGCGACCCAGGGCACGGTGAAGGCGATTTGGGAATCGCTGGACAAGCCCTACCGGGCCGCACTCGATCAGGGCCTCATCTACACCCGCCTCGGCAATCCGATCGCCAAGGCGGAACTCGCCGCGGCCGCGGGGGATCAACAACGCCGCGGCATTTCGACCGAACCGAGGATTCGTTGATGACCGACACCCACGACCATCCACTGAGCGGGCGCATCGCCGGAGTCCTCGACCTGGCGCCGAGTTCACGGGCCATCGAATTCGACGGAACCTGGCACAGCTGGGGCGAACTCGCCGAGACCGCACGACGCGTCAGCGCGCTGATCACAACGCCGTGCCAGGTCGGCATCCTGTTGCGCAACCGCCCCGAACACGTGGCCGCGTTCCTCGGCGTGCTGCTCAGCGGCGGCACCGTCGTGGTGATCAACCCCTCCCGTGGCGACGACCGCACTCGATCCGATATCGCCGCGCTCGAATTGCCACTGGTGATCGGCGGGCAGGCGGACCTGGCCGGGCTCGTCGGGCCGGGGGCCGCGACCGTGACCATCGCCGACCTCGACACCACACCGATCCCCAGCGAGCCGATCGGCGAGCACGACGCGGGCACCCCGTTGCCGGGGATCGCCGTCCGCATGCTCACCAGCGGGACCACCGGGCCGCCCAAGCGCGTCGAGATCACCTACGACATGCTGGCGCGCAGCGTCATCGGCACCGACTTCGAGCAGGCCGCCGCACCGACCGCGCCGCGCGGTGGCGTCGCGATCGTCAATGCCCCGTTGGTGCACATCGGCGGTATCTTCCGCATTCTGCAGTGTGTCGTCGATGCCAGGCCGTTCGTCTTCCTGCCGCGCTTCGACCTCGACCGCTGGGCGGCGGCGGTGCGGGCGCACCGGCCGGGCGCGGTGTCACTGGTACCCGCCGCCCTGCGGATGGTGCTGCACTCCGACCTCGGCCCCGCGGATCTCGACGGCGTCCGGGTGGTCACCTCGGGCACCGCGCCGCTGTCGGCCGCCGACGCCGACGCCTTCCAGGACAAGTTCGGCATTCCGGTCCTGACGTCGTATGCCGCCACCGAATTCGGCGGCGGCGTCGCCGGCTGGACGCTTCCCGACCACCGGCAGTTCTGGAATACCAAGCGCGGCAGCGTCGGCCGTGCCAGTGGCGGCGCCCGCCTGCGGGTGGTCGACGAGGACGGCACCGCGCTCGGGCCCGACGTGCCCGGCCTGCTCGAGGTCGCACCCGGCCAGCTCGGTCCCACCGCGAGCTGGGTGCGGACCACCGATATCGCCCGCATCGACGCCGAGGGGTTCCTCTGGATTCTCGGACGTGCCGATCAGGCCATCATCCGAGGTGGATTCAAGATCATGCCCGATGATGTGCGCGCCGCGCTGGAGGAACATCCCGCGGTCCGCGGCGCGGCGGTCGTCGCCAGGACCGACGACCGGCTCGGCGAGACCCCGGTCGCCATGGTCGAGCTGCGCGCGGGTCGCCACACCGAGGTCGACGAGTTGGTCGACTACCTGAGCACTCGATTGGCCCGCTACGAGATCCCCACCGATATCGCTGTCGTAGAGGCGATTCCGCGTACCCCGTCGGGCAAGGCGGACCTGTCCGCGGTCCGCGCGCACTTCACCGCAACCCCCATCGGCCCACGGCCACATTCCGAAAGTGGTGATCCGACATGATGTCGACTATCCGAGAGATCACTGGACTACTCGACCACATCGGCTTCCGCAAGGCGACCGACCTCGACGGCTCGCTCATCTGGGAGCTGCCTGTCGCACCGCACGTCGTCAACACCTCCGGCGGGCTGCAGGGCGGCTTGATCGCGACACTGGCCGACATCGCGGCGGGCACCCTCGCTCTGGAGTCCCGGCCGCCGAACGCCGGTATCGTCACCTCGGATCTGAGCGTGCGCTACTTCCGCCCGATCACCGAGGGCACCGCGCGCGCGGTGAGCAAGATCGTGCACGCGGGCAAACGGTCGATCGTGGTCCAGGTCGAGGTATTCGACGGCGAGGACGGCGCGTTGGCGGCGCTGGCGACCGTGAATTTCGCGACGGTGAGCTTCGCGACGGACGGATCGGCGACCACGGGCAGCTAGCACCCGAACGGGCGCTACGCCTTCGACATCGGCCGGGTCCCGGCGCGATCAACCAGTCGCGCCGAGACCCCGTCGATGTCAACGCCCGGCATACAGGGCGGCCACCGCGTCCGTCCTGGCTTTCAGCGCGGCATTGCGCGGAAGATCGTCGACTACGGCGATCGCGACGGGCACATGGTGGCTCGGCAGCTGGTCTCGCAGGTGTGCGATCAGGTCCGCTTCCGTGGGTTTCGGCACTTCGCGACGCGGCTGCACGGCGGCGAAAGGTACCTGACCCAATCGGCTGTCCGGGACGCCGACAACACACGCATCCCGTACCGCGGGATGGGTGAGCAGGGCGGCACGCACGGTTTCGGGCAGGATCTTGAAACCGCCACGATTGATCGCGCCGTCGGCTCGCCCGTGAATCGTCACGAACCCGTCGGCATCCACGGAGGCCAGATCGGTGGTCCGTACCCAGGTGGCACCGAGCGCGGCCACCTCGGCCTCGAGCAGTCCCGTCGCGCCGACACCCACCTGCGCACCGGTCACCGCGTCGACGATGCGCACGCGCACTCCGGGCAGCGGCACACCGACGCTGCCGGCCTTGGTCGCACCGAATCGCTCGTGCAACTGCGGCGTCCACGCACACACCGAGCCGGCGAACTCGGTGGCACCATAGGCCCACAGCAGTGGAATGGCGTAGCGGCGTTCGAATTCCGCACGCAGTTCCGGCTCGAGCGGGCCGGATCCACCCGGCAGATATTCCAGGGACGACAGGTCCTGCGGCGGCACCTCGGCTTCCAGCAGCATGCGCAGAATCGTCGGTTGCACGCCGGTCCGAGTGACCCGGTAGGTCTTGACCGCCCGCACCCATTCCTCGACCGTGAACTTCTCCAGCAACACCATGCGTTTGCCGAGGAACGGCGCCGCGAGCAGCTGACAGATACCGATACTCCCGAACGGCCAGTACACCAATTCCGGCGGATCGTCGGGATCGGCGACGGTCACCCCGCCGGTCATGGTGCGGACCGTATGTCCCAACGCCGACAGCGGAATCGGCACCCGCTTGGGTGGGCCGGTCGTTCCGCTGGTCAGGATGTGCAAGCCGGGCACGGTTGTCACCTGATCGGCGACTCGGCCGGTCGACCGGTCACCGTGCACGACGGTCTCGACCGAGGGCTCCTCCAGCGCCACCGCGATCCCGGCACCGCCCACCCGCTCGCAGGCGGCCACAACCGGCGCCGTCCAGTCAAGCCGATCGGCGATCACCGCGACCGGACGTGTCTGTTCGATGTCGCGGGCGATGCCCGAGGCCGACTGATACGAGTTGATCATCGTGACCGGACGACGTTGCGTGATGAACCCGAGGATCGCGGCCGCGTGCGGCACCCGATTGCGGACGACGATCCCGATCGAGTCCTCGGCGCGCACGCCCGCACGGTCCAACTCCGCGGTGATCCGGTGGATGTAGGCTCGCACGGCGTTGCCGGAATACCAGCGCCGCTCGAACTCTATGCACGGCCGCTCGCCGAAGCCCGCGAGCCCCTCGGCGAGTGCTGTCACGAGCTCGGTCGCGGCGGAGCTCTCGTCGTGATCCTGTATCGACATCTGTCGCCCTGCGATTCACTCAGGACCGGGCGGGAGCCGGCGGCCGGTAGAACAGTGCGAGCTGGCCGACCCCGGCCGCGAGGCCGAGGCCGACGGCGAGGTCGAATCCCCACCAGCCGTCCACCCGGTCGGTGCCGAAGATCAACTGGTCGAGACTGATCCGGCCGGGACCGAGGGTGGCCACACTCACCGCGCCCACCGCCAGCACCAGGTTGTACTCCCAGCCCTCTCCCACGATGAAGAAGCCCTTGGACCTGTGCACCGTCCAGGCGGCGACCAGCATGAGCGCGACGAACCCCGCGGCCGCGATCGGTGTGAGCAACCCGAAGGCCAGCGCGAGGCCGACGCCGATCTCGCTGCTCGCGGCAAGGCGCGCGTGCACGATGCCCGGCCGCATCCCGATGCTGTCGAACCAGCGGGCGGTGCCCGGTATCCGCCCACCCCCGAAGAACTTCTGGTAGCCGTGCGCGGCCATGGTGAGGCCGAGACACACTCGGAGAATCAGCACGCCCGTGTCGTACGCAGTCATCGTTGTACCGCCCTGTCCATCGAGGTCCGCGCCGTGAGCACGATGCTCGACACAGCTCCCGTATCACTTACCGCTGGTATTACAGTAATGTTAGACATTACGTGCGTCCGGTCAAGACGGCGCATCGGGCCACTTGCCCACCAGACACATCGAGCACCACGGCCGCGAAGCGCCGTGACGAGGAGGCCCTGCCATGACGAGCGCATCCACCGCCATCAGCGCGGTCACCGCGGAGGACTTCCGCGAAATACTGGCGCAGACCAAGGATTTCGTACGAAACGTGGTCGTCGGGCGAGAGCGCGAGATCGCCGAACAGAACCGGATGCCCGACGAGATCGCGCGTCAGGCCAAGGCCATGGGCCTGTTCGGCTACGCGATCCCCCAGGAATGGGGCGGCCTCGGACTCGATCTCGCCCAGGACGTCGAATTGGCCATGGAACTCGGCTACACCACGCTCGCGCTGCGCTCACTGTTCGGCACCAACAACGGTATCGCCGGTCAGGTCCTGGTCGGGTTCGGCACCGAGGAACAGAAATCTCGATGGCTCGAGCACATCGCCTCCGGCGCTGTCGTCGCGTCGTTCGCGCTCACCGAGTCCGGTGCGGGGTCCGATCCCGCGGCGCTGCGCACCAGCGCGACCAGGTCAGGTGACGGCTGGATCATCAACGGCGAGAAGCGCTTCATCACTAACGCACCGGTCGCCGATCTGTTCGTCGTCTTCGCCCGCACCCGTCCGGCCGACGAGGACGGCGCGGGCATCTCGGTGTTCCTGGTTCCCGCCGACGCCCCCGGCGTGACAGTCGGCCCCAAGGACCGCAAGATGGGCCAAGAGGGCGCGTGGACCGCCGAGGTGTATTTCCACGATGTCCGCGTCGGCGCCGACGCACTCGTCGGCGGTAGCGAGGACATCGGCTACCGCGCGGCGATGACCTCGCTGGCGCGGGGTCGTGTCCATATCGCGGCACTAGCGGTGGGCACGGCGCAGCGGGCGCTCGACGAATCCGTCGCCTACGCCGCGACCGCCACCCAGGGCGGCACCCCCATCGGGCGGTTTCAGTTGGTCCAGGCTCACCTGGCCGATATGCAGACCGGAGTGATGGCGGGCCGCGCCCTGGTTCGCGACGCCGCGCGCGCCTGGGTGGCGGGCGAGGATCGGCGGGTCGCCCCGTCGGTGGCCAAACTGTTCTGCACCGAAATGGCCGGGCGGGTAGCCGATTCGGCGGTGCAGGTGCACGGCGGCACGGGGTACATGCGCGATGTGGCCGTGGAACGGATCTACCGTGACGTCCGGCTGCTGCGGTTGTACGAGGGCACCAGCGAGATCCAGCGCCTGATCATCGGCGGCGGGCTGATCAAGAATGCCGAGCGAGCCGCCGAGTAACGACCGGCCGGGTCGGCCACCACTGCAGGGCTGTGGCCGACTCGGTCCGCCCGGCGTCAGCTCAAGTCGAGCGGACCGTCGGCGATCGCGGCCCCCAGACCGCCGAGGTCGATGCCGAGGTCGGCGGTCGCGGTCAAGCAGGCGGCGACGTCCTTGCGCAGGAACGGCGCGGCGCGCTTCTCGAATTTCGCCAGACCGCCGGTGCGCCGAATCGAATCGGCCGCGTAGCTGTTGCCGCTGGCCGCCGACAGCGCCTCCAGCAGCTGCGCTTCCTCGATGCCCAGCTTGCGGCCGACTTCGGCGGCCACAGCCACCAGTTGGGCGTTCGCGGCGAACAGGGCGTTGTTGACCAGTTTCACACCGAGCGCGCTGCCGAGCGCACCGGTGGCCAAGAGGGTGCTCGCGTAGGCGGACAGCACCGTCCGGACGGTCTCGACCGCGTCCGACGGCCCACCGAGTAATACCGTGAGCCGCCCTGCGGCGATGTCGTCGGCCGATCCGCTGACCGGTCCGTCGAGCAGGACCGGACCGTCGGGTCGCGCACCGGCCAGCTCGGTGATCGTCGAGACCGCACCGGTCGTGTGCGAGACCACCACCGCACCTTCCCGCGCCGTCGCGAGCACTCCCTCCGGCCCCGACAGCACCTCGCGTAGCTGGTGATCCGAGAACAGGCACGCGATGATCACCTCGCCCGCGACCGCGACCTCCCGCACCGAGTCGACGACCTCGGCTCCCGCCGCCCGCAGCCGTTCCCGCACCGCCTCCTTCCGCGCGTACACCACGACCCGATGACCTGCCGCCACCAGGCGAACCACCATCGGCTCGCCCATCTGACCTGCTCCGATGAACCCGACAACCTTCGACATCCGCGCCGCTCCTCCCTCGCGATGACACCCGTTCGCCACCGAGAACGATGCGACGATTCGCGAATAGACAGTAATCCAGTAATGACAACTGTAACAGCGGGCCCGAACCCGACGCGGTCGTTCTTGCACCGCGAACGGTCGGGCCATAAGGTGTCCTGACGCAATACTGTTGTCTTTACGATAAAACATACGATAATGAGTTCTGGTGCTGTGTCCGCGGGCGGGGATCACCACCCCTGTCCCACACGATCCGTGAGCGCCCGACAGCCCGAGGAGAAAACGTGACCGGCCGACACAGCGACAAGGTCGCCTTCATCACCGGCGCAGCGCGCGGACAAGGCCGTGCGCACGCGGTGCGCCTGGCACGCGAGGGCGCCGACATCATCGCCGTCGATCTCGCAGGCCCGCTGCCGGCCGCGGTTCCCTACGATTCGGCCACGCCAGAGGATTTCGAGGAGACGGTCCGACTGGTCGAAGCGACCGGCCGCCGCATCGTCGCCGCCACCGTCGACACCCGCGACCTGGACGGGTTGCGCGCCGCTGTCGACGACGGGGTCGCCACGTTGGGACGGCTCGACATCGTCGTCGCCAATGCTGGCATCTGTATCCCGCAGCGGTGGAACGAGATCACCTCCGAGTCGTTTCGCGATGTCATCGACATCAATGTCACCGGCACCTGGAACACCGCGATCGCCGGAGCCGACCACATCATCAACGGTGGGCGCGGCGGCTCGATCATCCTGATCAGCTCCGCCGCCGGGCTGAAGATGCAGCCGTTCATGGTTCACTACACCGCCAGCAAACACGCGGTGACCGGTATCGCCAGGGGATTGGCCGCCGAACTCGGCAAACATCGGATCCGGGTCAACAGCGTGCATCCGGGCGCCGTGCTGACACCCATGGGCAGCGGGGACATGGTCGCCGCGCTGGGCCGCGCGCTCGAATCCAATCCTCAACTCGGACACATGACGACACCGTTCCTCCCGGACTGGGTGGCCATGCCCGAGGACGTCGCCGCCGCTGTCAGCTGGCTGGCCGACGACGAGTCCCGCTACATCACCGCCGCCCAGATCGCGGTCGACCTGGGCTCGACGCAGTACTGAATGCGCATCGCCGAAAGGATTCCACACCATGTCACTTCTCGAGGGCCGCGTCGCGGTCGTCACCGGCGGGGCGCAGGGCATCGGCCTTGCCATCGCGTCGACCTTCCTGCGCGAGGGTGCGCGAGTGGTCGTCGGCGACCTGAATCCTGACGCGGCGCAGGAGGCGCTGGGCTCGGACGGTGTTCGCGCGGTCCGCTGCGACGTGACCAGCGCCGCCGATGTCTCGGCGCTGCTCGCCACCGCGACCGGCGAATTCGGCTCGGTCGATGTCATGGTCAACAACGCGGGCATCACCCGCGACGCCTCCATGCGCACGATGAGCGAGGACGATTTCGACCAGGTCGTGGCAGTGCACCTGAAGGGCAGCTGGCACGGGACCCGACTCGCCGCCACGATCATGCGGGAGCAAGGACGTGGCAGCATCGTCAACATCTCCTCGCTCTCGGGCAAAGTGGGCATGGCCGGGCAGACCAACTATTCGGCCGCGAAGGCGGGCATCATCGGTCTGACCAAGGCGGCGGCCAAGGAAACGGCCCGATTCGGGGTGCGCGTCAACGCGATCCAACCCGGCCTGATCCGGTCGCCGATGACCACGGCGATGCCCGGCCACGTCTGGGACCAGAAGATGGCGGAGATCCCGATGTCGCGGGCGGGTGAACCGGAGGAGGTCGCCGGCGTCGCGCTCTTCCTCGCCTCTGACCTGTCCTCGTATATGACCGGCACCACCTTGGAAGTGACCGGCGGGCGGTTCATGTGACCGCGTGGCAGGCACACACCGTCGTCACCGACGAATACGTCGATCCGGCACCGGTCGCCGCGCTGAGCGCGGTCCTCGACTCCGGCGCACCCTCGATCGGAGCGGGCGATCCGCTTCCGCCGCTGTGGCATTGGGCGGCGCTGGCCCGCTGGCCCGTGTCGTCTTCGATCGGGACCGACGGACACCCGGCCCGTGGCTCGTTCCTGCCTCCGGTCGAGCTGCCGCGGCGCATGTTCGCCGGCGGCGACGTGGTACTGCACGAGGCGGTGACCATCGGGTCGACGGTGCGGCGCGAATCGCGAGTTGTCGCGGTGACGCCCAAGAACGGGCGGACGGGACCGCTGGTGGTGGTCGATGTCGAAATCCGGCTCTACACCGGAGCGGACACGCTCGCTGTGGTGGAACGCCAGAATCTCATCTATCGCGAGGCCCCGAAACCCGGTGCCGGCATCGCGACACCGCCCGCCCCCGCGGCAGCGGGTAGACCGTTGCGACGCGTGGCCGAATGGGACTGGGAATTGCGCACAGATCCCACTGTCTTGATGCGTTTCAGCGCGGCCACGGCCAATTCCCACCGTATCCACTACGACTGGCTCTACGCGACCGGCGTCGAGGGATATCCGGCGCTGGTGGTGCACGGACCACTCATGACCCTGGCCATGGCCGAGACCCTGCGACGGGAACGGCCGCAGGCGACTCCGGCCCGATTGCGTCACCGCAATCTCGCGCCGTTGTTCTGCGCCGAACCGGCCCGCATCCAGCGTCGCGACGCCGATGTCGACCTCGAACTCGCCGTCCGTACCGGTGAGGGCACCGACCGAACTGTCGAACACACCGTTCTGACCGCCGAATTCGACCATGACGGAGACCGCACCCATGCGTGAAGCAGTGATCTGTGAACCTGTCCGCACCCCCATCGGACGCTACGGCGGGGTGTTCTCCTCGCTCACCGCGGTCGATCTCGGTGTCATCGCCCTGCGCGGGCTGCTGGAGCGTACCGGGATCGACCCCGCTGCCGTGGACGACGTGATCCTGGGCCATTGCTATCCCAACAGCGAGGCGCCTGCCATCGGCCGAGTCGTGGCCCTCGACGCCGGGCTACCGGTGACCGTCGGCGGCATGCAGATCGATCGACGCTGCGGATCCGGGTTGCAGTCGGTGATCCAGGCGGTCATGCAGGTCACCAGTGGTGCCAGTGAGGTGGTGGTCGCAGGTGGTGTCGAGAGCATGACCAACACCCCGTTCTACTCGCTCGATATGCGCTGGGGCGGTGCGCGTGGCGGGGTCCGGGTCCACGATGCGCTGGCTCGCGGACGCGAAACCGCCGGCGGCAAGGACTATCCGGTGCCCGGCGGCATGCTCGAAACCGCCGAGAATCTGCGCCGGACCTACGCCATCCCCCGGGAAGAACAGGATCGGCTGGCGGTCACCTCCCACCAGCGTGCCATCGACGCCGCCCACAGCGGTGCGAGCGCCGAGCAGATCATTCCGGTCACGGTCTCCTCGCGGCGCGGCGATTCGGTGATCGACTCCGATGAGCACCCCCGCGCCGACACCACCCTCGAATCACTCGCCGCGCTGAAACCCGTTCGGGCCGCGATCGATCCGGAATCGACGGTCACCGCGGGCAACGCCAGCGGGCAGAACGACGCGGCGTCGATGTGTCTGGTGACCACCAGGGAGACTGCCGAACAACTGGGCCTCACCCCGTTGGTCACCTTGAAGTCGTGGGCAGTGGCCGGTGTGCGACCCGATGTCATGGGGATCGGGCCGGTCCCCGCCACCGACGCCGCCCTGCGCCACGCGGGGCTCTCCCTCTCCGACATCGACCTGATCGAACTCAACGAAGCGTTCGCGGCGCAGGCTCTCGCCGTCATGCGGGAATGGAAGTTCGGCGACCGGGATCTCGAACGCACGAACGTGCACGGCTCGGGCATCTCTCTCGGACATCCGGTGGGCGCCACCGGCGGGCGGATGCTGGCCACCCTGGCCAGGGAACTGCACCGACGCGAACTGCGCTACGGGCTGGAGACGATGTGCATCGGCGGCGGCCAGGGCCTGGCCGCCGTCTTCGAGCGGGTGGTGTGATCATGGCCGCGCACACCTTCACCTCACTCGATGACCTCTCGGCCGCGATCGGCGATACCGTCGGGCCGGGACCGTGGATCCCGATCGACCAGAAACGAGTCGACGCGTTCGCCGAATGCACCGGCGACGATCAATGGATCCATGTCGACCCTGCCCGCGCCGCCGACGGCCCCTACGGCGCCACCATCGCCCACGGCTACCTGACCCTGTCGATGCTGCCGTTCCTCGGCCGCGACCTCTACGCCATCGGATTCGGCACGGCACGAATCAACTACGGCAGCAACAAGGTTCGCTTCCCATCCGCTGTGCGTGTCGGCACCCGGGTACGGGCGTCGGCCACCCCGCTCGACCTGTCGGTCGAGAAGTCGCGGTGCCTGCTCACCGTTCGGTGGGTCATCGAGGACGAGGAGCAGGACAAACCGGCGCTGGTGGCCGAAACCCTCACGGTGGTGGTGTTGTGACCCGCGCCGAGCCCGCCGATCCACGCCACGCAGGCACCGATTCCACCGAACGGATTTCCCGATGAAACTCGGACAAACTCACGGCCTCACCGAGGTGCAGACCGAAATACTGGCCACTGTGCGCACATTCGTGGACAAGGAGATCATTCCCGTCGCACAGGAACTCGAACACACCGATACCTATCCGCAAGACATCGTCGACCGGATGGCGGAGATGGGGCTGTTCGGCCTGATGATCCCCGAGGAGTACGGCGGCCTCGGTGAATCACTGCTCACCTACGCCCTGTGCGTCGAGGAACTGGCGCGCGGCTGGATGAGCGTCTCCGGCGTCATCAACACCCATTTCATCGTGGCGTATCTGCTCGCCCAGCACGGTACGGCAGCCCAGCGGCGACATTTCCTGCCGCGCATGGCCACCGGCGAAGTGCGCGCCGCGTTCTCCATGTCCGAACCCGAACTCGGTTCGGACGTGGCCGCCATCCGTACCAAGGCCGTGCGTGGGGACTCGGGGGAATACACGCTCGACGGTCGCAAGATGTGGCTGACCAACGGTTCCACGGCCACGCTCGTCGCCACCCTCGTCCGCACCGATGAGGGTCACGAACGCCCGCACGACAATCTCACCACTTTCCTGCTCGAGAAACCCGCCGGATTCGGTGAGGTCGTTTCCGGACTGAGCATTCCCGGCAAGATCCACAAAATGGGTTACAAGGGCATCGACACCACCGAGATGCTGCTCGACAACCACGTCGTCCCGGCCGACGCCGTCCTCGGCGGCGAACCCGGTCAGGGTTTCAAGCAGATGATGGACGGCATCGAGGTCGGGCGGGTCAATGTGGCGGCCCGCGCCTGCGGAATCGCGCTGCGCGCGTTCGAACTCGGCGCGCGCTACGCCCAGCAGCGCTCAGCCTTCGGCAAACCCATCGTCGAGCATCAGGCGATCGGATTCTCGCTGGCGGACATGGCCACCAAGGTCGAGGCGGCCCATCTCATGATGGTCAACGCGGCGCGCCTCAAGGATTCCGGGCTGCGCAACGATGTCGCGGCGGGCATGGCCAAGTATCTGGCGAGCGAGTTCTGCAACGAGGTCACCCAAGCCAGCTTCCGCATCCACGGCGGCTACGGATACTCCACCGAGTACGAGATCGAACGTCTCATGCGGGAGGCTCCGTTCATGCTGATCGGCGAGGGAACCAGCGAGATCCAGAAGCGGATCATCGGCAAGGGCGTGCTGCGCGACTATCGGCTCTGAGGTCAGCGAGGGCCGGACCCTTCGCGGGTCCGGCCGAAACCGATAGTGGCTCAGACGAAGTCGGAGCCGCCGTCGACATTCACGTTGGCGCCGGTCATGTACGAATTGCGGCGCGAGGCCAGAAACGCCGCGACCGGGCCGATCTCCTCGGGCAAGCCGGCTCTCGGCATCTGCGCGGGGTGCCCGAAATGCGCGCCGATCGCCTCCATGAGCCGGTAGGGATCTTCGTCGTCGATGCCGACCGAACGCGCCCAGCCGGTGAGCGCGGGAGTGACGAAGGTACCCGGCGACACCACGTTGACCAGGATCTCCTCCTCGGCCAGCAACAGCGACAGATTCTTCGAGATGCTGGTCACCATCGCCTTCGCCGCGGTGTAGGCGACCAGGGAGGTGGTCTGGCGCTGAGTCGAATGCGCGGAGAAGTTCACGATCCGTCCCCACTGCGCCTTGCGTAGCAGCGGCAGCGCCGCGTTGACGCAGTGCACGATGGCGAGCGCACCGTGGTCGACCGCCTCGTGCCACTGATCGTCGGACAGTTCCTCGACCGTGCCCTGAACGTTCGGCCCGACGGTGTTGACCAGTGCGTTGAGTTCGCCACCCCATCGTTGCTCCAGTTCGGCGAAGACCGAGGCCACCTGGCCGGTATCGCGCACGTCGGCGACAAGTCCGATCGCGTCGGTACTCCCCCGCTGCGCCAGGTCGACGCTCGCACGCTCGACATCGTCGGCCGACCGGCCGATCACCGCGACCCTGGCGCCTTCCTCCGCCAGGCAGCGCGCTGTGGCCAGCCCCATCCCGCGACTACCGCCCACCACGACCGTTGCCGCGCCCCGCAATCCCAAATCCATTCCGCAACCACCTCATTCGAGCGAACCGCCGTTTCCCGTGGGACCTCGCCGCGGACTGTCGACAGCCGGCAACACGACACGGTCCTACAAGGCATTACTGTAATACATTCAGTATGCCTCGCGGGAGCAGCTATCAACTCTCTACTCGATGGCGTCGACAAGCCCCCACCGCAACGCGGTACCGGTGTCGATCCGATCGCCGGTCAGCATCATCCAGGCCGCGCGCCAGCGTCCGATCCGCCGCGGGACGCTGACGGTGCCGCCCGCTCCGGGAACCAGCCCCATCGCGATCTCGGGCAGCCGGAAGTACGTGTCCGGCGCCGCGACCAGCCGGTGCGCGAAAGCCGACAGCTCGATGCCCGCCCCGATACACGCGCCGTGGACCTGCGCCGAGACCCGCTCGCCCAACCGGTCGACGACCCGCCACGGCCCCCGCTCGAGCCGCACCTGATAGGCGGCGACCACATCGACGGCGGTGCCGAATTCATCGAGATCGCCGCCGCTGCAGAACACCGGGCCCGCACCGCGCAGGAGCACCCGCTCGATGCTGTCGTCGAGTTCGGCGAGCCGCAGGGCTTCCAGAAGTTGTTCACGCAGTGGGGCACTCAGTGCGTTGCGGCGCTCAGGGTGGTCGAGGGTCACCGACAGCAGGTCGACGTCGCGGTCCAGCCGCACCAGCGGCCGATCGGGGAAGTTCACCGGTTTCGGCCCGCCGCGTTCGGCGAGCCACCGCTGAAACTCCTTGCCCGCCAGCAGCATCGAGTAGACCGCGGCTTCCGCGCCGAGGGCCGCGGTCGTATCGGGCACCGCGGTCTGGCGCAGCAGTCGCCCCAGCGCCACGCTCGCTTGCGGATTGCGCCGCACAGCTTCCGTCAGATGCCGCACCGCCGCCTCGGAGTCGGGATGGTCGACGATCATCGGCGAGCTCGCGGCATCCTCGGCCAGCGTCAGGGTGAGCGCGCGCAACAGTGGCTCCAGACGCGGGGAGACCGGTCCACGCAACACCCCGATCGACAGGCGCAGCGAGCCTGCCAGCGCTTCGGCGACCCGGGCGATCCGCTCGGGCGACTCCCCTGCCCACCCGTCGAGCGCGATGACCAGCACCGGATTTCTCGGCGTACCCTGCGGGCTGATGTCGAGTTCCATGGCATCCGAGGCCAGATCAGTCGCTTCACGGCTCACCGCGCAATAGTGACACGGTGTCGGCTCGGTGATGACCGAGACCGGGCGGGCCCCGCGACCTACTATCGAGCCGTGCAGCCAACGACAGCGCCGGTTCCCGGTCCGCCCGCGGCGGACTGGGCGGCGAGCGGCGTGGTCGCCCTCTCCGGTCGCCCGGACGGGCCGCCCCTGGTGCCGCCGGGGCGCGCGGCCACCAGGGCCAGGGAGCTGTCCTCGACGCTGGCCGCGTTCTCGGAGCGAACGATCACTGTCGACGGGGCTCAGCTACTGGGCGAACGCGCGGCGCTCACCGGTCTACGGCGCCGGGGAACGGTGTCGGCGGGCGGCCGTTGCCGACTGCTGCGCACCTCGGACGGGTGGGCGGCGGTGTCGTGCGCCCGACCCGATGATCCGCTGCTGCTCGGCGCGCTGATCGGCGACGATCTCGACGCGGCGGATCCGTGGCCCGCGCTCGCCGACTGGGTACGCGCGCATCGCGGCGACGAACTCCTCGAACGCGCCGAACTCCTCGGCGTGGCGGCGGGTCCGGTGCGGCCCGACGAGCCCGCGCACTGCCCGTCACCGATGACGCCGAGGCCGGTCGAGGGGCTGCTCGTCGTCGACTTCAGCGCCCTGTGGGCGGGCCCGCTGTGCGCCCATCTGCTCGGTCTGGCAGGCGCGCGCGTGGTCAAGGTCGAGACCCCGGGACGGCCCGACGGCGCCCGCCGCGGCAGCCCGGAGTTCTACGCGCTCCTGCATCACGGCCACGAGTCGGTGGTTCTCGATCCCACCGAGCGCGCCGGAAGATCGGCGCTGCGGGCTCTGGTCGACGCCGCCGACATCGTCATCGAGGCGTCACGGCCCCGGGCGCTCGCCGGTTTCGGGCTCGACGCCGAGGCGGCTGTCGCGCGCGGGGCGAGCTGGGTGTCGATCACCGCCGCGGGTCGGGCGTCGAACCGGATCGGTTTCGGGGACGACATCGCCGCGGCCGCCGGGCTGGTCGCCTTCGAGCCCGATTCGAGCACAACGGCTTTCGTCGGCGACGCCATCGCCGACCCACTCACCGGCCTGACCGCCGCCGTACTCGCGATGTCGGCGCCGGCCGATGGGCGCGGCGTGCTGTGGGACATCTCGATGACCGATGTCGTCGCGAGCACGCTGACCGCCGATCCGGTCCCGCGCACGGCGCAGCGCGGTGATACCTGGTTCGTCGAGTCCGAGAACGGACCGATTCCGGTCGCGAAACCACTGTCCCGCAAGATGATCGGCCCCGCCGCGGACTCCGGTGCCGATACGGCGCGCGTACTCGGGTCGCTGAGGATTCCGGTGCCGTGACCGACGACTCCAGCCGGACTCGCCGACCCGCGCGCGGCCGGGTCGTCATCGTGCTCGACGCGGAGATCGACGGCATCCCCGGTCTCGATCTCCGGATCAGGGACGGCCGGATCGACGATATCGGACGGTCGCTGTCCACGGACGGGGCGACGGAGGTGATCGACGCGCGCGGTGGTGCCGTCATTCCCGGTCTCCACGATCATCACCTGCACTTGCACGCCACGGCCGCCGACGCGGCATCGGTGCGCTGCGGCCCACCGGCCGTCCCGAACCGCCGCGCGCTGGGCACTGCCCTGGCCGAGGCATCGGCCGACGAGCACGGCTGGGTTCGCGGCGTCGGCTATGTCGACACCGTCGCGGGCGATCTCGACGCGCTCGCCCTCGACGCCCTGCACGGCAGCCGACCGGTGCGAGTACAGCACCGCAGTGGCGCGATGTGGATCCTCAACACCGCCGCGCTCGTCGCAGCGCAGATCACCGACGCGGCGCATCCCGGCGTCGAATGCACTGCCGATGGTGTCCCGACGGGCCGGATCTGGCGCGCGGACACCTGGTTACGCACCCGGCTGCCACCCGCGAGGCCCCCGCACCTCGGTGCGCTCGGCGCCACCCTCACCGGCTACGGCATCACCGGTGTCACCGACGCGACCCCCGATCTGTCGGCCCGCTCGGCAGCCGCGCTGGTCACCGCTGTGACCGGGGGCGACCTGCCGCAGCGGTTGCACCTGCTCGGGGTCCCCTTGCGCAGCGAGCCCGCGCACAGCGTCACGCCACTGCCCGAACGGGTCAGCGTAGGACCGTACAAGATCGTCATCGCCGACTCCGGACTCCCACAGTTCGACGCGCTGGTGGATCGGATTCGCACCGCCCACCGCGGCGGGCGGGCCGTGGCCGTCCACTGCGTCAGCCGTGCAGCGCTGTTCCTGCTGCTCGCCGCCCTGGATGTGGCAGGAGATTTCCCGGGCGACCGCGTCGAGCACGCGGCGCTGGTTCCCGCCGACAGCATCGCCGATCTGCGCCGCCACCGCCTGCGGGTGATCACCCAACCGGGTTTTCTGTCCCAGCGCGGCGACTACTACCTCGACCACGTCGAACCCGACGACCTCGACGATCTATATCGCTGCCGAAGCCTGCTCACTCAGGGTGTCCCCCTCGCCATGTCCAGCGATTCGCCCTATGGCCCGCTCGACCCATGGGCGGTGATCGCCGCGGCCAGTCGCCGATCCACCGAAACCGGCGCGACCCTCAACGCGGGCGAATGCCTCACGCCCGCACAGGCACTCGCGGGATACCTCACCCCCCTCGACGACCCGGGTGGGCGGCCACGCCGGATTCGGCGGGGGGCGCCCGCGGATCTCGTCCTCTTGCGAGCGCCGCTGGAACAGGTACTACGCGAGCCGTCGGCCGATGCCGTAGATCGCGCACTGTTCGCGTGAGCGCCGTGATCGGCGGCTACGGAGCGGGGAGCGCGACCGCCGGAACCGTGTCGGCGACCTGCGTCGCCGAATCGTGCCAACCACACGGCAACCCGCACGTGCGATACAGCCTGCGCTCGACCAACCCGCTCGAGAAGGCCCGAACCGTTTCCGTTGCCTGCGCCGCGTAACCGCACCGTGGGCATTTCGCGAAATAGTCGAGCAGGTCGTGGCTCATGGTCCGAACCACCTCGCCGGGGATCGGCGCGTCGTGCTCGTCGGCGGCGGATGACGCCGGCGATCGCCGGTCGCCGATCGTGGGCGACCTGCGCCGAAAACCCTTGTAGTTCGTCATCGACCATCACCTCGGCATCCACGAGAACCTGACACTCATACTGTTGCCACAACCATAGGTGAGAGAATTCGATCCCGAGTGCAGATCAGGGATATACTGTAACTATTACCGTATGACTTACACTCTTCCCGTGGAAGACATCTGGAACGACCTCGCGGCCTGCCTCGAACTTCGCTCGATACCCACACCGCCCACCGATGGCGCGGGATCGAGCCCGACCGGTCCGCCACACACCTTCGAGGGGCCGAACCAGCACCTGCCCCACCGGCGCCTTTTCGGCGGGCAGTTGCTCGGCCAGTTCGTGCGCACGGCGAACGCGGCGAACCCGAGCAAAGCGGTCAAATCCCTCCATGCGTCGTTCCTCCGGGAGGGCACCTCCGACACCCCCGTTCACTACCTCGCCGATCTACTGCACGACGGCCGCTCGTTCGGTGCACTGACGGTGACCGCGACGCAAGGACGCCGCCCGATCGCCACGTGCGCCGTCTCGCTCCACGCCGCCGAAGCGGGCCCGTCCTACCAGCCCCTTCACCCCACCGCCTCACTGCCGGGCCCCGAGAACCGTGTCCGATTCAACCTACTCCCCTGGGACACCAGGTCGGTCACCGATCTCGACGCCCCCGGCTGCGGACGGACCGACTACGACCTGTGGATGCGGATGCCCACCCTCGACGACGAAGGCTCGGCCGCGGCGCTGCTGGCCTATTCCACCGACCTGAACGTGATCGGCACCGCGCTGCGCCCGTTCGACGGCATCGACCAACGCGGAAACGGCACCGCGTTCACCTCGGCGACGACCTCGCACACGGTCTGGTTCCACCGGCCGTTCGCCACCGACGACTGGCTTCTCCTGCGCCACTACGGCGCGACGATCGCACACGGGCGCTGCTTCGGACGCGGGGACGTCTTCACGACGGACGGCACGTTGGTCGCCTCGTTCGCCCAGGAGGCCCTACTCAGGTTCCATGTCGACGCCGTCCCGGCCAGGTGAACCACAACTTATACTGTATGCATTACAGTAGCTAAGACTGCAGTGATGGAAGGGAACCAGATGACGAACACCGCCGACCCGACCGCGAGCCGGACCGAGGAGCAATTCCGCGATGCGCCGATCTTCGACGCCGACCAGCACATGTACGAGACCCCGGACTCGCTGACGAAGTATCTGCCGGAGCAGTACGCGCGTGCGGTGCAGTTCGCGCAGATCGGTCGGCAGACCCGGATCGTGATCAACAACAAGGTCACCGACTTCATCCCCAACCCGACCTTCGAGCGGGTCGCCGCGCCCGGCGCGCACGAGAAGTTCTTCGCGGGCGAGAACTCCGACGGGCTCACGCTGCGTGAGATGCAGGGACCCGCGATCGAGGCACCCGCGGCCACCCGTAATCCGGTGGACCGGATCACCGAGCTCGACCGCCAAGGAGTCGTCGAGGCCCTCAACTATCCGACGCTGGCCAGTCTGGTCGAGCATTCGGCGGCCGACGATCCGCAGCTCACCCTGGCGATCATCCACGCGCTCAACCAGTGGATGGCCGAGCACTGGTCCTACAACTACGCCGACCGGATCTACTCGACCCCGATCATCAATCTGTCCGAGGTGGACGCGGCCCAGCGCGAACTGGAGTACATCCTCGACAACGGCGCGAAGGTCGCCCTGATCAAGCCGGGCCCGGTGAACGGCCTGCACGGCTGGCGTTCACCCGCGTTGCCGGAATTCGATCCGTTCTGGCGCGATGTCGAGGCCGCCGGCCTGCCGATCGTGCTGCACGCCAGCTACCCCCCGCTGGACAGCTACATCGCCTCCTGGGAACCGCCGCACACCGCGAACTTCATGGCGCAGAGCCCCTTTCGCTGGATGGCGCTGGGCCACCGCGAGATCTCCGACATGATCACGAGTCTGATCTGCCACGGCACCCTGACCCGCTTCCCGAAGCTGCGCGTCGCCAGCGTCGAGAACGGCAGTTCGTGGATCTACCCGCTGTTCCACGACTTCGAAGACCTGTACAAGAAGATGCCGCAGAACTTCCCCGAGCACCCGCACGAGGTGTTCCGCCGCAATATCTGGGTCAGCCCGTTCTGGGAAGGATGCGTGGCCGACGTCGTCGACACCGTCGGCTGGGACAAAGTCCTCTTCGGCTCGGACTACCCGCATCCGGAGGGTCTGGCCGAGCCGAAGGGCTTCTGGAAATACGCGGAAGGCATGGACGTCCAGCGCACTTACGACTTCATGGGCGACAACGCCCGCCGCTTCCTCGGACTGCCCATCGCCAACCCCGAACCGAGCGCCGCTATCACGACAACCCACTGACCCAACGACTTGCGCTGCCGCCGAATCGGATTCGGCGGCAGCAGCCTTCCGGCGCGCCCGACCTCAGACGCGCCTGCCATCGAGGAATGCGGCGAGCAGTACCAGGCTGTTGTGCGCCTCGACGCCCGCGACGGCCCGCGCGACGCCGCACCGGGTCACCGCGCTCGACTGCATTCGTTCGCCCGCCTCCGCGGTGCAGACGATGGCGAGCAGCAACTCGGTGATGCCGACCTGGTACAGCGTCCACAGCCGCTCAGGATCTACCGCGATGCCGGCGGCGTCGAGCCGGGCGGCATAGCGCTCGACGAGTCCGCGTTCGATCTCGCGCAGCAACTCGGGTTCCACCGACGCGTTCGCGAAGTAGGCGACATCGCGTATGCCACAACCCGTTGTCGAGATCTGCCAGTCCAGGAAGCCGGGTCCCGCGTCCTCGAAGAACAGGTTGCCCAGATGCGGGTCACCGTGAATCAAGGTCTGCGGTTGACGCGCCCAGAAGGCGTCGATCTCCCTGCCCCGCTGGTAGAAGATCCGGATCTGCTCCCGGATCGTCGCCGGGACCAGGTCCGCGGCGGGCCCGGTGAGCTCACCGAGCAGACGGCGCCGGATCAGGAGCCCGAGCTGGGTTTCCACTTCCGACCGTGGGCCCGACGAGGTGCCCGCCGCCGCGTCCGCTGGGTCGCGCCAGAAGGCGGCATGCAGATCCGCCATGGCGTCGACGACAGCCTCCGCTTCGTCGCGGCCGAGCGGATCGACAACCGTACGAAAACGCGCGGTCGGCGACAGATCCTCCAAGACCAGAACATCGCGACCACGCACCCGGTCGGAGCGGGTCGCGTAGCAGCGCGGCACCCGGATCGGCGGCGTGTCGCCCAGTACGCGATAGGCGGTGACCTCGCGCGACCCGAGGCTGAACAGGTTCATCAGGACGTGCTGTAAGTAGTTGCGCGGCGGCAGCTTCAGGAACAGGAACTCGGGGATATCGGCGTCCGAGGTCACCTCGATGCGCGCCCGCGCCGCGGTCCCTGAGTGGGATTCCACGACGCGTATCGCATGGATGCTTTCCGGTGCCACCCCGAAGATCTCGGCGAGCCAGGCCTCGGTGACATCCTCCACACGCAGCGGCACGCGCGCCGCGCCTCCCGGCACGGCGCGGTCCACCGCGACCCGCACCGCCTGCCCCACCGCCGATCCGACGGCTCGGGCAGTGAGTACCGAATCGCGCACTATCGGCCCCCGCCTTCTCGAGCGATCCGCTCGTTGTGGCGATGGACGAGCTCCCGGAATCCGATGTGGTCCCAACCGGGTTTGGGCTGGACGCCCCATTCGTCACGTGCGGTGGTCTGCCCGGCCGCCTCGGGCTGCCCGCCGAGCGGCGGTGCGTTGAAATCGGCGGGATACTGGCATTCCAAGGCGTCGTCGTCGTAGCGGACCTTGATCATCTCGTCGCAGATCTCCTGCAGCGACAGGGTCGGCCAGCCGTACCAGAGCGCGAGCGCCGGCACGGTGAAAGCCCCTTCGACCACCAGCGCGACCAGGCAGACCATGATTCCCCGTTTGAGCCATCGATGCATGCGCGCGAACGGTGGCGTGGTTCCCAGCGGAAGTTCTCCCGCCGGAGCCGATCCCGATTCGGACGATGGTGTGCTCATCGCGAAACTCTCCTTCAGCAGATAAATCGAGTCGAACCGCGGTCAGTCGGCGAATATCTCGCGATTGACCGTGTGCAGATAGGGAATTGCCAGGAATGGCGTGATGTAGAAGATGTCGTACAGCCACCAGCCGAACACCGGCAGCACGACACCGTCGAAACGGATATCGGCGTACACGGTCATGTTCACGATGTAGCCGACCCAGATGACCACACCGAACCAGCAGGTGACGATCAGCCACTGATGGCCCCACCGCTTCATCTGCAGGAAGGCGATCGCGGCGGCGATCCGCATCGGGAAGACGACGAGCACACAGGCGAACTCCCAGCCCTTCTCGCCAGGCGCGCCCGCGCCGCCGATCCAGAGCTCGTTGTAGTGCCACCAGTAGCCCGCGTCGAAGAAATTGCCCCAGGCGGTGAAGAAGACCCGTGTGACCAAGGTGTGGCTGGCGAAAACATCGAGCACCCAGCCGACGCTGTTGAGGAAGGCATCGAGGATGACGAGATACCCGATCAGCGTGACGATGAGCGGCCGCACGGACAAACCCTCTTGTTGCGCGCGGCGCTGCAACCAGACGCCGCGCAGAAAGATCGGTAGTCCGAACAGGCCCAGAACATAGGTGCCCATCAGTGCCGTGCCCGCGGTGAGCCAGACGTCGGCGCGGCGCTGGCTCGCCCGGCTTTCCGCTTCGTGCTCGTCATAGCTTCCGGCGGTCCGGATATCGGAACTCTGAGGGTTCCCCGATCCGGTACGGCGCTTGACGAATGTCGGCAGATTCATATTTTTCTCCTACCAGTCACTGGTCATCAGCATCCGCAACTGGATGAGGAACATCAGCAGCAGAAACCCATAGATGGTGAATTGGAAGACGATCAGCGCACGCTTACGTCTACGGTCTTGCTCGTTCATGAGAGCGTTCTCCTCGAGGTGGTCACACGGGTTCTTCGCCGGCGAGCAGACCGGCGGTGGCGATCTGGCGCAGGCCGTCACCGATGGCGGTATCGGTGCTCAGCGGCGCCAGCACACAGGCCTGCACCGCGTCGATCTCGCGCGCGCCCGCGGCGATGAGCCGGGCCGCGGCCACCAGTACGCGCGTCGACGGTGGCTCGAAGTGGAATATCTCGTCCGCGCCACGAATGGTGTTCGCGCAGTGCACCAATCGTGTCGCCACGGCCCGATCGACGCCGGATTCCGTTACCACCACGTCGGCTTCGCGCTCGGGTGCCAGGTAGTCCATGGCGATGGTGACGAAGCGCTGCCGGAACGACGGTTTCAGGACCTTGAGCGAACTGCGGTAGGCCGGGTTGTAGGAACAGACGAGCATGAACGATTCGGGGGCTTGCACTACCTCATCGGCGCGGTCGAGGTAGAGCGCGCGCCGGTGGTCGGCGAGCGAATGCAGCACGGCCAGCGAATCGTGGCGTGCCTCGATCACCTCGTCCAGATAGCAGATGGCCCCGCCCTTCACGGCCCTGGTGAGCGGGCCGTCGTTCCATACCACATCACCGCCGGTGACGAGCAATCGCCCGACCAGATCCGAGCTGGTGATGTCGTCGTGGCAGCTGACGGTGACCACCGGGCGACCCAGCAGCGAGCCCATGTGCTCGACGAATCGGGTCTTGCCGCAGCCGGTCGGTCCGGTGAGCATGACCGGAAGGTGTTGCTGGAACGCTCGTTCGAACAGCTCGACCTCGCCGCCCCCGGCGAAATAGGAATCAGATGTCATAGATCGACCAACTCTCGGTGAATATGTGCGAGAACGCGGGGAAGTTCCTCCACCCGCCGAATCCGTTGCGAGCGGGTGGGTCCGAAGACTTCGGGCAATGGATCGACACGGACGGGTCCGATGCCGATGTAGTAGACGGCGATCCCGGCGGTGACGGCCTCCTCGACGGCGTGCGCCACATCGGCCCACGCGTAGCGGCCCTCGTACCCTTCGTCGGAGATGAGGCCGTCGCCGATGATGATGAGCTGGCGACGCTGCGCGGGTTGGTCGAGCAGCCGACTGGTCAGGTGCCGCAGTGGCGCGCCGAGGCGGGTGTAGCCACCGGCCGCCAGCCCGAGCCCACCGACATCGACGAAGGTCCGGTCGTCGAAGTCCTTCAGGCACCGGACTTCCACGCGATGACGCGTATTGCCGGTGAACACGAAGATCGCGTGCCGTTCCCTGGCGACCGTCATGGCCCGCGAGAGGGCGTCCGCGCAGTCCAGCTCCAACCGGAAGGTCGCGCCCCCGTTGATACCGAGCGAGGAACTGCCGTCGAGCAGGACCGCGGTCGTGACATCGCGGGCACTGGGCAGCAGTTCACGAAACACCCGTGGTTGCGGTGTCGCACCGACCTGGGTGTCGACGTAGTGGCTGATGTAGCGGTCGATGTCGAGGTCGGACCCGTCCACGAGGCCACCGCGCATGGACCGATGGGTGAGTTCCTCGAACCAGCGCCGCACCTCGGGTGCGGCGGGCGCGATCGGGCTCGACGAGGTGGGTTGGCGGCGTTCCAGGACGGCGACGTGGTCGGGCAGGAAACTCGACGTCCACTGGTTCCACTCCGGATAGGGGATCCCCGCGCGCTGGTCGGCGCGGATCTCGATGTCCTCGTTCTCGGGTCGGCTCGGTGGCGGAAGGTTCGAGGCCCGGCTGCCGCCTTCGCCGCCGACCGGTACCGACCACACGCGGTAGCTGTCGGTACGGGTAGAGGTCCACGGCATCCGGCCGTAGATCCGCCGCGCCGCGATCGACACGCGACTACGCGGCGCAACGGCCAGCGGCAGGCTCCCGAGCAGCGGGTACTGCCCCAGCACACCCGGTGACCGAGCGAGCGCGACGGCACGCTCGATCATGTCCTCGCCCGACAGGTCGGGATCGGTGGACTCCAGGGCGCGCAGCCGACGGCGCAGCTCGGGTACCAGTCCGGGAAATCGCTCACCGGCCCAGGTCGCGGCGACGTCGCCCTCCACGATCGAGAGCGCACCGCGCTCCCGCGGGGACAACTCGTGCAGCGGATACCGCGCGATCCGGTCCTTGGACGGCGAACACTGCAGGGCGATGCCGCAGGTCACTGTCGTGTGGTTCCAGTCGGGCACCGGCTGTGGATACGGCACATGGACGATGCCGAGTCCAGGGCTCAAGCCGAAGCCGCGCCGCTCGCCGGTCACCAGGCGGACGCCTTCGCGGCGGCGATCCGACAGCGCAACCGCCGTCACCGCGCAGCTGCGTTCGACCGACGCGGCGGGCCGGGTGGCGGTCACGGTGGATCTCCGCGGGTACATGCCGGTTCAGGAGCCGTACACATGATCAGAATGTCCCGATATTGCTCAGGATCCAGTACCAGAAGGCGATGATCAGCACCACCGCGCCCCAGGCGAGGAGAAGTCGGACGAGATCGAGAAGCATGATCGGGTTTCCATATCTGTCGGCGGATCGTGTGGTGCGGCAGCGTCATCGGGGCTCCAGGCTGCGCAGCGTCGTCGTCACGTAGTCGGCGAGCACCGCGGTGCGCAGCGCTTTCGAGCCGCTCGTACTGGTGAGCAGGGCGTACAAGCCGATGAGGAAGAACACGGCGCTGTGGTACGACTCGACGACGAGTTGCGCTTCACCGCGCTCGGCGGCCTGTTCGATCTCCTGGGCGACCAAAGCGATCACGGAATGTTCTCGCCAGGTGTCGTCCAACGGTCTGGTCGGTGAGAAGTGCACGGCGAGTAGGTCTTTGAACAATTTGCTACCCAATCGCCGCTCCAGAGCCGCGACCAGCCGGACGACTTTCGCCAGCACTCCCGCGAGATCGTGCGGTGTCCGCAGGTACCGTCCGAGTTCCCCGGCGATGCGCTTCTCCTCGCGCTGTTCGAGTTCGAGCAGCACGTGCTCTTTGGTCGGGAAGTGGAAGTAGAAGGTTCCGCGTGCCACGCCCGCGTCCTCGACGATCGTGGCGATGTCGGCCTCCGCCGCGCCCGCTCTACCGAATTCCGCAACTGCCGCATCGAGCACTCGCTTCCGTGTGTGGAGACGTTGGGCCTGTCGCCCCTGAGGCTTGTCCTGGATTTCGCTCATGCGGCGAGCTAACTCCCGTCATTGACTCGCGTCAATCAGGCGCGCACAGAGCTCATGGGGTGATCACCAAATTCCTTCTCCCCCTTATCAATTCAGGAGAGAAGGTCGCTGATCTTCCTGCCGGTGACCCTGTCGGTAATACTGACATATGTCATTGAACCACGTCAACGAATTCGCGAACCGCGATCCACGGGACCCCGGCGGATCGAAGGCGGCGATCAGCATTTCCCCACGTCAGGCATACCGAAAGCTATACTGTAAATACCTCTTCGTTCGCGTCACGATCACAGCCTCCCTGCCCGCGAACGCTCGATCGACTCAGCCCCCGAGGACGTATTCATGGGTATCGCACTGACCGACGAACACCGCGCGCTGGCCGAGGTCACCAGGAAGTTCGCCACCGACCGCGCGGTGAGACAGGCGGCGCGCGAACTGCTCGACGCCGCGACAGAGGACCCGCCCGCGTTCTGGGCGCAACTGGCCGAGCTGGGATTGCTCGGTCTGCATGTGGACCCGGCGTACGGCGGTTCCGGATACGGGTTGCCCGAATCGGTGGTGGTCGTCGAGGAGTTGGGCCGTGCGATCGCACCAGGATTGTTCGTCTCGACCGTGATCACCTCGGCGGTGGTGGCAGCCGTTGGCAGTACCGAACAGCGCGAACGTTTCCTGCCCGGACTCGTCGACGGAACAGTCACCGCCGCAGTGGGCTTCGGCGGCGAGGTCACCATCGACAACCGGGGACGCGCGCACGGTCGCGCGGGAATCGTTCTCGGTGCCGGTTCCGCGGAACTGCTGCTGATCTGTGCCGGAGACGACGTGGTGATCCTGGAACGCGCTGCCGCGGGCATCTCGGTACAGACACCGTCGAATATGGATCCGACCCGACGGAGTGGACGCGTGGTCCTCCACGACGTCTCAGTCGAGCCGCACCAGGTTCTGGTCGGAGCACGCGCCGCCGCCATGGCGCGGGCGCGGCTGCTGTTCGCCGCCGAGGCGGCCGGCGGGGCAGGCGATTGTGTCGATGCCGCTGTCGGCTACGCCGCGATCCGCACGCAGTTCGGGCGACCCATCGCGACGTTCCAGGCAGTGAAGCACCATTGCGCGAACATGCTGGTGGAGGCGGAGTCCGCGGTCGCGACCGTCTGGGACGCCGCACGCGCGGCAGCCGACGATGAGCGTCAGTTCCAGCTGATGGCCGCGGCCGCCGCGACGATCGCGCTGCCCGCCTATGTCCACAACGCCGAACTGAACATTCAGGTGCACGGTGGAATCGGGTTCACCTGGGCCCACGACGCACACCTGCATCTGCGGCGGGCGGTGACGCTACGCGCCCTCATCGGTGGTGACGCGCCCGCCGCCGATGTCTTCGCCCTGACGTCGGCCGGGGTCGACCGCACCAGTACCGTCGACCTGCCCGCGGAAGCCGACCAGGTGCGCGCCGAGATCCGTGGGGATGTCGAGCGCATCGCCGCGATGGACGAATCGATCCGCCTGCCGGAGTTGATCGCCACCGGTTACGTCATGCCGCATTGGCCGAAGCCATGGGGCCGTTCGGCCACCGCGGTCGAGCAGGTGGTGATCGACGAGGAGTTCGCACGGGTCCGACTCAGGCGACCCGACTATTCGATCACCGGATGGGTCGTTCTGACCCTGATCCAGCACGGGACGCCGAGCCAGATCGACAGATTCGTCGACCGGGCGCTGCGCCAGGAGGAGGTGTGGTGCCAGTTGTTCTCCGAGCCGGACGCCGGTTCCGACGCGGCCGCCGTGAAAACCAAGGCGACGCGGGTCGACGGCGGCTGGCGAATCACGGGCCAGAAGGTGTGGACCAGCGGCGCGCACTACAGCCGGCGCGGTCTGGCCACCGTTCGCACCGACCCCGGCGTCGCCAAACACGCGGGCATCACCACGATGATCGTCGACATGACGGCTCCCGGCGTACAGGTGCGACCACTGCGCATGCTCCTGGGCAGCTCGGAATTCAACGAGGTGTTCTTCGATGAGGTCTTCGTGCCGGACGCCGACGTGGTCGGTGCCGTGAACGATGGTTGGGCCGTCGCGCGAGCGGCGCTGGGAAACGAGCGGGTCAGCATCGGCGGTGGCTCGGGCACCGGCAACGCAGACTCCGGCACGCTGCTGCGCCTGGTCGAGCGGCACCGATCGCGCTCGGCCGATGCCGACGTCCGCGTGGGCCGATACCTGGCGCAAGCCCACGCCCTGCGTCTGCTCAACCTGCGCCGTGCCGTCCGCAGCATCGAAGGAGCAGGCGCGGGCCCCGAGGGCAACATCACCAAACTGAAAGTGGCGCAACACTTCAGCGAGTACGCAGCCATCACAGCGATGCTGCTCGGCCCCGATATCGCACTGGCCGACGGTGACGCCGCCATGCCGGGGCTCATGTTGCTCGGCGCCCGAGCGATGAGCATCGCGGGCGGCACCTCCGAGGTGACCCGGAACCAGATCGCGGAACGCATTCTCGGAATGCCACGCGATCCGCTCCTGCGCTGACAGACATCTTCGTACCGTTGATCCAACACGCTGGCGATAGGGCAACGGTTTCACTTACGGGATAGATTGCGATGTGTCTTTCCACACCCCCGCTCTGATCGCGGACGTACGGAGCTGTAGCCGAGCCGGAACCCGCCCGAACAGCAGATGGCCGCCACCCCGCATTCGAAGTGGCGGCCATCGGCGACTGTCCATCGACAAGGATGGCGGCGAATCTACTTGGGCTGGAAACGCTGCCCGCCGTCGATACGCACGACTTCACCGTTGATATACGGATTCTCGAGCAGATGCTGTGCCAGCAACGCGTATTCGGCAGGTGCGCCGAGCCGCTTCGGGAACGGCACCGCCGCAGCGAATTTCGCGAGCTTCTCCTCGCCGAGGAAGTCCATGATCGGGGTGTGCATCGTTCCCGGAGCGATGCTGTTCACCCGGATGCCCACCGCACTGAGGTCGCGAGCGCCTGTCAGGGTCAGCGAGATCACGCCACCCTTGGCCGCCGCGTAGGCCGACTGACCGATCTGGCCCTCGTAGCCGGCGATGGAGCTGGTCATGACGATCGCGCCGCGCTCGCCGCTTTCCTTCGGTTCCAGCTTGGCGATCTTGGCCGCGGTGAGCCGGAGCACGTTGTAGGTACCCGTGAGGTACAGCCCGATCGTGTCGGTGAAGCCCTTCAACGTGTGCGGCGTGCCGTCCCGGTTGACGACCTTCTCGAGCACCCCGAAACCACCGTGGGCGATCACCGCGTAGCGCAGCGTGCCCAGTTCATCGGCCGCGGCGAAGGCTTCCTCGATCGTCGAATCGTCGAGCACGTCGGTGCGCACATAGACGGCCTTGTTGCCCAGTTCCTCGGCCAGCGCCTTGCCCTTGTCGTCGTTGACATCGGCGATGACAACGGCCGCGCCTTCGGCGTGCAACTTGCGCACCGTCGCGTCACCCAGGCCACCGGCACCACCGGTCACCAGAACTACTTCACCTTCGAACGACACTGCGTCTCCTTCACTTCATGGGTTGATGATGGGTGGGCGGCACGTCGGCCTAGGTGCCCGTCCAGTGGGGAGTTCGCTTCTCCGCGAACGCCTTCGCGCCTTCCTGCGCGTCCTTCGTCCCGAAGACCGGGGCGATGAGCTCGAGCTGCTTCTGCCACATCTCGGTGATGCTCCACTCGGCCGCCTTGACGATGACCTCCTTGGTCACCGCGACCGCGATCGGCCCGTTGGCGGTGATCCGGTCGGCCAGAGCCAGCGCCCGATCCAAGGCCTGTCCCGGTTCGGCCACCTCGTTGACCAAACCCCACGCGGCGGCGTCGTCTGCCGTGAAAGTGTCACCGGTCAGGACCAATTCGAGCGCCTTCTGGTACGGAATGCGCTGCGGCAGCCGCAACAGCGCACCGCCGCCCGCGACCAGACCGCGTTTGACTTCGGGAACCCCGAACCGCGCGGTTGTGGACGCGACGACCAGGTCCGTGGCCAGCACCAACTCGGTGCCGCCGGCCAGCGCGTAACCTTCGACGGCGGCGATGATGGGCTTGACCGGTGGCTTCTCGGTGAATCCGAGGCCGCGACCGGCGACGTAGGGGTACTCCCCCGCCGCGAATGCCTTCAGATCCATTCCGGCGCTGAAGTTTCCGCCGCTGCCGGTCAGCACCGCGACGGACAGCTCAGGGCTTTCGTCGAGCTCGTCGACGGCGTCGGCGAGTCCCTGACTGACGGCGAGATTGATCGCGTTGCGCGCGTCCGCCCGGTTGATCGTGATCACCAGCGTTCGCCCGCGCCGCTCCACTAGCACTGCGTCCGACACAGATATCTCCATTCTCTCGGTGAAAGCACTCAGACTTCGATGACGAGGGCGCCGCCCATGCCGCCACCCGCGCACATCGCGGTGACGCCGATGCCGCCGCCGCGACGGCGGAGCTCGTAGATCAGGGTCGCCACCTGGCGGGCGCCCGAAGCCGAAATCGGATGGCCGAGACTGCATCCGCTGCCGGAGAAGTTCACCCGCTCCTCGTCGATGTTGTGCGCGCGGCACGCGGCGATCGGCACCGAGGCGAACGCTTCGTTGATCTCCCACAGCGCCACGTCGCCGACGGTCAACCCGGCGCGGTCGAGCACCTTGCCGATCACGTTCACCGCGGCGATGCCGTTGTCCGCCGGTGTCACACCCACGTTCGCCCAGGCACGCACTGTCGCGAGAACCTCCAGGCCCGCACTCGCGGCGTAGTCGTCAGCGGTCACTGTCACGGCGGCGGCGGCGTCGTTGATGCCGCTGCTGTTGCCCGCCGTGATCGAGAACCCTTCGATTTCGGGATGCAGCACGGGCAGCGCCGCCAACCGCTCGGCGGTCGTCTCCCGGCGCGGATGCTCGTCGACGGCGAAATCGAGGACCGAGCCGTCGGGCTGGGCGACCTTCAACGGCAGGATCTCGTCGGTGAATCGGCCCTCGTCGATCGCGGCGATGGCGCGCTGATGCGACCGCAGTGCCCAGTCGTCCATTTCCTGACGGCTGATCCCGACCTTCTTCGCGGTGTTCCAACCGACGGTGATCGCCATGTCCATGGTGGGCGCGTCGGGAGTTTCCGGGTGCGACGGGGGAATCCACGGCTCCTTGAATTCGAGCTCGGGCCCCGACCCCGGCACCCGCCACTTCATCAGGGGAGCCGTCGACAGTGATTGCACGCCACCGGCCACGATCACCCGTTCCATCCCGACACCGATGTGCGCGGCCGCGTTCGCGATCGAGGTGAGACTGCCCGCGCAGTGCCGATTGACCGCTTGGCCTGGCACGTTCAGCATCCCCGCGGCCACGGCCGCGTGGCGGGCGAGGTCGCCGCCGCCGTAATTCAGTTCGGCGAGGATCACGTCGTCGATGTGGGTCGGGTCGATGCCCGAGCGGCGGACGGCCTCGGTGAGAATCTCGATGGCGAGCGTCTCCGAGGCCACATTCACGAGCGCGCCCTTGAACGATCGCGCGATCGCGGTTCGGACCGCACTGACGATGACTGGTTTGGGCATAGTTCTCAACCTCTGTGTTCCGGCCGCACCCCTCGGTGCGGTCTCGTGTGTATTCCGATGAATTTCGAGTCGTGTTCTGTGCGCACGGCGCCGGTATCGGCGGCCGGGTGAGGCACAGGTATTCGGTCAGTCGATGGTGAAACGGATCGGCAAATGCTTCAACCCACCCACAAACGTCGTCGCAGTCAACTCCGGCTCCCCCGCCAACTCGATCGACTTCAAACGCGGCAACAACTCCCCCAAGAACTTGCTGATCTCCATCCGCGCCAACCCCGCACCCAAACAAAAATGCACCCCGTAACCGAACGCCACATGCTTGTTCGGCACACGCCCGATATCGAACCGGAACGGATCATCGAAAACATCCTCGTCACGATTGGCCGAAGCGTAGGACAGCAACAACGAATCACCGGCCGGGATCGACACCCCGTTGACGACCGAATCCTCAGCAGCGGTACGCATGAACGCCTTCACCGGCGTCACCCACCGGATGATCTCTTCGACAGCGCCCGGCATCAGACCTGGATCAGCCCGCAACCGATCCAACTGATCGGGATGTTCGATCAGCGCCCGCACACCACCCGAGATACTGCTACTCGTCGTATCGTGGCCCGCGGTCGCGATAATCGCGTAATACGAAACAATGTCCACATCTGACAAAGGTTCGCCGTCGATCTTCGCGTTCGCGATCATCGATGCAAGGTCATCGGTCGGGTTCGCCCGCCGCGATTCGGTCAGCGCCTGGAAGAAGGTGAACATCTCGACCAACGCGTTCATCGCCTCATCCGGGGGCGTCGACCGCTTCAATTCGTCGTCGTCACTTCCGACCAATTCCTGAGTCAACTTCAACATCAACGGAAAATCGGACTCGGGTACCCCGAGCAACGACATGATCACATACAGCGGGAAATTCACCGCGATCTCGGACACGAAATCGCACTCACCACCGGTGTCTCGCATCCGATCCACGTATCGCTTCGCGAGCTCCTCGATCCGCTCACCCATCGCCTTCATCGCCTTGGGCGCGAACCACTCCGCCGCGATCGCCCGCACCACGCGGTGCTGCGGGTCGTCCATATGGATCAGCGTCCGAATCCCCACGGCGGCTTGCATCTCGTCGGACTCCGCCGTCATCAACACCGGACGCGGCCAGTTCGTGAACCGACGATTCGCCCGCTCCACCGCCATCACATCCGCGTGCTTGGTGATCGCCCAGAACGGTTTGTATCCCGCCACTTCCACGCGCGCGACCGGCTTGTCCGCCCGCAACGCGGCCAATGCGGCGTGTAAGCGCGACTCGTCGGCGTAGGCGGCAGGCTCGGCCAGAACGTTCGCGGCCTCATCAACGATCGGCATTCCTATCAGCACCTTTTCCGTTCCTCGGCCGGCATCCCGGCACTCGCCCCATCGCACACACAGAGCGTGCCGAGGACGTTGTCTCGCCCACAAGACTGATTTATAGTTACCCTTACTGTCAAGCTTTCTGTAACAGATGCCGTATCGGGCATCAGAATGGTGGAATCCATGGTCGCCCAGCAACGCAGGATCGTCGTCGTCGGAGCAGGGTCCGGCATCGGAGCGGCGACCGCGACGCACTTCCACGAGCGGGGAGACCACGTCCTCGCGGTCGACCTGCACGCGAACGACACTCCGGCCAGTCAGCACGAACAGTGCGATCTGCGCGACGCGGGCGAGATCGCGGCCCTGCTGGGGCGCATCGGGGCCGACTGGGACGCGCTGGCCTACGTCGCCGGTGTACCCGGCACCGCGCCCGCGGCCGATGTCCTCGGGGTGAACTACCTCGGCATGCGGCTGTTCACCACCGGCATGCTGGGGCTGTTGCGCCAGGGCGGCGCGATCGTCACCGTGGCCTCGGTCGCCGCCCTCGGCTGGGAGCAGCGAATCGGCGATCTCGCGGGCCTGCTGGCGGCGACCGACGCCGACGCCGTGGCGCGGTGGCAGGCGACGCAGGACCCCGCGTACCCCGTCTACAGCACGTCGAAGCAAGCGTCGATCATCTTCGCCAAGCGCCTGGCCCCGACCGCCTGGCAGAAGTTCGGCGTCCGGGTCAACTCCGTCAGCCCCGGCCCCACCGAGACGCCGATTCTCACCGACTTCGAAGCGTCGATGGGCAAGGAAGTGCTCGACTCGGTCAAGGCCACCATCGGCAGGCACGCCACCGTGGCCGACATCGTTCCCGTGATCGCGTTCCTCGCGGGACCTGAATCCGGCTGGGTCAACGCCCAGGACATTCACGTCGACGGCGGATTCGTGGCCCCGCTGACCGTCGGTCCGGCCATCGAACTCTGACCCGTTGCGCCCATACGGCACCACGTGCGGTGGTGCCGTATGGGCGGTGGGATCGCAAAATGTCGTGCCGAAACCTCGGACGCCACCACGAGATCGGTGCCGTCCGAGGTCGTTCGATCAGAGTTCGGTGACCTGTTCACGCGCCCAGCGATAGTCCGCTTTCCCGGCCGGGCTACGGCTGATCGCGGAACGGAAGACCACGGCCTTGGGCAGCTTGTAGCGGGCGAGCGACTGCGCCGCGTGGCCTACCAGCTCGTCGAAATCAGCGGTCGCCTCGGCCACGAGTTCCACCACCGCGACGACCTCTTGACCCCATCGCTCGTTCGGACGCCCGACCACCAGCACATCGGCGACCGCGGGATGGGAGACGATCGCCGACTCGACCTCCTCGGCGAAGATCTTCTCGCCGCCGGAGTTGATGGTGACGGCATCGCGACCGAGCAGTTCGATCGTCCCGTTCTCGAGGTGGCGCGCACGATCACCGGGAAGCACGAAGCGCACGCCGTCGATGACCGGGAACGTCGCCGCGGTCTTGGCCGCGTCGTCCTTGTAGCCGAGCGGAGTGAACTGACGCTTCGCGAGCCAGCCGAGCCCCTCGTGGCCGGCTTCCAGGACAGTGCTGAAATCCTCGGCGACAACCCTGGTGTCCAGGCCCGCCGAGAACGTTCCGGTCGAGACGAAGCCCGCCGCCGAGACATGATGCAACTGGGTTCCGGTTTCCGACGAGCCGACGCCGTCGAGCACCACCAAACCCGGCACCGCCTCGATCCACTGCTGCTTAAGCTGCGGAGTGAGCACCGCGCCACCGTTGGCGATTGCCGCCAGCGAGGAGACATCGGCGGTCTTCGATTCCACCGCGGCGAGCAGCGGCCTGGCCATGGCATCACCCACCACGATGGCGATCGCGACGCGTTCGCGCTCGATCGTCCGCACGATCTCCGCGCCATCGATCCGATCCACCACCGGCGAGAACACAATGGATTGACCGGTCGTCATGGCGGTGAGCACCGCCCACTGCGCCGCACCGTGGATCAGCGGCGGCAACAGCATGAGTTTGACGCCGGGGTTCGCCGCCGCCCGCGCGCCGATCTCCTCGTAGGAACTCACCTGCGTGCCGGTGTTGATGTCGCGCCCGCCGCAGGCCGCCATGTAGATGTCGTGCTGGCGCCACAGCACGCCCTTCGGCATCCCCGTGGTACCGCCGGTATAGAGCACGTAGAGATCATCCGGTGAGGGCGTCACCGGCGGGTCCACCGGTTCCGTTGCGGCGATGATCGTTTCGTAGTCGACAGCCCCGTCGAGCAGTTCGTTGCCGGAATCGTCGGCGATCTGGATGAGGACACGCAGATGCGGCAGATCGGACCGGATCTCGGCCACCCGCGGTGCGAAGGTCGCGTGGTAGACCAGCGCTGTGGCGCCGGCATCGGCCAGCAGGTGCTGGAGTTCGCTCTTGACGTAGCGGTAGTTCACATTGAATGGCGCCACGCGCGCGCGAAACGCCCCGATCAAACTCTCGACATACTCGTTGCCGTTGTAGGCGTAGATGCCGAGCAGGTCCTGACCGACCTCGTGGGGTTCGAGCTCGGCACGCTCGGTGTGACATCCCAGCCCCTGAGCATGCAGGTAAGCCGCGAGCCGCCGGGATCGTTCGGCCACTTGCGCGTACGTGTGCCGGTGGTCGCCCTGGATGATGATGTCCCGATCCGGGAGCGCCGCGGCGGCAGCGTCGGCGGCGCCGACAAGAGTCAATTGCGTCGAGTCGGACCCGGTCGCGGAAGGGGACAACGTAACTCCTCGATAATCGGTGGTGCGCTCACGCACGCCCGTAAGTTGTGGTGGAAGTAGTGGAGACGGCGTCTCAGCTGGTCGGCTCACGTCGAGGCAGGCGTCCACGCACTCGACGTCCCGCACGCCAGCGCGCGGCCCGCAACGCCAGATCGATGAATTTCGCCGTCCGCGGATCGAAGGGCGGCGCCGCTCTGCCGGTGATGGCGAAAGGGAGATCGGTCCCCGCCACCGTGCGCAGGTGACTGAACGTGTCGAAGCCGGTCTTCCCGTGATAGGCGCCCATCCCGCTGTGCCCGACACCGCCGAAAGGCGCGTTCTCGGAGAACATGTGGATCGCGAATTCGTTGCGCGCGATCCCGCCGCTGCGGGTGCCGTCGACGAAATTGCGGAAATCCTTGCGGTCCGGACCGAACCAGTAGGCGACCAACGGCGAAGGCCGCGCGTTGACGTAGTCGATCACGTCGTCGAGATCGGTGTAGGGCCGAATCGACAGGACCGGACCGAAGATCTCTTCGGTAGCGATGCGCATGTCGTCGTCGACGTCACGGATCAGCGTGGGCGCGATCTTCCGCGCGACCGGATCGGGCAACTCCTCGCCCGCCGGTGCGAGTGATTCCACCCTGGCCCCCCGAGCTCGGGCATCGTCGACGAGGGCGAGCACCCGGTCGTAGTTGGCGGTGTCGACCGAGGCCGTGTAGTCGTCGTTGTCCAGGATCGACGGGAACATGGCGCGCAATTCGGTGCGCAAGCTGTCGACGAATCGCTCGATCCGGCTCGCCGGAACGAAAACATAGTCGGGACAGACACAGACCTGGCCGCCATTGACCATTCTGGCGCGTGCGATCCGGTTCGCGGCACGGTCGATATCAGCGTCGGGCCCGACCACGATGGGATTCTTGCCGCCGAGTTCGAGCGTTACCGGGACCAGATTCTCGGCGGCGGCGCGCTGCACGAGGCGACCGACTCCGGTCGACCCGGTGAAGAAGAGGTGGTCCAGCGGCAGCCGGGTGAAAGCCGCGCCGATGTCGGGCCCGCCGGTCACCACCGCGAGTTCGTCCTGGTGGAAATAGCGCCCAGCCAGCGAGCGGGTCAGTTCGGCGGTGTGCGCGGTGATCTCCGACATCTTGATCATCACGCGGTTGCCCGCGGCGAACGCCGAAGCCGCGGGCACCACGACCAGTTGCAGCGGGAAGTTCCACGGGCCGACGATGCCGACCACCCCGAGGGGCGAGGGATGGATTTCGGTGCGAATGCCGTACAGCCGGGCGAGGCGGTTCGGCCGGATCGGACGCATCCATCGCTCGGTCTGTGATCGGGTGTGCTCGAAAGCGGTGAGCATCCCCATGATCTCGGCGAACAGCATCCCGGTCCGCGATCGCGTCCCGAAATCGCGGGACATCGCCTCGACGAAGTCGTCGATATTGTCCAGGACCATGGCCAGCAGCCGGTCGATCCGGTCGCGCCGCACGGCCGCCGATGCCGGGCCCTCACGCAGGAATGACTGGCGTTGTCGTTCCAGGATCGCGACCAGCTCATCCGGGTCTGTCGTTTCACCGGTTCGACCGGCTTCACTCAACCCGACAACCTGTGACATCCGCGCCTCCGCACTCACATCGAACCCGCTGTCGCACACACAGATAAACGGACAACAGATATCGTTCCAGTAATACCAACTGTAACAGCGACACTCCCGCCCGCACAGTGTTTGCGCGGGCTGGGCGTGACCAGCGCGGAGGTCAGGGCAGCGCCACCCGGCTCGCGAGCCAGCGACCATCGACGAGCTCCATCGTCATCATCACCCGGCTGCGGTCCACGCGAGGATCGGGCGAGGCCGTGTTGGTCACCGTCTGGTCGACGAACAGGATCGCCTCGACCTTTGTCGGCGTCGCCGACTTCACCGCCGCATCGAGCACCGTCCCCTTGCCGGTCGCCTTGTTCTCCAGCAGCAGCTGACGCAACTGCCCGCTCGACCGCGTATAGGTGTCCTTGAACTCCCCCGTCGACCCGTCGAGCACCGCGGTGAAATCACGGTCGAGGTTGCCGGAGTCGACGCTGGTCAAGGTCACCGCGTACGCCCGCGCGGCGTCGAGTCCGGCCGCGGCCGCGGCGTCGGTGTCGTTGTCCTGCTTCAGCTTCCAGCCGAGGATCGCCGCGGTGACCACGGCCACCACCGCCACCAGCACGAGCAGCGGGATGCGGATCTTCTTCCAGATCACGGTCGCGATCATCCGACGGATCGCCCACTTGGACGGCATCACGAATTCGGGTTCGGCGGCCGGGGTCGTCGCGTTCGCGGCAGGGTCCGCGGCCTGGTCGGCGGACTGCGCCTGACTCGTCTCCACGGGGACGTCGGTGGTCGGCTCGTCAGCGGTCGGGTTATCGGTGGAGTCGGTCTTCTGGTTCATCTCGGATTCCTCATCGGGGTGGAGCGGGAACCGTCTGGCCGGACTCGGCCAACGGCAACGGCAGGGGCAACGACCAGGGGCCGATCGGCGTGGGGTCGGCGGTGCGATCGGCCGACTCGCCCGCGGGCGGACGGCCGGGCAGGCGTTCTCCCGGCGGGCGCGGCGCGTTGTCCGCGCCGCGGACCAGGATCGACGGATTGCCGTCTGGGCAGTAGGTATAGAGATACGGTTCGGAATAGTCACCGACCGACGGCGGCTTGCGCGGCAGGTCGTAGACGCAGGTGTAGCGCGGATAGAGGCTGACCAGCCCCCAGAATCCGCCGTCGTGCATCACCGTCGCCAATGCGTCGAGGGCCGATCCGGCACGCTGAGTCGGGAAGAAGAACTCCCGCATGGCCGGTACCCGGGTGTTCGTCACCTGAGCCACCGTCGAGAGGTTGGTCAACAGACCGACCATCGCGGCGGAATTGTCCGCCAGCACGGTGTCCAAGGCGGTGAGCGTCCCCGGCGCCGCGTCGAGGAACTCCGGGAAACCGCCGGTCTTCACCTCGACGCCACGCATGAAGTGCGCGGCGTCGGCGGAGAACCGTTGCAGCCCTGTCGATCCACGGCCCAGGGTCGAGAGCACGGTCTTGCTGTCGTGTATCAGCGCGACGGTCTGCGGGAGCACCGAATCCAGCGTCGACACCAGAAAGATCCCGCCGTCGAGGAGGTCGGTGAGCTTGCGCGGTCCCTCCGGCCCGACACCGAGCTCCGCGACCACGGCGGCGAGCTGGGCCGGATCCACTTGCGCCAAGCTCGAATCGAGCGTGCCGAGCATCTGCCACAGCGGTGTGGGCGTGGAGGTCTTGTCCGCGGAGATCTCCGCGCCGTCGCTCAGATACGGTCCGGTCGAGCGCGTGGGCCGGAAGTCGAGGAACTGCTCGCCGGCCGTGGACAAACTCGTCACGTCGACCGTGCCGTCGTCGGGCACCCGGACATCGGCGTCGATGCCGGCCACCGCGACCACGCCGCCCGGTTCGAACTCGACCGACCGGACTTCACCGATCGGCACACCGCGCAAGGTGACGTCCTGGCCGGGCAACAGTCCACCGGACTGGGTCAGATGCACCCGCACCGCGATCGTCGAGGCCGAGGGATCGAAGCCGAGCGCACCGAACACCAGATACGTCGCACCGGCGACCGCGACCATGGCCAACGCCACCGCGGAGAGCGCGAGTCGGTAGGGATGTCCCCCGCGCACCCCACCGACCAGCAGTCGCGCGGGCAGATCCGCTACCGTCGAGCCGAGTGCGGCGAGCCCGCCGACGGCGCTCATCGGCCGGGTCCGAGGACGCGCTCGCGCAGTGCGAGCAGGGTGTAGGTGAGCGAACCGACCAGTGCCTGCCAATCGCTCGCGTCGGGTATCCGGTTGCCGGGATCGGCCTGGTGGCCGGGGTCGGCGAGCGCCCCGATCGCGAAGTCCTGCAGGTCGACATCGCCGTGCGCCGAGGTTCCGCTGGAGAGCCTGATGATGGTCGGCAGCATGGCGTTCATCGCGGCCAGGCTCGCGTTCGGATTCAGGATGGCGTCGTTGAGCCCCGCGGAGATCTGGTCGAGATTCGCGATCAGCCCGCCGATCTCACCACCGCGAAGAACCGGGAACTTCGCCAGTTGAGCGCTGACATCGTCGACCTGCCGCACGAGTGCTAGCGCCTGCTGCGCGTTCGCCTCGATGACGGTGGACGCGGGACCCGCGGCACTGATGAACTCGTCGATCACAGTGCGGTGCGTGGCCAATTCGCTGACCAGCCGATTTGTTTCGGTCAGCGCGAGCCGGATGTCGTCGGAACGGGCGGCCAGGGCCGTGACCAGCTGGGTGGACTGATCCAGCAGCCCACCGAGGTTGTCGCCTCGATCGCCGACCGCGCGCCCGAGTCCGTTCACGACGCTGGTCAGATTGCGGATGGCACCGCCGTTGACCAGCAGCGAGGCCGTGGTCAGCAATTCTTCGACGGTCGCCGCGGCCGAGGTCTCCGGCAACGCGATGGTATCTCCGTCGCGCAGCGCGGCGGTCGAGGGTGTGGCATCGATCGGTGCGTCGAGCGCCACGTAGACATCGCCGAGCGGGGTCGCGGTGCGCAGCTGCGCCCGAGTGCCGACCGGCAGTTCGACATCGGCCCGAATACGCAGCGCCACCTTGGCTTTGTAGTCGGCGACAGACATCTCGGCTACCTCGCCGACGTCGGCGCCCGCCAGCCGGACCTTCGCCTTCGCCGGCAGGTTCAGCGCGTTCGCGAACGTCGCGTTGATCGTGTAGCCGGACTCGCCCGACCCGGGTGCCGACAGTGGCAAGTCGTCGAGCCCGACGCCACATCCGGTGGTCACCGTGACCACGGCGAGCGCCAGTGCCGCCGTCGTCAGCACGGAATTCCTGGTTCTCATCGAGGCAACCTACTCATCGCTTCCAACATGTCGGTGATACCGAAATCGGGTCCGAAATCCTGCAGAGTTCCTGTGCTGCAACCCAGTTGGCGCAGCCCGAGGATGTTGCACACCTCTTTGACCATCTGCCCGTCGAAGGCGACCCGGTCGAGGAGCGCGTGGATGCGCGCACCGCCTGCCTCCTGATCGACCGCGTTGTAGCCGTTGGCCAGCAACATCGGCGTCAGGTCGAGGAATTCGGCCAACTGGTCGCGATAGTCGGCGAGCGCCTTGACAACGGTTCCCGTGTCGGCGACCGCGTGGCGCAACGGCTCCCGATTGGCCATCAGCAGATCGTCGGCTTGCCGCATCACCGCGGTGATCTGCGCGCCGGTAGCTCCCGATCCGATCTCGAGCTGGGTCAACATCTCACCCAATTGCCCCGAGGCCGCGCCGAATTCACGGATGGTCTGATCACCGTCGGCGGCCGCCGCGACCAGTACCGACAGCTCCTGCGTGATCTGGGTGACCGAGTCTCGGGTCCCCGCTCCCGCGTCATCGCCCAGGCGCAGCGCCCGCGACAACTCGTCCATGGTCGCGCGCATCTGCTGCCCGTTGCCGCTGGTCGCCGACGAGGCGACGGCGAGTATCCGTGCGATCGGACCGTCACCGGGTTGCTCGCCGCCCAGCTCACCGGACAGGCCGTCGGCCATGGCCAGCAACCGATCCACCCCTACCGGCGTTCTGGTGCGCTCCAATCCGAGTGTCGTCCCGTCGCGCAGCGTCTCCCCGCCCCGGTACACGGGGCTGAACTCCACGTGCCGGTCGGTCAGGACCGAGGTCGATACCGTCACCGCCATCGCGTCCGCGGGGATCTTCGCTTCGCCGTCCACCCGCATGGTCACCTCGACGTAGGCTCCTCGCGGCACGATCGTGGTGACCTCACCGACCGGCATCCCGAGTATCGCGACCGTGTTGTCGACGTATAGTCCTGCGGCACTGTCGAAATGGGCCACCACCGTGATGTCGTCGGGTCCGCTTCGCATCGGCGCGCTCGCGCAACCGACGAACCCGAGAACTGCGAGCACCGTGACGACCCGCACCAGCTTCATCAGTGTTCTCATCGACAATCTCCGAAATACTGTGGCAACTGGCCCAATTCGGCGTGCCCGCTCAGGGCGCACATCCACGAGTCGACGAGCACACCGCCGGGCGCGTTGAAGTCCACCGAGTTTCCGTTGCCGGAGGCGTTGGTCAGGTTGCGGACCGCGACGGGCAGGATCTGCAAGGTATTGCGCAGCAGGTCGTCGTGGCGGGCGAGGCTGCCGAGCAGCCCGTTGAGTCCGGTGAGTAGTTGGTCGATATCCGCCCGGTCATCGACGACGATGCCGCGGACCTGCTCGACCAGTCGAGTCGTCGCCGACATCAGCAACTCGATCGCTTGCCGCCGGGAAGCTATGTCGGTCAACAGGTCTCGACCCATACCGACGATCACTTCGACATCGGACTGCTGGCTGTTGACCATGGCGGTCAACTCACGCACCCCGGTCAGCAAGGAACCCAATTCGTTCCGGCGGCTGCCCAGAATGCTCGACAACGTCCTGATATTGGTCAGCACGCCGGGAAGGACGGCCGGCACGCCGTCGAGCTGCGTGGCCAGGGTGTCGAGGGAGCGGCTGATCTGCGCGGCGTCGACCTGTTCGAACGTGGTGGTGGCGTTCTCCAGCGACTGTTGCAGATCGTAGGGAACAGCGGTGTGCGACAGCATGATCCGACGATCACGCAGCTCGCCGGGACCGGCCGGGCGCACCTCGACATAGCGGGCGCCGAGCAGCGTGGTCAGTTTGATCGCGGCGGTGGTCTCCGTGCCGAGCGGTACGTCGCCGGCGATCCGCATCCGCACCACGACGCGGTCACCCACCAGCGTCTGGCCGGTCACCGCACCGACCTGGACGCCGGCGACCGTGACGCTGTCACCGACGCGCAGCCCGGCTGCCTGGGCGAACTCGGCGTCGTAGCTGCGCTCGCCGACACCGAGGGTGTTCCAGCCCAGCGCGCACGCCAGCAACACGACCAGTACGGCCAGCGCCACGAGCCCCAGCGCGCGCGGGCTCTGTTCTTCGATCGGGCGGGCGTACGAGGCGCTCAGCCGCCGAATTCGAGTCGATAGTGTCATGAATTGCCTCACCTACAGATCGGCGATTGCTGAACGGTTCCGGCCGGGGTGGCCATTCTGACGATCGCCGGGATCAATTCCGAGAGCGCCGGGATCGCGGTGAAGCCGAGATTGCAGAGGTAGACGTTGAGGTTCGCGCCTTCCTGGCTGACGCGGGCGATGCCCTTCAACAGCGCGGGCAGGTTGAATCCCAGGTAGGCGAACTGATCCTTGTTCTGCTCGAAATGCCGGGTGAAACCAGGTTCCCGGTTCATCAGTCGCTCGAGCGCGGGCCGGTCCTCGGCGACGACGGTCGCCATCCGGTCCGCGACTCCCGAGACCTCGGTCAACGTCGTCATCAGTTCGTCACGGTGACGCGCCAGCCCCTCGACGATGGTCCGGGTTCGGCTCAGCAAGGTGCTGAGTTCGGCCCGTCGGCCCGCCAGGTTCTGCACGACCTGGTTGAGATTGGTGATGACCGCGCCGAGCACCTGGTCCGGACCGGCCAAAGACTGTGCCAGCGTGGACATCTGCTCGATCAGCCGGGTCAGCGAGCCGACGTCGCCCTGCAACGCTTGCACGAGTGCGGCGGTGACATTGTCGACCTGCTGGGGATCGAGACCGCTGAACAGTGGTTCGAATCCGTTGAGCAGCGCCGAGAGGTCGAAGGACGGCTCGGTACGCTCCACCGGGATCTCCCCGTCGCTCGCGAGGACGGAGTCCACGCGGTTGTCGCCACGGGACAAACCGAGGTAGCGCTGTCCGATGACGTTCTGATAGGTGATGGCGGCCACGGTGTCGCCGTAGAGGTGCTGGGCATCTTGAACCCGAAACCGAACCCGGGCTCGGGTACCGGCGAGTTCTACCGCGTCGACACGTCCGACGCGTACCCCGGCCATCCGCACGTCGTCGCCGACCCGCAATCCGGTGGCATCGGTGAAGATCGCCGAATACGGCTTCGTCGAGCCGTCGATGCCGCGATTCAGGGTTACGAAGGTCATCGAGATGAGGGCGAACGCCACGACGAGAAAGATGCTGAGTCCGGCCACCGAACGACGATGCTGGTTCATCGTGGGGCACCTCCTGTTCCGGGGACACCGGTGGTGAGTAGTTGGGCCAGCACCTGTTCCGCGCTGTTGGCACCGCCCGCGAGCACCCGGCCGATGAGGTCTTGCATCTGCGGGGTCAGCACAGGTTTCGGCATGGTGCGGGGATCGAGCGACGCGGGCAGCGGCTCGGCCGAGGTCGTCAGCGGCGCTGTCGCGCAGCTCGGGCCGGCGAGATCGCCGTAGCGGGGGCAGTCCGCCCGCGTGTACGCCGTGTCGGGGGTCAGCCTGATCTGGAATTTGCCGGTCCCGTTCTTGGTCTCCTCGTTCCAGAATTCGGCGAACCACACGTCCGACAAGTTCTTGATGCTGCCCACGATGGGACCGAAGTTCGAACTGCCCGCGGCGAAGACATCCAGGACCGGAGTGAGCTGATCGGTGGCCGTCACCATCTCCTCGACGTGGCGGTCCAATCCGCCGCCGACGGTCGACAACGTGGCGGTGCCCGCCGTGAGCAGGTTGCGCAGCTCGGCCTCCTGCTCGACGACCGCACGCATGGGGACGACCGCGGAATGCAGGGCATCGAGGAGATCCGGTGCCGCCGAGGCCAAACCCTGCACCGATTCGGTGAGCGCGCCCATCGTGGACGGCTCACCCGGCGGCGCGATCTGGGCGGCGAGCTCCCTGGTGATGTGATCGAGCTGGGCACCGGCGCGCACGAGGTCGGCGCCGCGCCGGTCGGTGGCCTTGGCGACGGCGGCGAGCACGCCCACCGTGTCGCTCGTACTGATCCGCGCCGTCGCCGCCACGATGGTTCGCAGCTTGGTCAATGCTGTCTGCAATTGCACCGTCGACAAACTCGTGTCCTGCTGGATCTGCGCACCAGCCCGCAGCGGTCGTCCAGGACCGTTGTCGACCAGCTGTACCGAGGACACCGCGAAGATGTTGCTGGGGACAACCCGCGCGGTCACCGAGTCCGGAATGCTCACCAGCAGACGAGGTTCCAGCTCGAGTCGGGCCCGATTGCGGCCGCCGTCGATCGATGGCGTCACTTCGGTGACAGTCCCCACCAGCACACCGCGGAACTTCACGTCCGAGTTGGGCGGCAGGCCGTCACCCACCTGTTCGAGCAGGGCAGTGACCTCGGCCTTCTCTTCGAAGGACCCGGTCGACTTCATGTACACGACGGTGAGCCCACCGACGATCAGCGCGAACGCGACCAATCCCCGCAAGAACAGAGACAATTTCGACGGACCGCGTCCGTCCTTGTCGAACAAGACCGACATCTCACCCTCCCAGCCGCGCGCTGGCCCCGATGCCCCACAGAGCGATGGTCAGCATGAGATTGACGACGATCATCACCGAGATCGCCGCGCGCATGGCACGGCCGGCCGCGATGCCCACTCCCTGTGGCCCGCCCGCGGCGTAGTACCCGTAGTAGCACTGGATCGTGGTGGTGAGCAGCACGAAGACAATCGCTTTGCCGAGCGAGTAGACGATGTCGGGCCCGTTCAAGACGAGCTGGAAGTAGTGACGATAGGTCCCGATCGACAGCCCACCCGACATACCGACCACCATCTCGACAGCCACATAGTTGGCCGCCAAACAGAGCAGATACAGCGGCACGATCGCTACTACGGAGGCCAAGAGCTTGGTGCTGACGAGATAGGGAATGGATCGGATCGCCATCGACTCCATGGCGTCGATCTCCTCGGAGATACCCATCGAGCCCAGCTGTGCGGTGAACCGGCAACCTGCCTGCGCCGCGAAGGCCAGTGAGGCCATGATCGGCGCCAACTCGCGCGTCGAGGCCGTCGAGGCGACCAAGCCGATCGCGGGCTCCATACCGAGCAGATGCAAGGCGTTGTAGCCTTCGAGCCCGATAATTGCGCCACCGGCCGCGCCCAGGATGATGATGACCCCCGCGGTTCCGCCGCCGACGACGATCGATCCATTTCCCCATGCGATGTCGGACAGAGTCCGCATGAACTCGACTCGATAATTGCGGAGCATCACCGGAATCGACCCGGCGGCACGCACGAAGAAGGTGAGCATGTGCCCCAGGCGCATGAATACGACGCCGAATTTCTTCGCATATGTCGTCACCGATCTGGTGCCGAATGGGTAATAGGTGGATGCCATTACAAGCCCTGCCTGGGAAACAACATCATGAACAGCTGCGTGAACAACACATTAACGATCATGAGCAACAGGATCGAGGAAACAACCGTTGAATTCACCGAGTTCGCGACACCGGCGGATCCACCCTTGGTCGTAAGACCCTTATGACAGGCGACCACCGCGACTATCGCGCCGTAGACCACCGCTTTTACCAGAGTCAAGACCAGATCCCCCACCGTGGCGAACGAGGCGAACGTCGCTACGAAACTCCCGGGCGCACCGCCCTGCGCGAAGACATTGAAGGCATAGCCCGCCACGAAACCGACGAAGCACACCACCCCGGTCAGCGAGACGCCGATGACGATCGCCGCCAGAAACCGCGGAACCACCATGCGCCGGATCACCGAGACGCCCATGATCTCCATGGCGTCCAGTTCCTCCCGGATCTTCCGAGATCCCAGGTCAGCGCAGATGGCCGACCCGACGGCCGCGGCCATCAGCAGCGCCGCCACCATCGGGGCGCCCTGCCGGATGACCGCCAAGCCGCTGGCGGCCCCCGCCAGGGAGGTCGCACCGACCTGACCGGCCAGCAGTCCGAACTGAATGGAGAGCGTGACCCCGATCGGCAGGGCGACAAAGATTGTCGGCAAGACGGCCGCCGAAGCCATGAAGGCCCCCTGCGCCAGGGTTTCCCGCACAGCCAACTTCCCCGTGAAGAGGTCGACCAGCAGATATTGCACCGTACGTACACCGAGGACGAATTGGCCACCGACAGTGCCGATGGCAACACCGGGATGCCGGTCGAGATATCCGCGGAACCATGCGGCGACCTCTCTGCTCGCCGGCATGACAGACCGCTCCGAGCTCACCGCTCGCCTTTCACGGCGCTTGCCTGCTGCCGGATCAAATCCGTTTACCATCGGTTCGCGCGTCTCCATCCGGGTAACACCGCCCAATTGCCATTCCCGAGTGTGCGTGACGTCACACGGTCTAGTCAACAGAATTCTGGAATTATTTTCGAGCCAATTCAACCATTTAATTAAATGGCACGACAATTTGCCCGCCCAGAATAATGGGCGAGCTCTCACTACGCATCGGCGTATATTTACGATCGACAAATATAATGCAGGGAATTCAGATTCTATGGACTGTCCGACCAGTCGGACACCCCTCCGATCGCGGCGCCGTAGGAATGTCCGCGCCGTAGCCACCAGCGTGCGGACAGGGTCCAGCCGCGACGCGAGTTCCGACGAACCATCCCACTCCTCCCGACCGCCACGCTATGACCACCATCCGCCTACCGGCTCTTACAGTTGCCACTCGACATCACCTGCCGAATCGACTCCGGACTCATGGGCGGCGTAGGTTGCCCGCAGCCGCCCGACATGACGTGAGCAAGCATACTGTATTACTTACAGTTAGTCACGCAAGAGTGCTACCGGCTGCTCGGCAGCCGTCACGGCGGGCACACCGTTCAGATCGCGGCGCCCGGCGGTGGCAGCACCAGGGTGGCGATCGTCCCGCCGCCGGCCACCGGTTCGATGGTGGCGGTGCCGCCGTGCGCTTCGGCGATCCAGGCCACCAGCGCCAAGCCGATGCCGCTGCCACGACCGCCACTGACCCCGCGCTCGAACGGATTCGACGACAGCTGGGGTGCGAGCCCGGTGCCGTGGTCACGGACGCAGACCCGGCCCGCGCCGACGAAGACCTCCACCGGCACCCGCGGATTCACCGCGCCGTGGGTGAGCGCGTTCTCCACCAGATTGCGGATCGCCAGGCCGAGCAGACCTGGGTCACCCACCACGACAGTCGGTTCCGCGCGCAGCACGAGACGGTCGGCGCCGAACTCCTCGACCACCGACTCGGTCAGCTGATCGAGCAGCAGCTGCACCCGCTCCAGCGTGGCCGCCCCCGACTGTAGGCGAGCCCTGGCCAGCAGACCTGCCACCACCCGTTCCATCCTCGCGCCGAGAGCCCTCGCATCGGCCAGCACCCGTTCGGATTCGGCCGGTGTGCGTGCGCGCGGCACGGTGACGAGCCGATGCGTGGCGAGCGGAGTGCGCAGTTCGTGCGCCGCGTCGCCGAGGAAACGTTCCCTCTCCTCGACCAGCGCCAGCGCCTGACGCATGCTCCGCCCCGACAGCAGATGCCCGCCGACCGCGGCGGCCGCCACCATCACCGTGCCGCCGACCGTCAATGCCCACAGCAGGAGTGCGCGGCCACGGTCCCACGCGTCGGGGTCGGCGCCGGTGATCAGGACCGCCTCGCGGTCGGAGTCCTCCCAGCCGAAGGTCGCGGCGGCCAAGCGGACCCGGCGCCCTGCGCTGTCGATCGAATCGCGGTAGATCGTGTCGCCCGGCGCCTGGGTGGCGGCGTCCGCGGTGGCCGCGATCCCCGATTCGGCGGGCATGTGCGATCGGAGGTGTCCGTAGTGGACCGTCCAACCGCCGGTGGCGTCGGCCGTCAGCACCAGGATGGCGATCTCGCCGCCGACCAGCTCGTCACCGGGCAGATCCGTGGTGTCGACGGCGTCGTCCTCGTCGAGGTAGAGACGCGGACCCAGTCCCGTCAGCACCCGGTCGAGATCCGCGTCGAGGGCATTGTCACGGGACCGCGCGTCGATGACGGCGGCCACCAGACCGAGCACGATCAAGCACAGCATGGTGATCGCGGTGATGAGCACCGTGAGCTCGATCCTGGCCCGGTGCAACCGCGCCACCGCGGGACGTGGGTCGGAGGTGGCGATCAGGACTCGCACGCGACGCCGCCCAGGACGAAGCCCGCACCGCGCACCGTGTCGATCACCGGAGGGGCTCCGAGCTTGCGCCGCAAGCCTGCCATCACCGCGTCGACCACATTGGAATTCGGTTCGGCCATCTCGTCCCAGCACGCCTCGATCAGCTCCGACCGCGACACCACCGCGCCCGCCCGTGTCGCCAGCAGTTCCAGCACCGCGAATTCCTTCGGCGTGAGCGAACGCAGGATGCCCGCGCGTCGCACCCTGCGGCGCGGCAGATCGATCTCGATGTCGCCCGACCGGAGCAGCGCCGGAGTGGGATGATCGCGGCGACGGCACAGCGCCCTGACCCGGGCGGCCAGCTCGGCAAGCGCGAAAGGCTTGCCGAGATAGTCGTCGGCACCGTGCTCGAATCCGGCTATACGGTCGGACAATTCGTCGCGCGCGGTGAGCACCAGGGCAGGCACCGGGCAGCCACGCGCGCGCAGTGCCTCGAGCAACCGCAAGCCGTCACCGTCGGGCATTCCCCGGTCGACGACGAGGACGTCGTAGGTGTTCACCGAGATCTTCAGATCGGCGTCGACGAGCAGATTCACCAGGTCGACCGCGAATCCGGCTACTCGGAGCCCGGACGCGATCTCCTGGCCCAGTCCTTCGTCGTCCTCCGCCACCAGCACACGCACGAGTAGTGAGAGTAGGGCACGCCCGGCAGGGGTTCGCGGCGTGGCGACCTCACGAAAATCTCACGCGCACTGCGGTTCTCTGGTCCTGGCCCGGACACCACCGGGTTGCTACGAAAGGAACACCATGAGCTTCAAGTCCGTCATCACCGCCACCGTGATCGCCGCGGCCTCCGTCGCCGGCGCAGGTCTGGCCTCGGCGGCGCCCGCCGTGCTGCACACCGGTTTCGTCGGCAGCTACGCCACCTTCGAAGCCTGCGCCGCCGACGGCGCCTCACCGACCACCGGCGGCGCGCAGTGGGAGTGCGTCGAGGTCGCCGGTGGCTGGGACCTGTACACCTACTGATCCCACCCACGGCGGTGCCGGCGGGGTGCCTCTCCGCGCCGGCACCGGGGCGATCCAGTATGGCGATGGTTCTCTGCTCACCCGCAACTGTGTGCGGGTGGGATGGCTTGCGGAGGGAAGAAATCTATTCGGTTCGCGTCGGATCGAGGGAGAAGGAAGGCTGCTCCGTGCGTACGGCTCCAGGACGTCGGGAGCAGCAGGTACTGGTTTCCTGATTGCAGGATGAGTTTGAGGCCGTCGTAACGGAAGTGGTAGGCGGCGTCGGGAGCTGGACAGGTGAGTTCCACGACGCCCGGCGCCGCCAGCCCGAGGCGTTTGTCCGAATAGACCGACACGCTCGGCTGTTCGGCGAACGTTTCGACCTGCTCGATCGCTCGGCCGGTGCCGACGGCGGCCGAGTAATCGGCTACCGCCCAGAAGAGCCCGACACCGACGAGAACGAACACAGCGCCCCATTCTCCGGCGGTGAGGACGTCTGCCGATGATTCGGTGGTGGCCTGATCAGTGCGTCTCGATCGGACGGCGGAAACGATCAGAAAGATTCCACCGACCATGCACAGGCCCGGCGCTCCGACAACCATTCTCAGCGGTGTCGAGATCACGATGGTGAGCAGTCCGGCGGCAACGAGCACGAAGCCGGCGACCATCGATGCGATCACCAGTCTGCGGCGATTCTCAGGACTGATCCGCGGCAGCGCGAATTCCCGGAACATCCTGCGGCAGAAGAGATATGCCGTGAACAGGCAGGCGCTCGCCGCGAGCGGGATGAACAGGGAATCCTGACTGCGCATCAGGTAGTCCTGGGTGGTCAGGCCAAGAGTTGTGGCGTTCACGCCGAAGTAGTCGAAAAACCAGTAGGCGTGGGACCAGCCGAAGAAGAACAGCAGTGCGGTGATCAACGTAGTGGGCGCAGCGAAGTTGCGGATCATCAGGCTGAGGCGGGACAGCCCGGTGTCTCCCGGTGCCGCCGAGGTCGAGGCTTGCGGTGGCTGCGCGGGTCGGGGAACACCCGTCGACCGGTGTGTGGCGCGTCCAGAACGCGCGGTCCCGGCGGGACGAAATCCAGAGCCCATATTGTCGTCCTATCAGTTGCCGATCATCCACCGGACGGTGCTGGTGGATGATCGGTGCCGCCGTTCGTAGCTCCGCTGTTGCCGGTGCCCGGGGCCGTCTCACCACCCCCGGACTTGCTGTTGCCCGTGCCCGCACCATCGCCGGTACTGCCGCTCCCGCCGGTGCCGCCGCCCTCGGTCGTACCGCCGCCAGTCGTGCCGCCGCCCTCGGTCGTGCCGCCGCCAGTCGTGCCGCCGCCAGTCGTGCCGCCGCCCTCCGTTGTCTCGCCACCACCGGTACCGTCTCCGCCGCCGCTGATGGGGCACGGTTGTTTACCGGAGAGCTGGACCGTCACGGTCGTCCCAGCCTCGACAGTCGCCCCGTCTGTCGGCGAGAATCCCGAATACGCACAATCGGATTCCAGTGGCAACGTGATGGTGTAGGCGAGCTCGACACAACCCGCTGCATGTCCTGCCTCCTGGCAGGCCGACGCGAACGCGGCATCGATGCGTCCCTTCAAGTCCGCGGTGAGCGGAGAGCCCTTCTCCTGGAAAGACGGGATTTTGACCGGTGAACCCTTCGCCTGGTTTCCGCCACCCGGCTTATCCGGAGGTGGTGCGCCGCCGGCAGGAGGTGGGGAGTACGGACCTACCGGGCCGCCGGGCGCGGGAACTCCCGCGCCGTCCTGGCCGATCGGTCCACCGGGCGCAGGGCCGCTGCCAGGCGATTGCCCTCCCGGTTCCGATGCCGAATCCGTAATATTCGCGGCTGTCGGTGCGGGTGAGAGCGATTCGGGCGGGGGGCGGACGCATCCAACCGATACCGTCGCAATCGCGGCCGCGGTCACGATCACCAGCCATCCAGGGGTGATTCCAGCGGCCGAACAAGCGCCGAGACGACCTCGACCGCGCGCCGCGTCACACCGATCGGATTCGCATCGCATCGCCCGCTCCTCTCGTGCAATGAGACGAGAGTGCGCCAAGCAGGCACGGCATGCACGAGTACTCGACTACTCGCTTGCCTTGCTCACGACACGAGTCCGATGAACGTCAGGCGGTCAGGTCATCGTGGTCCGGTCGGACACTCCCCGCCAACCACACGGCAATCCGCAGGTCGCGATGACCCTTGTCACGATGTGGCCGTCGGCGAAGATACTGACCGCGTGTGCTTGCGCCGGGTAGCCACAGGCGCCGCAGGTGCCGAAGTAGTTGAGAATCTCCCGACTGACCCCGGCATCGAAATTCGGAACCGGCTCCACATCGTGCCTTTCAGCGGTAGTAGTTCGCCCATCTCCCGAGAACGACCCGGACGAACGGGCGAATGAAGAACGCGGTCCAGCTCAGTCGGAGGAAAGCGAAGACAGCTGGCCTCCCCGCGATCGTCCACCGGAGAACCGTCGTCCCCTCGGGCGTTTCGGAAAGGTGGAAGTCCATGGTGTAGGACTTGACCAGCAGCGGGATCGAGGTCTTGATGCCGGCCACACTCAGCCGGGTGTGTGGATCGCGGCGGGTGACCTGTTCCGCGGCGGCGAAGACGATGGCGTCGAGGGTGCGGACGGTTCCCGGACCACGTTCCTGGTCATGGTAGGTGACGCCGTCGATCATCGGGATCCAGGTGAAGGCGCCGTCCTCGAGTGCGGACCACACTTCCCACGGCATGGCGGCGAAGTCCTGCTCGACCGACATCTGGAAGGTCGGGCGCCGGGATTCGATCAGCCGGATCGCGTGGTCGTCGACCGGCGGGGTCTCGGCGCCGAGCAGCCGTGCGGCGCGGCGCTGCAGGACGAGCAGAACGACGAGACCGCCGACCGCGGCCACAACGAGGGCCCCGAGTGCGGTGCCGAGGAGAACGAGCCAAACCATGTGCAGCGCAGTCCTTGTCGCGGGAGTGGAGGAGACGGGTTCACGGTGTGGTGCGCAGCATGGGCGAGGAGACTTTGCTCGTCAGCCATCGGTCGCCGGACTTCGCCAGCGACAACGTGATCGACAGCTGACCGCGGCGGGGCTGCTGCTGGGTGCCGACGCTGGCGATGGACTGGTCGACGACGACGAGCGCCTCGGCGGTGTCGGTACCGCTGGTGGCGATCGCGCAGTCGACGGTGCCCGCCGTCGACTGCACTCGGCCCTGGATCAGGACTTCGCGCAGATCGGCACTGGTGGACTCGAATTCTTGTTTCCACGCGCCGGTGGCCCGGTCGAGCACGGCGGCGAAGTAGGCGTCGAGATCGGTGGCGTTGTAGGTCGACAGCACCGAGCCGTACGCGCAGGCGGCCGCCCGTGCCTCGGTGCGTGATCGCTCGAGTTCGCTCGCGCGGTGGTTCTGCCAGCCGAAGTAGCCGCCGGCGGCCGTTCCGCCGATGCCGAGGGCGACTGCCAGTGCGACCACGATCGCGGTGGTGCGGTTCCGGCTGGTGGATGGTGGTGCCGCGGTATCGGTTTCCTCGGATTCCGGCGGTGCGGGGGCTGTCGATTCGTCGGTGTCTGTCATGGAGTTCCTTTCGGTAGCAGGGGAATCAACGGCCGGGCAGCGGCACGGATCGCTCGTCGCCGGTGCTGCCCGGCGGCGGTCCGGCGGTGTTGTCGGGCGTATCGGGTCGTGGCGCGTTCGCCGACCCGCGGACCTGCTGCGCGGGATCGCTGGTGATGCAGTAGTTGTAGAGCCGGACGCTGCCGTCGGAGACGGTGGCGGGCGAGACCGGGATGGTGTCGTACTCGCAGAACGGTCGCGGCCAGATATCCACCATCGTGTGGAAGGCGTTGTCGTGCGCCGGAACTCCGAGCAGGGCTGTGCCCGATCGCAGGGCCGGGAACAGCGCCGTCAGCGCCGGTGTGCGCAGCCGGGCGGCCCGGGTGATGGCGCGCAGGTTGGTCACCAGGTTCGTGATCGGGTCGGTGGTCTCGGCGACCACGCCGCCGAGCGTCGCCAGCTGTCCTGGTCCGAGGTCGAGCAGGCGCCGCAGTTCCTGGTCGGCGGCGGCGAACTGCCCGAACAACACTCCCGACCCCTCGACGAGAGTGCGCAGGTCCGGCTGGGCGTGCGAGGTCGTCTCCGCGATGACGGACAGCTTCTCGACGAGATTGCGGGTTTGCGGAAGCAACTCCGTCATCCCCACCATGGCCTGACTGATCCCGCTGATCACGGTGCGCAGCTGGTTCGGCCCGCCGGCCAGCGCCTTGTCGAGTTCGGCGACGATGACGTTCAGGCGCTGCGGATTCAAGCCGCCGATGAAATCGGCTGTGTTGGTGAGGAACTCGTCGATGGTGACCGGCGTCGAGGTCCGGTCCAGCTCGACGACCGCGCCGTCGGCCAGGTAGGGGGCGTCGTTGGAATCGGGCCGGATATCGAGGTACTGCTCCCCCGCCGCCGACAACCGGGCCACGACCACCGCGCCGCCCGCGGGAACGTGATAGCCGGCATCGATGTCGGCGACGGCGGTGACGCCGGTCTCGGACAGCTCCAAGGACCGCACCGTGCCCACGCGCACGCCGCGGAACGTGACATCGGAATGCTCGAGCAGCCCGCCGGACCCGGCCAGTTCCACCCGCACGGTGAAGGTGTCCCGCAGTGGATCGACCCGGACGACATCGACGAGCAGATATCCGCCGCTGACCAGCAGCGTCGTGACCAGGCCCGCGGCCGCGATGCCGTTGACGTGCCGGTTCGCCCAGCCCGCGGCCTGGAGCAGGAATTCGGCGGCGACCTCTAGCGCCACCCCGGCGAACCAGATGCCGAAGGTGAGGACGAGCGCCACGGTGTAGCGGACACCGCCACGGGGGTATTCGTTCATCGCCCGCCACCCTGCAACCGGCCGAGGACCCGCGCGAGGACCTCGGCGAGACTGCCGACGAAGGCGCCGGGGTCCGATCCGTCGGGTAGCCTGCTCCCGTTCGGGTCGGTCAGGGCGCCGACGCTGAGGTAGGAGATCGTCGCCGCGACGGCGAGGCTGGTGCCCTGGGTGGTGGCCAGCAGCGACGGGTTCAGCGCGTGCAGCTGGTCGAGCGCGCCCGCCAGGTTGTCGCCCATCTGGGTGAAGCCGGTCATCAGAGCCTGCACGCTGTCGAAGAGCCCGACGAAGTCGGCGCTGCTGGTGGAGGTGAACTCGCCCAGCGCGCCGAGGGTGGTCGAGACCTCGGTGGTGAGCTCGGTGATCGCCCGGTTGTTCTCGGTGAGCACCGAGATCAGCGGCGGGAAGGTATCCGCGGCCTGGCCGAGCTCGGCCCTGCGCTGGTTGAGGGTGGCGCTGAGCGCGTCGAGACCGTGCAGAACGGCGTCGATCTGGCCGGTCCTTTCGTTGAGAGCGGTCAGGGTCGCGGTCAGTTCGGTGAGCAGATGCGAGAGCTGGGGCCCGCGTCCCTCGAACATCGAGTTCGACTCGCTGGTGATCCGGGCGACCTGGCTGAGCGCACCACCGTTGAGCAACATCGACAGCGACATCATCAGTTCCTCGACCGAGGCGCCCGCCGAGGTGTGGTCCTTGTCGATGACGTCGCCCTCGGCCAGCATCGGTGTGCCGGAACGGAGTTCGGGCAGCACGATGGCGACGTAGATGTCGCCGAGCGGTGTCGGCTGACGAAGTTCGGCCCGCGATCCGCGCGGCAGGCGGACGTCCGCCCGGATCTCGAGCTCGACCGTCGCCACGAAATCGGTGGTGTCGAGGCCGGTGACGACGCCGATGTCGGTGCCGCCGGTCTTCACGTGCGCGCGATCGGGCAGGTTCAGCGCGTTGTCGAACAGCGCCCGCACCGTGTAGGTGGGGCCGTCGAGACCGGGCTTGGGCAAGGGCATGGAGTCGACGGTCACCGTGCAGCCGGCGACCGAGCAGGCCGCCACCGCCAGCACCGCCGCACAGGAGAGCCGCCGGTTCATCGGGTCAGTCCCAGCAGCGCGGCGAACAGCCCGAAATCGGGGCCGAAGTCCTGCAGCCTGCCGGTTCGGCAGCCGTCGGCCCGTAGCTCGACCCGCTGGCAGAACAGCGAGAGCAGCTCATTGTCGAGCAGGCTCTTGTCCGTCAGCAGGTGAAGACGAACGGCCTGGGCTTCGGGGCTCACCGCGTTACCCAGGTTGCCGAGGAACAGCGGGGCGATGTCGACGATCTCGGTGAGTCCTCGCGCGTGGTCGCGCATCTGGGCGGTGATCGTGATCAGTCGCAGCAATGCGTCGGTCAGCGGTTGCTTGTTCTCCCCGACGACAGCGCTGGTGTTGGCGACGAAGTCGTTGATCTGGGTGAGCACGGCCTGCAGCCCCGGGGACTGCTCGCGCATCAGGGTGACCAGCTGGGTGAGCCGGGCACTGAAGTCGCGGACCGTCGCGTCGTTGTCGGCGAGGATCTGGGTGACGTCGTTGAGCCGGACGATCGCGTTGGAGATCTGGTCCTTGTTGGCCAGGGTCACCTCGAAGGCGCCCGAGAGCGCGTCCAGGGTCTCCCTGATGCGGTCACCGTTGCCGTCGAGCAGCGGGAACAGCACCCGGCTCGCCATCGGACCGTCGGAGTTGTTGCCCGCCAGCGCCTTTCCGATGTCGTCGAAATTGCGGAGAATCCGGTCCAGCTCGACGGGTGTCCTGGTGCGGGCGAACGGAATGTGGCTGCCGTCGAGCAAGGTGGGGCCGCCGGTGTAGGCGGGGGTGAGTTCGATGTGACGGTTGGTGATCATCTGCGGGGAGACCAGCGCCGCGATCACGTCGGCGGGCAGGTCGACCTCGGGATCGACGACCATGTGCACCTGCACGTACTCGCCCTTGGGGACCAGCTCGGTCACCCGGCCCACCGGCATCCCGAGAACAGAGACTTCGTTGCCGACGTACAGGCCGGCGACATTCTCGAAATCCGCCGTGATCGTCTTCTCCTTGCCGAGCAGCCGGTCCGGCAGCGAGGTCAGGCTGTGTGGCAGCGCCGAGCAGCCCGACAACAGGACTGCGACGGCGGCCAGAACAGCCATCCGGACGAATGTCGTGCGCATCAGCGGCAACCTTCCACGGCTTGAACGGCACACAGCCAGTTGTCGGGGAACATCCATGGCAGATAGATCTCCCCGTAGGGGCCGTTTCCGAGAGTGTTGTTGAACTGCCGGAGCGTGACCGGCATGATCTGGAACAGGTTGTCCAGATTGGCTTTGTTGTTCTGCAGGCCCGTCGACATCGTGTTCAGATCGGCGATCAACGGTGCGAGCTGTCCCCCGTTGTCGATGCCCATCGCCTGCAGGTCCTTCGAGACCGCGGCGATACTGTCCAGGAGCTGGGTGACCAAGGATTGTCGTCGGGCGACCGCGTCACCGATGGCCTGGCCACGGGTCAACAGCACGAGCACGGCGTTCTGGTTGTCGGACACCACGCTCGAGACCTTGTCGATATTGCGCAGCAGCTGCTCGACCTCGTCCCGGCGATCGCTGATGACCGCGGCCAGCGACCCCACCGAATCCAGTGCCGCCGCGGTCAATTGCGGCGAGTCCCCCATCTGCCGGGCGAGTGCGTCCAGCGAGGCCCGCAAGGCCACGGGGTCCATCCGTTCGAGGTGCTCGAAGGAGTGGGTGTATTTGCCGTCGTTGACGACCTTGGCCAGGTTGTACGGAACCTCGGTCCGGTCCAGGGGAATTCGGCGGCTTTCGGGCGCCGAGAGCGCGCCGGGATCGAGCTCGACATGCATCCGGCCCAGGATCGTCGACATCTTGATCGCGGCCTTGGCGTCGTCGCCGATCCGGATGCCGTTGTCGATCGAGAGCGCGGCTTCGATCCGGTCGCCCGCCAGCCGCGTCGACTTCACCGTGCCCACTTCGATGCCCGCGATATCGACACTGTCGCCCTGGCGGAGCCCGGCGGTCTGGGCGAACTCGGCGTACACGGTCCGATTGCCCAGGTCGAACTGGGTGAGCGCGCTCGAACCGAACAGCAGGACCACCACCGCCGCACCCGCGCCGAGGCCGAGCCACCAGTGGCGATTGCCCGAATAGCTCGGTATCGCCTGCCACATTCGCTGCACGACGGACACCAGCGGTCGCAGGAGCTCGGGTGGTCGGGGGGAGTTCATTACCGGCATACCTCCGAATGGGAATTGCCACCGATCTGGTTGAACATCCCGGGCGGAAGCAGCACACCCCACAGCGAGACATCCAGACTGCAGACGTAGGAGTTGATGTAGGTGCCGTTGCCGCTGATCCGGGCGAGACCCGCCAGGACGAAGGGCAGCTCGGCGGCGGTGATGTCGAGTCGTGCGCCGTTGGAGATCAGCAGGCGCACGCCTTCGTTCGCGGACTGTTGCGCCTGCGCGAGCCCGGGTCTGATCCGGGTGATGAGATCGGCCAGCTGCCTGGTCGACCCCGACGCCTGGTCGACCGCGGTCGCGAGCGTCGTGCCCTGCTCGTAGAGGTCGACCGTCAGCGTGCGGGTCTGGGTGATCAGCGTTTCCAGCTCGCCACTGCGATGGGCCAGACCCTCCACCACGCCACCGAGATTGGTGATCACCTGGCCGAGGATCTCGTCGCGGTCGCGGAAGGTACTGGCGAGCTGCGCCGCCTGGGTGACCAGCGCGCTCAGCGACACTCCGTCACCTTGCAGCGCTTGAATCAGCGTGTGCGACAACGAGTTGATGTCGTCGGGCTCCAGGGTGGCGAACAGTGGTTCGAATCCCGCCAGCACCGTGGACACGTCGAAGGACGATTCGGTGCGCTCGTAGGGAATCGCCCCGTCCGGTGGCAGCCGGTCCCCGCCTCGGTCTCCGGCGGCCAGCGCGACATATCGCTGCCCGATCAGGTTCTGATAGCGGATCAGCGCCTTGGTCGTGGTGGTGAGCTGCTGGCGCGACTGCACACGCAGCACCACCGACGCGCGCCGATCCGCGTCGAGTTCGATGGAATCTACGCGGCCGACCCGGATTCCGGCCATCCGGACGTCGTCGCCCACGCGCAGCCCGAGGACATTGCCGAATGTCGCGGTGTAGCGAACGGTGTCGCCACTGACTCCGCGCTGCAAGGTCGAGAAGATGGTGTAGCTCGCGACCAGTGCCAGTCCGACGAACAGCGTCAGGATCAGCACGGCGGTGCGGGTTTTCATCATGTCAGTTCCCCCCTGGCGCTGGGTTGGAGTAGGTGAGCTGCACTGCCCCGTCGGCCAGGACCGGCGTGAGCAGCACCAGCTGCGCGGCGTTCGGCGGTCGCCCGACGAGCGCCTCGATGGCCTCGACGCCCTGCAGGGACGCCGGCGCGGAGGCCGGGGCCGTCAGTCCGGGAATCGCGGGCAGGCCGGGAATCGCCGGGAGCGCGGGAACGACGGCCGGCGGGCCTGCCGCTTCCAGCCGCCGCGGCAGCAGCTGGGTCGGAATATGTTGTTCCGGCGCGGTATACGGCACCGAGGAGCCGCCGCATCGCGGCCCGGCGAGGTTGCCGTAACGGGGGCAGTCCGCGGCGGTGTACTGGGTGAAGGGCGTGAAGCTCACGTCGACGGCCCAGCGCATCTGCCGGTTGGGTCCCCAGTTGAAGACCGTCGCCAGCCTGCTCAGCGCGGTATTGAGGTTGGCGACCGCGGCGCCGATGGCGCCGGAGTCGGCGGCCAGCGCGCCGAAGGTCTCGTGCAGCCCGCCGACCAGTTCCGGGCCCGCCTCCGGATTGCGTTCGAACAGGGTGTTGGTGACCCCGACCGCGCCGCGGGCGGCGGTCAGCAGCGCGATCAGGTTCGCCCGCTTCTCGGTGAGGGTGCGCGCCGCGGTCACCGACGCGACGAGAGTGTCGACCAGCTGCGGCGCCGACTCGTTGACCGCCGACGCCGCGGCGCCGAGGTCGCCGAGCAGGTCGCCGATCCCCGGCGTCGCCCTGACCTGTGTGGTCCAGGTGTCGAGTCGTTCGATGGTGGAGCCGGGCATCCGGTAGCTGGGGTCGAGCGCGTCGGCGAGCGTGCCCAGGACGGTGGCCAGCCGGATCGGGTCGATGGCGTCGAGGACGGTCCGCAGGGTGGTCAGGGTCGTCTGCAACTGGGCGCCCACCTCGCTGGTGTCCTGCGCGATGGTCGCTCCGTCGCGCAGCCGGTCCGGCGAGGGTCCGTTGTCGATGAGTTCCACCGCCGTGACGCCGAAGATATTGTTCGGCACCACCCGGGCGGTGACCGTGGCGGGAATGCGCTGGGCCATCGGCGGTTCGATGCGCAACAGCATGTTCTGGCGTTCACCTCTGGCGGCGATGTCGGTGCGGGCGACCTGGCCGACCAGCACGCCGCGGAAGGTGACGTCGGCGCGCGCGGGGACGCCGTCGCCGGTGCTGGTCATGGCCGCGGTCACCTCGACGGTGTCGAGGAACTTGCCGTTGTAGCGCAGTCCGAGCAGGTAGACGGTGGTGGCGATGAGCACGCCGATGAGCACGCCGAGCAGGCCGAGGCGCAGCGCGCTCGGGCCACGCCCGCTGGGGTCGATGATCATGATCGAGGCCTATCCCGTGATCCTGATGCCCGGGTCGATCCCCCAGATCGACAGGGAGAACAGGAGATTGATGAACACGACCGTGACGATGGTCATCCGGATCGCCCGGCCGGACGCGACTCCGACACCTTCGGGTCCGCCCGCCGCGGTGTAGCCGTAGTAGCACTGGATGAAGGTCGCCACGGCGGCGAAGACGATGATCTTGAGGATCGAGTAGGCCACATCCACCGGATCGAGGAATTGGTGGAAGTAGTGGTCGTAGGTGCCCAGCGTCGTCCCGCCGAGAAAGGCCACGGTGAACCTCGTCGCGATGTAGGCGATGGCCAGGCCCGCCGTGTAGAGCGGCACGATGGCGACGACGGCCGCCAGCATGCGCGTGGTGATCAGGTAGGGCAGCGGCCGGATGGCGATCGACTCCAGGGCGTCGATCTCCTCGGAGATCCGCATCGAACCCAGCTGCGCGGTGAATCGGCAGCCGGCCTGGGCACCGAACGCCAGCGTCGCCAGCAGCGGTGCCAGTTCCCGCGTCGTGGCGAATCCGGAGATCGCGCCGGTGAGCGGGCTCATGGTGAGCAGGTTCAGCGCGGTGTGCGATTCCATGCCGACGGTGATTCCGCCGAACCCGCACAGGATCACCACGACGCCGATCACCCCGCCGCCGACGATCAAGGAGCCGTTGCCGAAACTCACATCGGTGATCAGCCGCAGCAGTTCCTTCCGATAGTGCTTGAGCACGAACGGAATCGCGGCGATTGCTTGCAGGAACACCAGTCCTTGGTGACCGAGGCGCACCGGAACGGTCGCGGGCGCTGCGGCGGCGGCGCGCAGCCGGCGCACCGGACGCAGCAGAGGTGGCACGTAACCCGAGGCCATCTCAGAGCACCTTCGACGGGAACACAGCGTTGTAGAGCTGCGTGAGGATGATGTTGGCCGCGAACAGGACGATCGCGGAGTTGACGACCGCCGAGTTCACCGCGTTGGCCACGCCCGCCGGTCCGCCGCGGGTGTGCAGCCCGGTGTCGCAGGCGATGATCGCCGCCAGCGCGCCGAAGACCGTGGCCTTGACCATGGCGACGACCAGATCGCCGGCCACCGCGAACGAGGCGAAGGTACCGATGTACGAGCCCGGCGTCCCGTCCTGGATATAGACGTTGAACACATAACCGGTCGCGAAGCCGACGAACACGACCAGCCCGCACAGCAGGGTGCTGACCACGACGGCCGCCGCGAGGCGGGGGGCGACCAGGCGACGGACCGGATCGACGCCCATCACGACCATGGCGTCGATCTCCTCCCGGATGGTGCGCGAACCGAGATCCGCGCAGATCGCCGACCCCACCGCGCCGGCGATCATCAGCGAGGTCACGAGCGGGGCGCCCTGACGGATGATTCCCAGTCCGTTGACCGCGCCGATGAAGGTGGTCGCCCCGACCTGGCTGACGAGCGAGCCGACCTGGATCGACACCACCACCGCGATGGGAATCGCGACCAGCAATGTCGGTGTCGCCGACACACTGGCCATGAACGCGCATTGCTTGACGAATTCCGTGGTGGGAAACCGCCGGGTGAACAGGGCGCGGACCAGTTCGGCGAGTGCCCGGCCGGTCATCAGTACCTGGCGCCCGGCCGTCTCGACGGCGCGTTGCGGGTGTTCGCGCCAGTAGGTCAGCCCGAAGGTGACGACCTGATCACGGGCATCACCACCTCCTGGCGGAGCTGTTGTCCCGGTACTGAATTCACCAGAAATCCTGGTCGACGGCTGCTGCACGATTGTTCACTCTCGGCGGTTGCTGATGGGTCGGAACGAATTGCTGCCGGCGCGGCTCCGAGGCACGAACTCGGTGCGACGCCTGATCCCCCGGGACGTTTTCTACGTTTACGTAGTCATGAATTACTACGCTAGAGTAGATATGTGGACACTAACAGCGCCGCTCACGCGGCACCAGAGCTTTGGGGGATCATTTCCTGATGAGCATCGAAGAGGGCACCGACGGCGTCTGGCGGATCGCCCCGCCGCAACCTGCCCGGCCGCGGCGTCGCAACGGCCCGCGACTACCGCCGGAGGAACGCCGCGAGCAGCTGCTGGACGCGGCCCGCGTGGTCACCGGCCGTGACGGATTGGCCGAGCTCACGATGCAAGCGGTGGCCAAACAAGCCGGCGTCGCCAAACCTGTGCTGTATGCGATCTACCCCACCGCGCCCCAGTTGCTCGACGCGCTGTTGCGGCGCGAACACACCAGGGGAATCGCGCAGGTCCTCGAGGCATTACCAGCGGATTTCGACGATTCCGACCCGGACGTGGAGTACGAGGAAGCGGTCATCGCCTTCCTCACCGCGGTCCAGGACGATCCGGTTCGCTGGCGGTTGATCCTCATGCCCGCCGACGGAGCCCCTGCCTCTTATCGCGGACTGCTCGCCGATGCCAGGGAGAAGGTCATCGCACGCTGCGCCCAACTGCTCGAGACGGGCATCGCGCGGCGCGGTGGCCCCAAGGACGTGGACGTCGAACTCGCCAGTCGCGTCATGCTCGGGTTCATCGAATCGCTCGGCCGGCTGGTCTTGTCGAATCCGGAACTCGCTTCTCCCCAAGCACTTCGGCCCGCGGTGCGGGCACTGACTCGAACCTTGCCCAAGGACGACAAGGGAACTCGGATCATCCCGTCCGGCGGATCGGTGGTCTCGGCCTGGCAGGCCGACAACACGGAGACACTTCCCGACTGACCGGCGTCAGCGTAGCTGGATATCGGAGATCACCAGCGGCGGCCAGGCGATGATCTCACCGATCGCCGAGAACAGCTTGTCGAAGCCGTGCAGATCGTCGAGGTGCTCATGGTGGGCCCCCAGCCAGAACAGCCCGATCAGGAAGTACGGCACCCCGAAGGCGATGCCGAGGAAGATGAGCTGGCGAAGGCTGATCCGATAGCCCAGCAGTTCTTTGATCATCAGAACAGACCCCTCACGCGATCTCGCCGAGCACGGCCTGGGACTCGATCAGACCCTGGTCGTCCGGCGCTTCCCCGCGGCCGAAGACCCGGGCCCGCTGCTTGTCCCGCAGCGCTTGATGGGCGAGCGCGGGAATGTCGTAGCCGTAGAGCTCTTGCGCTTGCCGAGGGGTCATCGTGGTCGTGCTCGCGGGCGGAATCTTCAGCAGCACTGGACCCGCCACCGCCACCGTCATCGGCGAGATCAAGCGCAGCAGCTGAATTTGCAGGCGCGCGTTGAGACTCACCAGAGTGAAGGCAACGCTCATCGGCGTCGTGACGAGCGCGTCGAGCAGCCTGCCCTTCGGCAATCCGGCCATCTCCCGCATCCATCGCGGCATGGTGGCCAGGGTGCCCCGGCGCAGGAAGGCGTACACGATCTTGAACATCGGCCGGACCAGGAGCGGGATCTCCGGCATCATCACCTCCGCCTGCAGCAGGTGGCGCATCGCCTTGCGGGCGATGTCGGACCCGATCAGCTGCGGGCGCATCTGCTCGAAGTACTCGCTGATCCCGGCCCTGGTGCGCGGCACGTCCGCCGGGTCACAAGTCTGTAGTTCCGCCGCTCGCGCACACTCCGCCCAGTACTGCAGTTCGTCGGCCTCGCTGAGCCGGCCGGGACCGTACTTCTCGTAGGCGACGAGGATGGAATGCCATGCCGTCAGGTGGATCCACAGCTGCGACTGCGGATTGTTCGCGTCGTAGGACTGCTTGGTGACGGGGTCGACGCCGATACCCTTGGAGTGGATCTTCACCAGAATGTCGGCCGCGTGCGCGGTCGACCGGCTGTCGGCGAACAGCACCATAGCGAAATATCGCAGCGTGCGGTCGTATCGGGTACGAGGACGGTCGTAGATCGCATGGGTGGCGTCCACCGAGGCCACCAGCGCCGGATCCAGCTCCTCGATCACCACCGCACGCTGGAAGCCGATCGTCAAACTGGTCGGGTAACTCCAGACTTGCCACGCGACCGACTCCGGGCCGAAGAAACCGTAGTCCTCCGCGGGCGTCAGTGGGGGAAGCGACAGCCACTCACGCAAGGAAGCAATTGTTGCCATTGCAGGGTTTCCAATCCATTTTCTACGACTACGTAGAAGTATTACTACGTGTGAGTAGGAATACTAGACCGCTTGCGAGTCCCGAGTCAACGATTCAGCGGGAATCGCCGCTCATTGACCCAGACAGCTACGACACTGGGCATACCACCAATATGGGTAGTTCCAGGCACAATCCGCACACAAGGCCCCTCGAATCCACGGCTACACCCCGTCTGCAGATCCGATCGAGCCCAGACTGCCGTCAACTGACTGAGACAGTTGAATCCTTCCCCGGCATGGCGGAGATCCCAGCTGACACGGACACGCAGGAAGTGGGAGCGATGACCGCGATCGCCCGCACTGCCCGAGCGGAAACGTCGCCAGATGTGTTGTGACCGAACATCTTCGGTCACTCCCTTGTCTTTCGGTCCGCTCAATCCTATATTTGTTTCTCGCCTTAACAAATGATCTCGACAGTCCGGAGCGAACCTGTGAGTCGATTGACGCCAACCCCCGCCGACAAGTTCAGCTTCGGCCTCTGGACGGTCGGATGGCAGGGGCGCGACCCGTTCGGAGATGCCACGCGTCCGCCGCTCGATCCGGTCGAGGTCGTGGGGCGGCTAGCCGAACTCGGCGCCTACGGGGTGACCTTCCACGACGATGACCTGATCCCGTTCGGGGCTTCGGAGGCCGAGCGAGCGGCGATGATCAGTCGCTTCCGCGCGGCGTTGGATGCCCATTCCCTCGCGGTGCCGATGGCAACGACGAATCTGTTCACCCATCCGGTGTTCAAGGACGGCGCTTTCACCGCCAACGACCGGGATGTGCGCCGATACGCGCTGCGCAAGACCATCCGCAATATCGATCTGGCGGTGGAACTCGGCGCGTCGGTGTATGTGGCCTGGGGTGGCCGCGAAGGCGCGGAGTCCGGTGCCGCCAAGGATGTTCGCGTGGCATTGGATCGCCTCGCGGAGGCTTTCGACCTACTCGGACAGTACGTGACCGAGCAGCGGTACCCGATCCGCTTCGCGATCGAACCGAAACCGAACGAGCCGCGCGGAGACATCCTGCTGCCGACGATCGGGCACGCGCTCGCCTTCATCGGCGAGCTCGAGTATCCCGACCTGGTCGGGGTGAATCCCGAGGTCGGTCACGAACAGATGGCCGGGCTCAACTTCGCGCACGGGATCGCCCAGGCGCTGTGGCACGACAAACTGTTCCACATCGATCTCAATGGTCAGAACGGGCCGCGATTCGACCAGGACCTGCGCTTCGGCGGTGGGGACCTGCGCCAGGCGTTCTGGCTCGTGGACATACTCGAACACGGCGGCTATCAGGGACCGCGCCACTTCGACTTCAAGCCCGCGCGCACCGAGAACGCGGCGGGCGTGTGGGAGGCGGCAACGGCCTGCATGCGTAACTACCTGATCCTCGCCGAACGGGCTCGCGCGTTCCGCGCCGACGAGCAGGTGCGACAAGCGCTGCGCGACTCCCGGCTCGACGAGCTCGCGAAACCGACCGCGGATGACGGTTTGGCCGCGTTGCTCGCGGATCGTTCGAGTTTCGAGGATTTCGATGTCGAAGCCGCGGGTGAGCGGGGCATGGCCTTCGAACGGCTCGACCAATTGGCCCTCGAGCATCTGCTCGGCACCCGCTGATGGCCGAGGAGAAACCGATGACAGACGCCGTATACGAACCCGGCACCGCCTTCGCCGACGCCGTCGACACAGTGGCCGCCGGCGAATTCGACGCGCGCGAGGCCGCCGCTGCCCTGCTCGCCCGCCTGTCCGAGGCCGAGAAGTTGTTCCTGCTCGACGGGGATCTGTCGATGTCGCGGGGATTTCTTTCGGCGGCCAAGGGGTACAACAGGATTCCGTACGAGGCGGGGCGGATCGATCGGCTCGGTATTCCCGGTATCCGGTTCAGTGACGGCCCCCGCGGGGTCGTGATGGGGTCCTCAACCGCGTTCCCGGCCGCCATCTCCCGAGCCGCGTCCTGGGATGTGGATCTGGAACGCAGGATCGGCGCGGCGATCGGCGTCGAGGCACGCGCCCAGGGCGCCAACCTCTTCGCCGGTGTCTGCGTCAACCTCGCGCCCGCGCCGGGATGGGGACGATCCCAGGAATCCTACGGCGAGGACCCGGTCCTGCTGGGTGCCATGGGCGCGGCGCTGGTTCGAGGGGCGCGGCCGTGGGTATTGACCTGCGTCAAGCATTTCGCGCTCAACTCCATGGAGGAGGCCCGCTTCCAGGTCGACGTCCAGGTCCCCGAAGATGTCCTGAGAGAGGTCTACCTCCCCCACTTCCGCACCGTGATCGAGGCGGGCGCGGACGCCGTGATGAGCGCCTACAACTCGGCCAACGGCGAGTGGGCCGGCCAGAACCGGCATCTGCTCACCGAAATCCTGCGCGAGGACTGGGGTTTCACCGGTTTCGTGATGACCGACTTCGTCTGGGGCCTACGAGATCCGATCGGATCGGTAGCCGCCGGGCAGGACCTCGAGATGCCGTTCCGTCAACAGCGGGCCGCCGCGCTGCCGCGAGCGTTGCGCGAGGGCCGACTCCGGATGGCCGATGTCGAGCAGGCCGGTATCCGATTGATCGCGGCACAGGTCGCGCTGGCTCTGCGGGCCGAACCGACGCCCGCCCTCGCTGTGGTCGCCTGTGCCGAGCATCGCGCCCTCGCGCGAGAGGCCGCACGCTGCGGATCGGTCCTGCTCCGCAACGAACACGTCGCGGGTGAGCCCGCGCTGCCGTTGACCGGTGACGCGGTGGACCGGGTCGCGGTACTCGGCAGACGCGCCGCGACAGCCAATCTCGGTGACAACGGTTCCTCCAAGGTCCATCCCCCGGTGACGACCAGCGTCCTCGAGGGGATGCGAGCGCGACTGGGCGACCGGGTCGTGCATGCCGATGAGCACACCGCCGCGGTCGCGGCGGCACAGTCGGCGAGCGCCGCCGTCGTGGTCGTCGGTCTCGGCGCCGAGGACGAGGGCGAGGCGCTGGTGGCCATGGACGCCGATGCCGTCCGGTTGTTCGGCGGCATCACTCGCTGGCGACCGGTGGCCGGTGTACTCAGCAAGCTGGCGACCACGCTGCTCGGACGAGCGAAAAGGGGCGGTGACCGACGTGATCTGCGACTGCATCCGGACGATATCCGGCTCATCGAGGATGTGCGCGCGGTCAACGACCGCACGATCGTGGTGGTCGTCGGCGGCGGCACTGTCGTCCTGGACCCTTGGGATAACGACGTCGCGGCGGTACTCCTCGCGTGGTATCCGGGCATGGAAGGCGGTCACGCCATCACCGACATACTGCTCGGCGACAGCGAACCGGGCGGTAGGTTGCCCGTCGTCATTCCCCGTCGGCAAACAGATCTTCCCGCCTCGGACTGGGCGGCACGCACCATCGAATACGGTCGGTGGTGGGGTCAGCGCACACTCGATCGCGACGGGATCGAGCCCGCCTACCCGCTCGGTTTCGGTCTCGGTTATACGACATTCGCGTTCGACGACCTCGAGATCGGACCGGTGAACGGCGATCGCTTCGGCGCCCGCGTCACCGTGGCCAATACCGGTGACCGACCGGGCCGTCATGTCGTCCAGATCTACGCGGTCCGCACCACCGACCCCCTCGCGGTCCGGGAACTGGTCGGATTCCGAGCCGTTGAGCTGGACCCGAGCCGGATCCTCACCATCGAGATCGATTGCACGACCAGACCATTGCAGCGATGGGACGGAAAAGACATGGTGACGCCGGCAGCGGAGTTCGCCATCGAGGCCGCGGCCTATTGCGGGGATCCACATGCCTCGACGGCGACCTTGCCGCTCACCGGCCACCCGATCGGTCAGGAGTGAACGACGACATGGCTCATCCCCGCATCGTGATCGGCGTAGACAGTTCGACGCAAGCCACCAAGGTATTGGCCGTCGATATCGATACCGGAAGGATTCTCGGCACAGGCCGAGCCGCACACACCGTCAGCACCGGTGCCGCCCGCGAATCCGACCCGGACCACTGGTGGGACGCCTACTGCGAGGCGGTCGTGGCCACCGGCCACGCCGACCGAGCCCACGCGGTGGCCGTCGCGGCCCAACAGCACGGGCTGGTCACCCTGGACTCTGCAGGCAAATCGGTGCGTCCGGCCCTGCTCTGGAACGACGTCCGTTCCGCACCACAAGCCCGGGCGATGATCGGCAGGTTCGGTGCGGAGTGGCTGGCCGCCCGGATCGGTTCGGTACCGACCGCGTCGTTCACGGCCACCAAGTGGGCATGGTTGCGGGCCAACGAACCCCGCAACGCCGATCGCACGGTGGCCGTGCGTCTGCCCCACGACTATCTGACCGAGCGGATCACCGGCGCGGCGGTCACCGACCGCGGCGACGCGTCGGGGACCGGCTGGTGGAACGCTGACGGCTACGACCGCGAGATACTCGATCACATCGCACTGGATCCGGCCGCACTGCCCACCGTCCTGCGGCCCCATGCCCACGCCGGTGTCACCAGATCCGGCGGTCCCACACCTGCGGGTATCCCGGTCGCCGCCGGAACCGGAGACAATATGGCCGCAGCGCTCGGACTCGGGCTCGAACCCGGCGTACCCGTCCTGAGCCTGGGCACTTCGGGCACCGCCTACACCGTGGCCCGAACCCGCCCGAACGACCCGACCGGCGTCGTCGCCGGATTCGCCGATGCCACCGACAGATGGTTGCCGCTGGCCTGCACCCTCAACTGCACCCGCGCCGTCGACCACGTAGCCGGGCTCCTCGGCCGCAGCCGCGAGGATGTCGAATCCGGCGGTTCGGTCACCGTGCTGCCGTACTTCGACGGGGAACGCACCCCCGACCTTCCGACCGCCACGGGCTCGGTCCACGGGCTGCGCCACGACACCACCGCGGGCCAACTACTCCAAGCCACCTACGACGGCGCGGTCTTCTCCCTGCTGACCGCACTCGACCGGGTGCTGGCCTGCGACGGCGCCACCGTAACTACGAGCCTGCCGCTGCTGGTGATCGGCGGCGGCGCGCAAGGCACCGCATGGCAGAACACGGTGCGACGCCTGTCCGGTCGGCCGCTGATACTGCCCGCCACCGCGGAGGTAGTCGCCATGGGCGCGGCCGCCCAGGCAGCGAGCCTGCTGACCGGCGAACGCGCAGACGCGGTCGCCCGCCGGTGGCACACCCGCCACGGCACGACCCTCGACCCGCTGCCCCGTGACACGGCGACCGTCGAACGGCTGGCCGCGACCCTGCGCGCGTCCGGGGCCCTGCTGGCCCCCGACCGATACCAGGTGCACTCCGCCACCGGGAAGATGTCCGAATGAGCGACACAACACCCGTACCGGCCTCGCAGCTCGGGATGCGACGACAGAACCTGGCACTGGTCCTGCGCCTGGTCGCCGCGCACACACCGATCTCGCGTGCCACCGTCGCCGCACGTAGCGGGCTGACCAGGGCCGCGGTCTCGAGCCTCGTCGACGAACTGATCACGACCGGCCTCGTGCGAGAAGGCCCGGCCACCACCAGCGGCCGCGCCGGACGCCCCGGCCGAATACTGGCCATGAACGACCGTGGACCGGCCGGACTCGGCATCGAAGTCGGTGTCGGCCACCTCGCCGTCTGTGTGGTCGACCTGCGCGGAGATATTCGCGTCCGGCGCAGAGTCGAGGTCGACAACGCACGGTGCGAGCCCGCCATCACTCTCACCGCGCTCGCTCGACTGACCGACGAGGCCTGTACCGAGGCCGCCACCCTCGATCTGCGGCCCCTTCCACCTGTCCTGGCGGTACCCGGACTTCTCGCCGACCGATCGGGCACGGTGGTCCACGCCCCCAACCTCGGCTGGCACAACGTGCCCACGACGCGATTGTGGCCCGGAACCGCGCTGGCCCGGGTGGACAACGAAGCCAATCTCGGTGCCATGGCCGAACTCTGGACCGGACACGCCGCAACAGACTTCCTGCACGTCTCGGCCGAGGTGGGTATCGGTGCGGCACTGGTCGTCGACGGACACCTGCACACCGGATCCCGCGGTTACGCGGGCGAACTCGGCCACGTTCCCATCCACCCCGAAGGGCCGCCGTGTACCTGCGGTGCCCGCGGCTGCCTCGAGCAATACGCCAGCCAGGACGCCGTCCTGCGCGCGGCCGAGTTGACCGAACGAGCGCGCGATACCGATCCGATCACCCTTCTCACCGAACGCGCCGCCGCAGGCGACATCGCGACCTTGCAGGCGATCCGACGCGCCGGTGACGCCCTCGGCATCGCGCTGGTCACCGCGATCAGCCTCGTCGATCCCGCGGCGGTCGTCCTCGGCGGGGCCTACGCCGAATTGGCGCCGTGGCTGCTGCCACACATCCGCAACCAGCTACGGTCCCGGCTCACCGTGCGTCCCTTCGACACCGAAGCCATCACCGCGTCCGCACTCGGACGTGGGGGTCCCGTACTCGGCGCGGCTTTGACCGGAATCCAACGAATTCTCGCCGCCCCCGGCACTTTCGACGCAGAACAGCCTTCACCCGAAACGATGCCGTAGCCAAGCAGTGACGGCACCTCGACACGTCATTCGGCCCTCGCCGCGCCTACGCTTCGCCCTCGGTGGTGACCTCGAAGGTGTTGAGGAAGTTGCAGACGAGTTGGTAGAACCCGACGGTGAGGACGAAATCGGCTAGTTCGGTGACGCTGAACAGTTCCAGCGCTTCGGTCCGAGCCACCGCGCCGAGCGTGTGCTGGTCGAGGATCGTATCCGTCCAGCGGAGCACGGCAGCTTCCTCGGATCGGAGCCCTTCGCCGCCGCCGGTGGCGGCAGCGGCGATCGCGTCCTCGCTGAGCCCGACCGCGCGCGCGAACTTCTCGTGGTGGTGCAGTTCGTAGGGCGCTGCGTAGACGTGGCCGACGCGCAAGATCGCCAGCTCGCGCAGCGGGAAAGGGACAGAGTTGGTTTGCAGCATGGCGTCTGCCATGGTCAGAAAGCTCAGGCCCATGCCGTGTGAGTGAGCGACCATACGATAGATGTTGGCCGTGTGGGTGGACAGCGCCTTTCGGAGCGCGTCGGGCAGCGTCGCGGGGTCGGGGAAGTTGATGGTCGTCATGGTGTTCTCTTCTGTGGTCATGCGAGCTTGTCGACTTCGCCGCGGATGGGCTCGCTGCCGTCCCAGGTCTGCGCGACTTCCCGGATGTAGCGGAAGAATTGGCCTTTGGGGCCGCTGATGTCGGAGATTTCGATGATGTGGCCGAAGGTCTTCTCGGTGTCGAAGTAGGCGAAGCGGCCGAGGTCACCGCCGATCGACCCTTCGTGGCCTACCTCGTAGCCCAGCGCCAGCGCCTTGTCGTAGAGCGCTTGGTAGTTGTCGGTCCAGTAGGCGATGTGCTGCAAGCCTTCGCGCCCGGAGTCGAGGAATTCCCGGTAGAGCGACGGCGCGTCGTTGCGTGGCTGGATCAGCTCGATCTGCACGTCACCCGAATTGGCCAGCGCCACGCTCATTTTCATCGGCGAATCGCTGCCGCGATAGGTGAAGTAGTCGGTCTCTACGTCGTGGACATAGAACCAGGGGCCTACGCCCTGTGCGATCCATCGGTGCATCTCTGCGTTGATGTCGCGTACGACATAGCCCATTTGGGTGACACTGCCGAAGATCCGGCTCATAGCGATCTCGCTTTCTGTTCGAAGGGTTCGCCGAGGCGTGCGCCCGGCGAGCTGGATTCAGCGGCGTCCCAGTGCCCGATCGAGTAGGTACGGATCGTGGGCATTGATCAGGAGCAGGTCGGGGTCGGCGGCGGTCCACAGCTCGGCGAGACGTTCGTGGTTGGCCTTGACCCTGGTCCAGTCGGCGGCGATGACACGTTCCATCGCGGTGAGAGCCCTTGGCGCGGAACGGGACCCATCGAGCTGGCCGTGGTGATAGAAGGAATCGCCGACATGCAGAATCCAGCTATCACCGGCGTCGACCGCCACCGCCGCGTGACCCCGGCTGTGGCCGGGGAGATTGATCAGCACGATCCCGGGTGAGATGCCGGTGAGCTCTTCCGCACCGGCGAACCCGCGCCATGACTCCCCCGCGGCCGGTGTGTACTCGACGAGGACCGGGTGGTGGGAGCGCTGTGCGGGGAGGTAGCGGCCGCGTTCGATCAGCGTGCGCGGATGCCGGGAAGCGAAGGCCTCTGCCGCGGTGAGGTGCACCCGGGCCCAGGGGAAGTCGGCTAAACCGCCGGCATGGTCGGCGTCGAAGTGGGTGAGCACGATGTGGCGCACATCGTGGGGATCGAAGCCGAGCCTCTGGATCTGCGTGATCGCGGCCTCGGCCGGGTCGAAGACGGGTCGGACGTACCAGCGGCCCGCACCGAACCTCGGCCCCGGAGAACGGGAGTCCTGTAACCCCAGGCCCGCATCCACGAGCACGAGCCCTCGCGGTGTTTCCACCAGCAGCACGTGACAGACCAGCCCGCCGGGAGTCGCGGGTGGGTGCATGGTTCCGCAGTTGAGGTGATGGACCTTCATCCGCCCAGTGCTGCCTTCATCTCGTCCATCGCCGCGGGATCGCCGCTGAGCAAGGCCGGATCGATGACCTGGATCGGGTGGGTGCCGTCCCAGTTCGCCGCCGCGACCTTGATCAGGTCGAAGACGAACTTCTTCGATCCGCTCAGATCCGAGATCTCGACGACGGTGCCGGGATGATGTTCGGTCTCCAGGTAGGCGAATCGACCTGTCGGACCGCCGATTTCGCCTTCCTGTCCGACAGTGAACCCGGCGGCCAGCGCTCGGTCGTAGAGTTCCTGATAGTTCTCCGCCCAGTAGGCGATGTGCTGCACGCCTTCGTGGCCGGCGTCGAGAAAGTCCTTGTACATCGACGGTTCCGCGTTCACGGGCTGAATGAGCTCGAGCTGGATGTCGCCGCTGTTGGCGACCGCGACATCCATCACCATGCCCGACGGCTCACCGCGATAGGTGAAGTTCCCCGGCCGCAGGCCGCGCAGATGAAACCAGGGCCCGATTCCGCTGTCGATGAATCCGCGCAGCGACGACTCGAGATCACGGACGACATAACCGATCTGGCGAATGGTGCCGAACATGTTGGCCCGCGGTGACGGTGCCGGAGCGGGCCCGGTATGCGCGTCGGCGAAGGACAAGATGACCTTGCCGACCGCCGAGTTCCGCCGGAGCCGCTCGGCCGCGTGCTCGGCTTGTTCGGGGGCGAAAACGGCGTCCACGCGTGGGCTGATCGTTCCCGCGGCGACCGCGGGAAGGACCTGCGAGGTCAGCGCGGCGACTACCTCGGCCAGCTCGGCACGGGTGCGGATGCTGAAGGTGGTGCCGAGCAGCCGCTGGCGACGGAAAGCGATCGTGTCCAGATCGAGGGTGGTCGTGGCGCCGGCAAGTCGGCCGATACTGACGATGGCGCCGCCGATCGCGGTGGCAGCGGGCAGCTGCGCGAAGAGTTCACCGCCGACATGGTCGAGGGTGATATCGACGCCGTTGCCGTTCGTCGCGGACGCCACCGCTGCCGCGAGATCCTCACCGGTGGTATCGACAGCCAGGTCCGCGCCCGCGGCGGTGAGTGCGTCTCGCTTGTCCGCGCTGGTGGTTGTCGCGATGACGGTGCTCGCGCCGAGTGCTTTGGCGAGTTGAATGCCGACCAGCCCGATCGAGCTGGTCCCACCGACGATCAGCACGCTGTTGCCCGCGACGAAACCCGCCTGACTGACCAGCGCGTCGTGTTCGGTGATCAGCCCGATCGGCAGGGACGCGGCCTCCTCGAAGCTCAGCCCCTCGGGGATGGGCACGAGTAACCGTGGATCACACAGCGCGTAGTCGGCGAAGCCGCCGATCGTGATCCCCATGACCCGAGTCCCCGCGCACAGATGTGGCGCGAGCGGACTCGACGTCTCCACAATGCCCGCTACTTCCATGCCCGCGGTGAATTCACCCGGCTGCTGGGAGTTGGCAGAGTAGTTACCTTCCAGGGCGTAGAGGTCGGCGCGGTTCAGCCCGGCGGCCATCACCTGAATGCGGACCGCACCGAGTTGGTGCGGAGTATCGATATCGCGCAGCTGCCAGTGGGGTCCGGCGCCGCCGATGAGTGCACGCATGTGCGGGATTCCTTTCACAGCATTGTGGAATGGCTGGTTGGCCCTGAGGTCACCGGTGCGTGATCGCACCGTGGGTGAATGTCGGCGAGGTACCAGGATTGGTCCACGCCGCTGTCAGCTCGCTCGACGGGAAGAACTGCACGAAGCGAGAATCGCGTTGGCTTCGATCGGCCAGCGTCTTCTCCAAGATGATCGAGTTGTATTGATCGACAGTGGTTTCGATGGTGTTGGCATTGAGCACGATCTCCTGTCCCCACTCCCGCGCCCAACGCGCGATCCCGGGCATCTGGGAGAACTCCGGAGTGAGGCATTCCGCAGCGATGACGTTCTCACTGCTGACCCAGACCCCGGTGGAGGTCTGGAGCACCAAGCTCTGGTTACCGAAGACGTGGCCGGGGGTTTTCACCACCGCGACGCCGGGACCGAGTACCACCGACCCGTCGATGGGCAAGAACGACTCCGGCGACACATCGCGGTAGGCCCCGGGCTGATACCACGGGCGCTGCATCGGGTGCAGATCCGCCATCGCGGCCAGTTCGTCACGCTGCACGATGACCTTCGCGCGCGGGAAAACGGGTTTCGGTTGCTCGCCGAGGTCGGCCTGGTGAGTGGTGGTGCCGATCCAGCGGCGCAGGTCCTGGGTATGCAGGTGGTCGAACATCAGGTAATCGACCTCGGCCGGATCGATTCCGAGGCGGGACAGGTGCTCGACCACAGTGCCGTGTTCGGTCACCATCCGTTTCGACACCATGGCGGGGGTCCGTTCGACGAGCTTGTCGAAGTACGGCGTGTAGCGGCCGAGTTCGACATCGCTGGGCTCGAAGAGCAGCACCCGTGGCGTCCCGTCGCTCTCACGCCACCTGATGACCAACATCCGGTTGGTGATCGCGAGGAACGGCGCTATCGCGCGGGACGCGCGGAACAAGCCGAACCGTGTCGGATACGGCAGGGTGACCAGGTCACAGGTCGTGACGCTGTCGGGAGTGCCGGTTCCGAGGAACTCTTGCCTGAACGCCACCGCTTGGGCCCGGATCGCGGTGAGCCGGGCACCCGGGCCACCAGAGATCGCCGAGAGGTCGGTCAGGCTGTCGACCCGCACACCAACACTCGCCAGATCCAGCACATCGCCTTGATGCCAGGGCATCCGCATCGATTTCACCTCACGTCATTAATTCCACGGTGTGGGATTAATGACAGATTAAACCCACACCGTGGAAATATGCAAGAGTGGGTTTAATGAACGCCATGACCGATGCGACAACAGGCCTGCGACAGCCCCGACGAGGCCGTCCGCCGAAGACTCAGGCCCAGCTTTCACGCACCGCGATCCGCGAGGCCGCGCTCTCGGTCATCGACGCCGAGGGCACAGACGCCGTCAGCATGCGGTCGGTCAGCCGGGTCCTGGGGGTCGACGCCAAAAGCCTCTACCACTACGTCGAGGACAAAGGCGATCTGCTCGACGCTGTCGCCGAGCATGTACTCGAACAACTACGCCCGCCGGAATCGACCGACTCGATCGAGCGCGATATTCGCGCGTGGGCCAACGAATTCCGCCGAATCACCCTCGCCCACCCCCAGGCCGCGACGCTGGTGCTGACCCGCCAACTCTCCTCGACAGTCGGCCTGGCCCCCGTCGAAGGAATCCTTGCCGTGCTACGACGCACGGGCCGCAGCCCCGAGGAGGCGGTCCATCTCATGCGCACGCTGCTGGCAACGCTCATCGGAACATTGCTGCGCGAGGCCGCAGCCGGACCGACGTTCGGGTCGGAAGACCCCACCCAGATCGCCGAGCGTCAGTCCACGCTCGAAGGATCGGGACTGCCGCAGATCGGACTCGCCGCACCGTTTCTCGCCCGATTCGACCGCGATCGCGAGTTCGACTTCACAGTCGACCTGATCGTCCGCCTCGCCACCACCCCGATATCACCGGCAAGCCCATGAGCCGCACCGACACCGCCGATCGGCCGGAAGACGTGACGATGCGCATCCCATTCGACGTCGCCGAGAACACGACGAAGCACCGGAACCTGTTCTACCGTAACAAGATTCGAGTTTTCACCGGTTAGCCTTGTGGCCCGGCAACCGACCGTGGCCGGGAGGACCTGATGACAGCGTCACCAACTCGACTCCGCACCCTGCACCGCCGACTACTCGGCTCGGTCACCACACTCGGCATCGTCGCCGCACTCACCGCACCCGGTGTCGCCTCCGCGGCCACCGCGACAGTGGATCATCGCATCACCCGCAGCGAACGCTGGGAGCAGCTCTACGTCTTCTCCCCCGCCATGGGCCGCGTCGTCGGGCTCGACATCCTGCACCCCACCGGCACCGCCCAACGCCCGACGCTGTACCTACTCGACGGCACCGGCGCCGACAACAGCCAAACTCAGAGCACCTGGACCCTGCGCACCGACGCCACCCGCTTCTTCGCCGACAAGAACGTCAACGTGGTCATGCCCATCGGCGGCGGCGGCACCTTCTACACCGATTGGCTCGACGACGACACCGTCCTCGGACACAACCGCTGGGAAACCTTCCTCACCCGCGAACTACCACCGCTGATCGACCGAGAACTGAAAGGCAACGGCAAGAACGCGGTCGCGGGACTGTCGATGGGCGGCCACGCGGCAGCCACCCTGGCCTTCCGCAACCCCGGACTCTACCGAGCCGTCGGCGTCTACAGTGGCTGCCTGCTCACCTCAGGCGTCGGACAACCGATGGTGCGCGCCACCGTCCACAACCGAGGTGGCAACCCCGACAACATGTGGGGCGGATCGCTGGACCCGGGATGGGCAGCCCACGACCCGACCGAACACCTCGACGCGCTCCGCGATACCACCGTCTACATGTCGGTCGGCAGCGGCACCCCAGGCCCCGCCGACGTCGACTTCGACCCGAGCTTCTCCTACCCCATCGACCTGTTCGGCGCGATCAGCCTCGAGGAAGGCGCACTCAACTGCACCCGCACCGTCGAAAAGACCATGCGCACCGCCGGCCTCACACCGACCGTGCGCTACACCTTGTTCGGCACCCACGCATGGCCGTACTGGCAAGACGCACTCCACAGTTCCTGGCCGACCCTGCGCACCGGATTAGGTCTGTAACCACCTGGGACCACCCGACCGAGCCGACAAGCGCTGCCGGGCTGGATCGGGTGGTGAGCCGGAAGTCGTTGTCACGGAAGGGGTGTTGAGCATCCGCTTCGTTGGCAGTCGGTCCGAACTGCGTCTGCCTGATCTGCGTCTGGATGGTCTCGAGAAACGAATCTCGGACTGAACTTCACGGCGGTCGGCCTCGGTGTGGAGGTCGGCCGCTGCGTCTTTGTCCGGCAGCTGGATCCAGTGCACGCAGCGGATCAGTAGAACTGTCACGGATGGCGTGAGTGAGTTCATAGAGCGTGTGCCGCATTCGCAAGTAGGTTCTTGAATATGGACAACGACGGACCCAGCCGGACAGCGCTCATCACCGCCTACGCCCGCGCCTATCACCAGATCGTTGACCGACCGCTGATCTTCACCGATCCTCTGGCGGCACGTCTGCTCGGCGTCACCGCCGAGGAACTGGCCGAATTGGGCACGCCCACAACCGATCACCTCGGTGACGGGGCCAGCGATCGGTCCCGTCGGCTGTTCTTCGCCGCACGCGCGCGCTTCGCCGAGGACGTCGTGGCCGCGGCCTTCGCCGCGGGTGTGCGGCAGGTCGTTGTCCTCGGCGCAGGCCTGGACACGTTCGCCTATCGCAATCCGTTTCCGGACTTGCGTGTCTTCGAGGTCGACCACCCCGCCACCCAAGCGTGGAAACGCGAACGTCTGACCGCCGCCGGAATCGACCGCCCTGAGACATTGGCCTTTGTGCCGGTCGATTTCGAAACACAAACGCTGGCAGCAGGATTGGCATCCACCGGATTCACACGGACGGAACCGGCCGTCTTCGTGTGGCTCGGCGTCGTCTTCTATCTGACTCCCGACGCCGCCCACACCACTCTCGAATACATCGCCGGTCAGAGCCAGCCGGTCGAGGTGGTCTTCGACTACCTACAGCCCGCGAACACCGACGAAGACAGTGCGCACCAGCAGGCACGTGCTGATCGACTGGCCGACGTCGGCGAACCCGTGTACAGCTACTTCACACCCGACGATATTGCCGCACAGCTGCGAGCCCTCGGCTTCACCAGCCTCGAAGACCACTCCGCCCCCGACCTGGTCACTCACTACCTCGGCGGATCCGCAAGATTCGGAAGCGAACCGCCCCACGCCCTGCGCGCCATCCGCATGCTGCGCGCGAGCCGCTCAGGCTCGCCCGCCGGGAACTGGTAGCCGCACCGCTGGTCATTCTCCTGACAGCACCGCGCGATCCACCCGGCGCATGGTGACGTCGTAGGCCGCTCCGGCCATGTCCGGACGGTCCGGGTCGGGCAACCAGGTGCCGGTGATCGTGGCACCGTCGGAGCTGATGGTGCCGGTGTAGGTCATACCCAGACCGGCATGGACGAGGGTGTCTCCTCGACGGCTCCACCGGTAGCTCAGCGGAGCAGCGGAACCGGAATAGACATGCGCGGCGAAGTCCGAGGTGGTTCCGTCCGCCCAGATCAATTCCAGGCTGTGGATCTGCGTGTCACCGATCAGCATGGTGCCGTCGAGCTGCAGGAGCCCGCCATCGAGGATGCGGGTCGCGGTGACAACCCCGGCGATGTCGTCGTGGTCCGACGTGTGGGTGCGCCCGGTCAGTTCCCAGGAGCCGAGCAGAACATCGAGATCGTTGATCGTCATGTGGTTCCTCGCTCGAGTAGTTTGTCCGGCCCTCACCAGGCCATCTCCTACCTAGGTCGAACGGGAGCCGTGCAAATCGACACTCTTACCCGCCACAAGCGGATCCGACCGAGTCCCGTCGCGGTGTGCGCGGCAGCGCCTGGATGACGCTGCCGGCCGAGATGGGACGCTGGGGCAGGGCGCAGCGATCGCGGCCTGTCAGCGACCCGCTGAGACCGCCCCGTCCGAAACAGTCAGATTCATTCCCCGCATCCTCACCTGACCGCATCGCAGCCACCGGAGTTGCTAGTGGGGCGATGCGGCCGACCGGCGTGGGCTCGAGGTCGATGGAGGTCGGCGCTGCTAGGGCAGCGCCGCGCAGTTCACCGGAGCGGGCACGCCGGCGAGGCGATCGACCATCCAGGGCTGCGAGCTCGTCAGCGACGGGAAGAAGCCCAGATCGTGGGTGCCCAAGACGCCCGACATCGCGGGCACCGTGTCGTCCGCATCCAGCAGTACCGCCGCACCACCACCACACCATCGCGCGACCAGATCACGCGCGGCGGGGTAGGCGGCCTTGTCGTCGTACCTGGCCGAGTAGACGCGCACTGGCGCCGCGGGAGCGGACCCGCCGAGCCGCTGCTCGTCGAACGCCTTCTTCAACTCGGGGGAACCGTCGATCACGGCCGTGAGCGGCCGTCCGCTGGTCGTCCACCGCGACGTGTCCTGGGGCTGGACGAAAGTCTCGGAGAGACCGCCCCCACACGTGCCGACGGAGTCGTGCAGGATCGCCTTACCGGTGTCGTTGAGCTCGGCGTCGAGTACCGGGCGTGTGTCGGGGTAGTCGGCGGCAATTCCGTTGAGCACCCACGCGATCGCAGGTGCGACGCCGGGGTTGCCGTCGCTGCGCACGATGAAATCCTGCGGCCCCACCACCGGCCCGCCCACGTGCACCCCGCGCACGTTGAGTTCGGGTGCGTACTCGGCCTGCAGTTCGCCGGCGGCAGCGGAGGCCATCCCGCCCTGGGAGTAGCCGTAGATGATGACCGGTGAATCCGGGCCGAGCCCCGAACCGGGCAGCCGCAGCGTGGCGCGCGCGGAATCCAGCACCGCGTGCGCCTGCGTCCTACGGTTGAGGAAGTCGTGCACTCCCGGTACCGCGAAGTCGTGATAGTCGGTCATCACCACCGGCATCCCGCTCGCCAGGATTTGATAGATCGCGATGATGTCGTATTCGAACACCACGTCGGCAGGCGGCTGGTACCGGATCACCTGCCCCAGCATCGCCGACGGCGAGCAGTCGGCACTCTGCCCCTGTGCGCCGCCCGCGTAGGCCACCAGTGGTCGCGGGCCGGGGCCGGTCCAGGCCTGAGTCGGCTCCAGATAGGTGCCGACCACCGTCTTCGGCGCGCCGTGGGTGTCGTTGCTGGTGTAGACGAGGCGGGTGGATCGTGCCGGTATCGGCCCGCCCGGGCCGGGAATCGTAACGGCCGTCGCCGAACCATCGGCACGGACGATGTCACCCCCCGCCACCTTCAACTGCGGCGGCTGGGCCCCTACCGTCGGTGTGGCCACGACCCCGGCGGCAACGACCACCAGGGTTCCCGTGAGTGCTGCAATCCACGCGCGTTTTCCGCTCTTCATACCGATCCTTCGTGCGAGGTGATCCGTCCAGGGCAGCTATCGAACCGAACAGCACAATCGCCACGGATGGAGCGCAACACCGCTTGTCAGCGGATCGTGAGCAGAAGAGCGTGATGTTCGACCCGACAGATCTAAATCGAAACTGCGGGCATCTCCGTCGAGCACAGAACACGGCACGGACATCACGGTGCCGGGGCCACAGCTTATGTCATGAGGCCGACACCGGTGCACAGACTCCTGCTTCGGCGTGACGACTTCGTGATCAAGCGGCTTCCGCGCGTTCCCGGTCCGGTGTGAACCCCCTGCGGAACAACCGTTTCGCACACTGCGCTGCCAGCCACCTCAATTCAAGGTTCTGTCCACTGTCGGTCGGCGGCCAGCAGTTTCGGGTCTCCTCTGTCTGCCGCGACGGGCAGACTTTTCGGCTGCGGCGTACCTCAACCGCCTACCGGTCCGAGTTGATTCGCCCTGCTGAGCTGGGCGAATCGTGACGGTCAGCGGACCCGGTGAGAAGCCCTGCAATTGCCGACAGCTCCAACTCGCCTCGGCGGAGGGCCGAGACGAGTTCTTGCCGCGCCAGGTGGCCTCACAGCCGACCAGCGACCGCCCGGCCTGCGGCACGCCCGGAGAAGATGCATCCGCCCAGGAAAGTGCCCTCCAACGCGCGATACCCGTGCACTCCCCCACCGCCGAACCCCGCGACCTCACCAGCGGCGTACAGGCCCTCCACCACCGCTGCGTCCGGCCCCAGCACTCGCGACGAGAGGTCTGTCTCCAAGCCGCCCAGCGTCTTTCGGGTGAGCAGATGCAACCGGACGGCGATCAGCGGGCCTGCCTTGGGATCGAGCAGCTTGTGTGGTGCGGCCACTCGCGTGATTCTGTCGGGCAGGTAGGCACGCGCGGCACGGATCGCCGCGATCTGGAGGTCCTTGTTGAATGCGTTGCCGAACTCGCGATCCCGCGAGGTCACCTCACGTTTCACACTCGCGACATCGAGCACGTTGTCGCCTGCCAGCTCATTCATCCGACGCACCAGGTCGTCCAGGGTGTCCTCGACCACGAAATCGGCACCTCTGCGTTTGAACGCCTCGACCGGACCCGGCGCCCCCTTCTTCACCCTTTCCAGCAACAACCTGATGTTGCGGCCGGTCAGGTCAGGGTTCTGTTCCTGGCCGGACAGCGCGAACTCCTTCTCGATGATCTTCTGGTCCAGGACCAGCCAGGTGTAGTCGAATCCGGTCCGGTTGATGTGCTGCATCGTGCCGAGCGTGTCGAAGCCGGGGAACAGCGGTGGGGGGAGCCGCTTTCCGGTCGCGTCCAGCCACAGCGATGACGGTCCCGGACCGATGCGGATGCCATGGTTGGGCCACACCGGGTCGTAGTTGATGATGCCCTCGGTGTAGTGCCACATCCGGTCCCGGTTGATCACGCTCGCGCCCGCGGACTCCGAGATCGCCAGCATCCGACCGTCCACATGGGCGGGAACGCCGGCCAGCATGTGCTCGGGCGCGCGGCCCATGCGCGTGGGCCAGTTCTGCCGGATCAGCTCGCGGTTGTGCCCGATACCGCCGGAGGTGACGATCACCGCCTGCGCGCTGAACTCGAACTCGCCCACCGCTTTCCGCGACGACTCGACGCCTCGCGCTGCGTCCGAGGGCTCGAGGACGGTGCCACGCACACCGCTGACCGTGCCGCCGGTGACGACGAGTTCGTCGACCTGGTGGCGAAACCGGTAATCCACCAAGCCCTGGTCGACACCGGCCCGAACGCGAGACTCGATGATCTCGACGATCCGTGGCCCGGTTCCCCAGGTGATGTGGAAACGGGGCACCGAGTTGCCCGGCCCGTACGCGCCGTAGCCGCCCCGTTCCGCCCAGGCAACGACCGGAAACGCTTTCCAGCCGCGCTCGGCCAACCAACCGCGCATTTCACCGGCGGCGAATTCGACAAAGGCTTGCGCCCATGCGCGTGGCCATTTGTCCTCGCGCACGCGGTCGAATCCGGCATTGCCTATCCAGTCCTGGATCGCGAGGTCGTATGAGTCTTTGATGCCGACCCTGCGCTGCTCCGGACTGTTCACCAGGAACAGTCCGCCGAATGACCAGAATGCTTGGCCGCCCACATTGTTGATGTTCTCCTGCTCGACGACGAGCACCCGTTTGCCGGCGTCGACCAACTCAGCCGTGGCGACCAATCCGGCGAGTCCGGCTCCGACGACGATGACGTCAGCAGATTCGGTCATCTATTTACGGTAGCTCCGCCTCCCGAACCAAGGGAAGAGGTCCACCCCACGCACCGCCAGAACCCGGCGATATCGCCGTCGGTAGCCGCGGAACAGCGGTTGTGCACAATGTCGAGGTATAGGCTCGGAGCCGGGATAGACACACAGAGGGTGCATATTCTCGGGAGAGGACATCGGTATGCCGGAAGGCACCATCGACATCGACCGCGCGGTAATGCGGTTCGCCACCTTGCTACAGATCCCGACGGTCACCACCCAGGACGAGAAGGACACCGACTGGGCCCAATTCGTGACATTCCGCGAGACACTCGACACCCTGTACCCACTGATTGCCACAAAATTGCGCAAGCAGATCTTCGCCGACCACACGCTGGTCTACCACTGGGACACCGGGTCCACCGCGGACCCGATCGTGCTCATGGCGCACCAAGACGTCGTCTCCCCCGGCGATCCGGACGGTTGGACGCACCCGCCGTTCGCGGGCACCGTCGCGAACGGCGCGATCTGGGGCCGCGGCGCCATCGACGACAAAGGCCCGCTTGTCTGCATCTGCGAAGCCGTCGAAGACCTTCTCGCCCAGGCGTTCACACCCGATCGCGACGTCTATCTGCTGTTCGGGCACAACGAGGAAGTCGCCGGCGACGGCGTCCCCACCGTGGTGGAGTACTTCCGCCGACAGCACATCGTGCCCGGCCTGGTCATCGACGAGGGCGGCGGCGTGGCGGGGGACCTGTTCCCGATCAAGGAGAAGATCGCCGCGGTCGGCACTGCCGAAAAAGGCATGCTCGACCTCCAACTGTCCGCGGTAGACCCCGGCGGCCACGCCTCCATGCCCGGTAAGCATCCGGCGACCACCCGCATCGCACGTGCCCTGGTAAAGCTGGACAACTTCACCTTTCCACCCCAGCTCACGCCGCCGATCAGGGAGATGCTCGCCATCATCGGCGCACACTCCGGTGGCCCACTCGGCGCGGTGCTCGCACGAGCCGACAGGCTGCAGTGGCTGACCACCACCTTCATGACCCGTTCCGGTGCGCTGATGAACGCGATGATCCGCACCACCGCGGTGCCCACAGTGCTCGAAGGCAGCAAGGGCACCAATGTCATGGCCGAATCAGCGCGCGCGGTACTGAATATCCGCATCCTCACCGGGGAAACCGTCGCCGGAACCGTCGAACGCGTCCGCAAGCTGATCAACGACCCCGAAGTCCGCCTCGATATTCTCAATTCCTCCGAACCGACCCCGATCTCTCCCACCGAAGGTCCCGCGTTCGAACGGGTCGAACTGGCTGTAGCCGAAACATTTCCCGGCACGGTGACATCACCGTTTCTCGTTGTCGGCGCCAGCGACGCGCGCCACCTCGCCAAGATCAGCGACTATGTCTACCGCTTCTACCCTTTCGAGCTCGACGCCGAAGCACGGGGCCTCATCCACGCCACCGACGAGCGTCTCACCGTCGACGCGCTCGAACAGGGGATCCGCTTCTACGAGGCTGTCCTGCGCCGGAGCCACTGATTCATACCGATCCGACCGCGGCTACGGCATGTCGAACCACCACTCACGGGCGTTGTCGAGCGCGGCGCATCCCTTCGAGCCGATCGAGCAATGCCTCGAGAGATTCTTCGAATTCATCGGCCGAGCGGTTGGCTGCCAGGTGGCTCTGCAGGCGATAGACGTGGGGGTAGTCGGCCAGCTCCGATGATTCGTGCTGTCCGGGCTCGGCGGTGGTGATCGGGCTCAGCTCGACCCCCCTGGTTGCTACCTCGAGAAGGAGGTGGCCGAGCAGGAACGTCGCGAAAGACCGATAGATTTGGACTGCCTGACGATCGTCGAAGCCATAGTGGAGCATGGTTTCGAGGAAGGATTCCATCCAGTTCAGACTCCGCAGCGGCGGGCACAGCCAGGGCGCCTGCGGTGGGCTAGAGGCCATCAACGGGAAGACCTCGGGGTGCTCGATCGCGACGCGGCGCACGCCGTGCGCGAGGCGCTGCAGATACCCCTGCCAGCTGCCGCCCTCTTCGTCGGGCTCCATCAGGTTCTGCTCGTAGAGCTGGTCGACGAGATGATCGACCACACCGGCCAGCAGGTCGTCACGCCCGGAAACGTATCGATACAGGGCCATGGCTTCGACGCCCAGCCACGAGCCCAGACGGCGCATCGTGAGATGCCCCAGGCCTTCCTGGTCGATCAGCGCAATCGCTGATTCCAGGATCAGGACCCGGTCCAGGCGCGGGGCGCGTCGAGCGTCCCCGTCCCGTGAACCGTTGTCGCGCAGCTCGGCGCCCGAGTCGATCGTGTCCTCGCTCAGGGCAGAGCTCCTGTCAAAATCTTCCGGCTCTGGTACTCCACCACGCCGCCATAACCCCAGGGTACCGGGATGTTCCGGCCGATTTCAACGCACCCCGCCCTGCAGATTTCGACACAGTGGTTTACAAGGTAAACGGATATATGTTTATCTTGTAAACGGCAGTCGTGAGCTGCCGCACCCCGCGTTGCGCTCGCGTCACACGGGGACACGTTGGGCCGATCGAAGGGACAGTCGTGTCTGAGAACGACAGTGGAGTAGAGGCCGGAGTCAAAGGCGTCGTCGAGGGTGTGAAGGGCAAAGCCAAGGAAGTCACGGGTGCCGTGGTGGGCGACGACTCCTTGCTGCGCGAAGGCCGTGCACAGCAGGACAAGGCCGAGTCGCAGCGCGAGGTCGCGGAGAAGGAAGCCGAAGCCGAGAAGGCACGGCTGAAGGCATCGGCCAACGAAGCACGTCAGCGCGCCGCCGAGCAGGACTGACAGCTCGCGTATTCGGGCCCGGCCGGTGGACCGGCCGGGCCGGTCGGCTCAGCGATATGGGCGGGCCGTGATGACACGGGCCGTTCGGTTCGGAAATAGGGAGTGACGTGATGGAAAAGCCTGCGATGCTGCGGATGGACAGTGCCGCGCGAACGACACCGGGCTACTCCGACCGGCAATGGGCGGTGCGTGAGGCGGTGCTGAAATGGGCGCACAACGAAGATGTCCTCGACAACCCGGTGCCGGTCCTCGGCGCCTTCGTCGTCGGGGCGTCGGTCTGTTGGCCGGGAGAATCGCTGACCGAGGACGAGGTAGTTCGTGCGTCGCTGTGGTTGACGAGGATGGGGCTGTTCAACTCCATCGATCGCGACCCGGCATTCGGTCACCGCGCAACCATCTACCGCCCTCGGATCACCGCCGAAGGAATCCGCGTCGCGCGCGGCCCCGATGGAGTTCGCGGCGTTTCCTGGCCAGGCGTCATCATTCGCCCGCCCGATCGACCGATGCCGCCGCCGCGCGATCTCACTCCTCCCTCGCAGCCCACCGGGTAGACGTCAGCTGCCGCGCGCATCAGTTCGCCACGTGCTGACAGGATTTTGACCTGCGACCACCTGTCGAACCGGATTCAGTTCCGTAAGGGCAGAATGCCCCTGCTCGACAGCGGGTCCACGACATAGGCTGGACTGATGGCACGGCTGCCGGAATTCAGGAGCGAGCTGGTTCTGGGTCCGTTGCTGCGTCACGTCGGCGAAGGCGACGCCACCGTCTGGGTCGAGACCTCCGCACCATGCACCGTCGAGGTCCTCGGCCATTACGAGAACACCTGGACCATCGCCGGACATCACTACGCTCTCGTCCTGATCACGGGACTGGCGGCGGGTTCCGTCACGCGGTACGAGGTCAGCCTCAACGGCAAGCGCGTCTGGCCGCTGCCCGACGCCCCGTACCCGTCCGTCATTCGCACGCTCAGAGGCGACGCCGATCTGATCCTCGCCTTCGGCTCGTGCCGATTCGCCACACCGACCGCGACGCAGGACAACGACCACTTCGACGCCGACGCTCTCGACGCCTATGCGCGGCGAGCCATGCAACGCCCGCCCGAAGATCTGCCGGACGCATTGTTGCTGGTCGGCGACCAGGTTTACGCCGATGAGCTGTCCCCGGAGATCCTCCGTCGCATCGACGAGGTGCACGACCTCGACCAACCGCCGGGCGCCCAGATCCGCAACTTCGAGGAGTACACGTGGCTCTATTCCGAGTCATGGTCCGACCCGCAGGTGCGCTGGCTGCTGTCCACGGTGCCGTCGTCGATGATCTTCGACGACCACGACGTCATCGACGACTGGAACACCTCGACATCGTGGCGTGACGAGATCGAGGCCACCGATTGGTGGGAGGAACGCATCGTGGGCGCGTTGTCGTCGTACTGGATCTACCAGCACCTGGGCAACCTCTCGCCCGCAGCCCTGGCCGACGACGAGCTCTACCAGCGGATCCGATCCGAGGGCGGCGACTGCGCGGAGTTGCTCCGCGATTTCGCATCCGCAGCGGACGAAGAAGCCGACGGCGCCAAGGGAGCGCAATGGTCGTATCGCCGCGATCTCGGCACCACCCGGCTGCTCGTCATCGATTCCCGGTGCGGACGCATACTCGGCGGCGGCACGCGGTCGATGGTCTCCGAGCCCGAGTTCTCGTGGATCGAACGACAGACCGAGGGCGACTACGACCACCTGCTGGTGGGGAGCTCGCTCCCGTGGCTGCTGCCGCGTGCCCTCCACGACCTGGAGTCGTGGAATGAGCGCATGGCCTCAGGGGTCCGCGGCCGACGTGTGGCCGGATGGTCCGAAAGATTGCGGCGCTCAGCCGATCTGGAACATTGGGCCGCGTTCCGAGAGTCATTCGACCGGCTCGCCCAACTCGTCGCCCGCGTCGGGCGCGGACAGTGCAGCGGCCCGGAAGGACGGGCGCCCGCCACGATCTGCGTGCTGTCCGGCGACGTTCACCACGCCTATGCCGCGCAAGCGCAGTTCCCCGACGCCGTGAGGTCCCGGGTCTACCAGCTGACCTGTTCGCCGATGCACAACTACGTTCCGACCGCCATGAAGGCGATCTTCCGGGTCTCGTGGAGTCGGGCCGCCGAACGGGTGACGCGTTTCCTCCTGGACCGGGTGTCCACCGTTCCCCCGGTGTCGGTCGAGTGGAGTCGGGTCACCGGCCCCTTCTTCGGCAACCAGATAGCGACGCTGCATCTGCGCGGCCGGACCAGCCGCCTCGTGCTGGAGCAGGTGAGCACCGACGGCGGCCGTCCACATTTGACGACGGTCGCGGACGTGGTGCTGTCGGGTTGTGGAAATCGCCGTGCACACCGGATCGGCGGCATCGAAACGACCGGGTGAGCAGGTCGCGTGAGTCGACATGCCGCTCGCACCTCCGCTACCGGTGGTTTCGCCTGCGCGGTCCAGTACGCGAAAGCTCCCGATGAACGGGAGACCCCGTCTTTGATTCGGGCAAATAGCTGCTTCTGTGAGACGCGACACTCCGAATTCCGGTTCTTCGACATACCGGAATTGGCGTTCGCCACAATGAAAGGCATTCCCACCCATGCGAATCCGACCTCTTCGATTGTCCCTTGCTGTGATGGCGGTCGCGGCCACAACCGCTACCACCGGCGTCGCGTCCGCCGATATCGACTTCGGCAGTTCCGGCAGCAGTTCCGGCAGCAGCGGCGACATGGTCATCACCCTGGTGCGCCATGCCGAGTCCCTCGGTAACACCTCCGGCCTGATCGACACCAAGGTGCCCGGACCCGACCTGACCTCACGCGGCCGGTCACAGGCAGACAATCTGGCCATCCAGCTGGGCGACAAGAACTACGACTGCGCCTTCGCGTCCACCATGGTGCGTACCGAGCAGACCGCGGCACCGACCGTCGCCAAGCAGGACCTGAGTCTCGACATTCAGCCCGGTTTCCGGGAGATCGAGGCAGGCCAGTACGAGGGCACCCCGGAGGCCGAGGCGATGTCCGGTTACCTACAGGCGCCGATCAAGTGGCTCTCCGGCGACCTGAGCGCACGGATTCCAGGCTCCATCGACGGCAACGAGTTCGACGGCCGCGTCGATCAGGCACTGCTCGATGTGCAGCGCCGCGGCTGCGCCAACCCGGTGATCTTCTCGCACGGCGGCACCATCATGTTCTGGTCGATGATGAACGCCGCCAACGCCGACAAGAGCAAACTCGGCACCGATCCGATGCGCAACGGCGGCCGCGTCGTCCTCGAGGGCAGCCCGCAGAAGGGCTGGAAGATTGTCGAGTGGGTCGGCCACCCGGACCTGGGCTGATTCACCCTTCCGTGCCCCGGATGCCACCGACACAATCGATGGCACCGGGGCACGGTCATCTCTCAGCACATGAGCGCCCGTGGCGCAGTCGTCCACCGCGGCGGGGCACTGGCATAGTCAGGGAAGCGCCGGCCGAGCGCACGGTCGACAGCGCTGATGCTCGCGCGACGGTCACCGCCGAAGCGCAACCACCCGCGCCAGCGATACCCGTCCCGGTCCAGGCCGGACCGTGGTGAACCGAAGGGATTTCTGTCCATGACCGTCGTGAAAGTGCAACGCAGCATCGACGCCCCGATCGGAGCGGTGTTCGACGCCTACACCGACCATGCGGCGCTGGCGCTGGTGCCCGGCATCGTGTCGGCCACTGTGGTCCGGCCCGGCGACACCGAACCGAACGGGCTCGGCGCGATCCGCGAGGTGAACGCCGGCATCGCCTGGTTCCGGGAGGAGATCACCGCCTTCGACCGGCCCGTCCTGATGGAGTACAGGATCCGCAAGGCGCGGCCACCGTTGCAGCACAAACTCGGCCGTGTCGAGTTCGAGTCGACCTCGCCAGGCACGACCCTTGTCACTTGGACGTCGGAGTTCGATTCACCCGTGCGAGGTATCGGATTCGTGTTCGGTCCCGCCGGCAAACTCATCGCCTCGGCCGGGTTCAGCTGGGTCTTGAAATGTCTCGACAACCGCATCGGGTCCTGACTGTCACCAGCGTCGCGGATCCGGATCCCAGTTCCTCGGCGTGATTCATCGGTGCTCCGGATTGTCGAAGTCGGGCCTGCATCCGGCGTCCCACTCGCTGCGCTGGTTTCCGAAGGCCGGGATTCCGCCGTTGCGCCGCAGCATGGCCGCCACGTGCATGAGGTTGAAGGTCATGAACGACGTATTGCGGTTGGTGAAATCGTTGTCCGGTCCGCCCGAATCCGGATCGAGATAGGACGGACCCGGACCGACCGACCCGATCCATCCGGCATCAGCCTGCGGCGGAATGGTGTACCCGAGGTGCTGCAGGCTGTAGAGGATATTCATCGCGCAGTGCTTGATACCGTCTTCGTTACCGGTGATCAGACACCCCGCTGCCCGCCCGTAGTAAGCGTATTGACCGGCATCGTTGAGCAGCGACGAGCATCCGTAGAGGCGTTCGATCACCCGTTTCATCACCGAACTGTTGTCGCCCAGCCAGATCGGGCCGCACAGAACCAGGATGTCGGCGTCGAGCACGCGCGAGAAGATCTGCGGCCATTCATCGGTCGGGGCTCCGTGCTCGGTCATGTCAGGCCACACTCCGGTCGCGATATCGTGGTCGACCGCGCGCAGCTCCTCGACTTCGACACCGCGCCGACGCATGATCTGCGCACTCAACCGCACCAGCCCGTCGGTATTGCTGGGCTCGGGCGAACGTTTGAGCGTGCAATTGATGAACAGCGCGCGCAGATCGTCGAAGCGCGGGCCCGGTTCGGTCACCGCCTCGGGCCCGGTCATCGCCTCGGCCCGACTCGAAGGCCGAGCACCCGGCAGAGCAGTGGGCGGTGGTGGTCGCGGGGGTTGTGGTGCGGCACTGGTGCTCCCATCTCTTTGGTGTGACTGTTCGATCACCCGAGTCGCTGGAGCGCGGCGGATTTCGTCGCGAACGAGCGACGGCAGCGTGTCGGTCAGTCGGCGAAGATGCCTTTCAGCATCCCGGTGGCCTGACCGACCTCGATCAGGTAGCCATCGGGGTCGCGCAGGTAGCACCGTAGTTCGGCCTTGCGGTCCAGCGGCTCGGTCAAGAACTGTGCGCCTTTGGCGGTGACGTCGGCATAGAAAGCGGCGATGTCGGCGACCCGCACGTTGAGAAACGACGAGACCACCTCGCCGGCCGTCGGCGGTGCCAGCGTGATGTCGGGCTTGTCCGGGGTTGGTCCACCGCCGGGATTCATGATGATCCAGCTGTTGGCGACCTTGACGATAGCCGGATTTTCCGCGAGAACGACCTGGCCGCCGAGGATGTCGGCGTAGAAATCGCGCGAGCGGACCACATCGCGCACGGTCAGGAAATGGGTGAGGATCAGACCCTGTTCGGGTGCGGGGAGGTCTGGGCGACTGGTCACGAGGGCTCCTTCGGTTCGAGTTACCGTGCGCGTTCCCACTACCGATCTGTTGACACACTCGCTGCGCCGCGGTGCGACCAGCGACTGCCCGGCCCCGCCTGGGAACGACGCGCACGCCGCAGGCTTGGTCAGGGCCGCTGGGATACCCGCTCTTCGCCGCCGCCGCGCTGTGGAAGTGGGCGAGCTTCAACGGCTCCCTGGACGACCAGCGCCGGGCTCGTGCGCATCAGCCACAGCGCAGCGGCGAGCGTCAGCACCCAGCCGATCACTTCGATGAGCAGATGATCTGTCGCATCGGGAACGGATTGCAGCAGGTACACCCGGACGCTGTTGATCGCTCCGTGCGTCATGACTGCCGGCCAGACACTCCCCGACCGCCGGCGAAGTGCTAGAAGCAGCGGCGCCCACGGCAGCATGCCCGCGAAATAGATGACGATGTCCCACGGTGGGCGGTCTCCGATGACGGCGAGCACCGGCAGGTGCCAGACGATCCAGACCACACCACTGACAAGGGCCAGCGGCCAGAATCCCCATGACGCGGCGCGGGTCGCCAGCCAGCCGCGCCAGCCGAACTCCTCTCCGACAGCGAAGACCGACTGCAGGAGGAAGACCGGAACGACCCATACTGTCGCCGCCAAGATCTGGTCGAGCGGGTTGAGCGGCCAGATCCCCGATGACAGTGCGATGCAGGCCTGGATGGCGGCGATCGCGGTGATGAGGCCGATGCCGATGCCTGACCACTTGGGTGTGCCGCGCCACCCGGTGGCGAAAGTTTCGCCGAACGTTCCGGGTCGTCGGGCGAGCCACATGATGATCGCCGCGAGCAGCGGGGTCATTTGCAGGATCGGAACGATCAGGTTGTCGAAGTCCGTGGAGACCAGCCGAAAGACCATCGGAACGGACAGCGTGTAGCACAGCACGATGGCGATCGCGAAGAACCACGCGACTTCGAGGAAATTCGATCCGGTAGCACTACCGCGCGCACGGACTGTCGTCATGACTGCTCCTCCTCGCGCTCGGTGCGCGGGTCGATGGGCTGGACCGGTACCACCGGCGCCTGGCCGGCGAAGGCCGCCAGCGTCCGGTCGATCCATGCGATGACGTCGGCCAGGATGGCCGGCCCCTCGGCTTCCTCCTCCAACCCGTGGTAGACGCCCGGACAGGTCCTCAGCGTCGCCGACGACACGAGGTCGACCACCCGGCGGCTGGCGGAGAGCGGATTGATCAGATCGGCGTCGCCATGAACCACGAGTAGTGGTACGGCGACTCGGGTGGCAGCCGATGCCACGCGATCCATCTGTGCCAAGACATCGATCGCGAAGCGTGCGGTCGCTCGCCCATGGACCAAGGGATCGGCGTACCGTTCGGCGACGACGCCGGGGTCGCGATTGACACGCTCGAACCGCAGCCCGTTCGGCAACGTCAGGGTGGCGAAGGCGCCGCCGAGGCTCCTGACCACGGCCACCTTCAGCCGCCGATTCCGCAGCTCCGAGTCGAAAGCGGGTCCGGTCACCACCACCGCTGCCACGTCCGTCCCCGGCCGGTCCGCTGCGTAGAGGAACGCGTAGAGCCCGCCCAGGCTGTGGCCGTACAGCACGACCGGCGCGCCGCCCGTTCGCGCACGCTCGTGTGCGATGAGAAGGTCCACGGCCCGCGCCGTCGACTGGTATCGGACGTCGCCGCGGCGTCCTTCGGATCGCCCGAATCCTTCGTAGTCCATGGCAAGCACGGAGAAGCCGGCCGCGGTGAACAACCGAGCCGTGCTGTCGTAGCGGGCGGCGTGCTCGCCGAGACCGTGCATGATGACGACACTGGCCCGCGCGGGCCCGCTCGGGACCCAGTGGAGTGAGGTGAGTCGGGGGCCGCCGTCGTCCGGTGTGAAGGAGTCGAAGATGGGTGATGTGTTCACGAGCAGTTCCTTTCGGGTCTGCTCGAGCCTCGCCGCTTCGCCTCGGTCCAGGATTGGACCAACCTGCTAGGTCGGCAGGATCTCCCAGCGGATCGTGCTGAACGCGGTGGGAGGGCCGCCGAAGGTTCGGCGACACGTCCTCGTGAGATGGGAGCTGTCGGTGAACCCCGCCAGGTGAGCCGCATCGGTGAGCGTCCGGCCCTGCGCGACCGCTGCGGTCGCCCGGAGCAGCCGGAGCCATCTCACGTAGGCCCGGAAGGTGATTCCGAGGTCCTGGGCGAAGAGATGGGACAGCCGGCTCTCCGACAGATGAACGGTCGCGGCGAGGTCGCGAAGCCGGATGGGTCGTGAGTCCAGCTCGGTCTGAAGGTGGCTGCGCGCGGCAGCGACTCCCGGATGAAGCGGGTGCGAGGTGTTTCCGGGAGAGCGCAGGCGCCCCTCGACGTACGCGCTGTGCCCCTTGACCAGGGTCTGTCCCGCGTGATCCCAGGCACGAGCGTGGGACGGATCGTCGACCAGCTCGATCAGCTCGGCACCCAGAGATGACTCGGGCTCGACGTGCGCCACGACGCCCCAGGCGCCGGCGGCGCTGAACGCGTGCGACTGATCGGCGGGAACGATCGCCGCGTTCGTACGTCGCTGACGGCCCTGGAGATCCTCGATGACGAACGTTCCCTCGTGGGCGACGGCCACCTGCACGGAGTGGTGAGAATGTCCCGGCAAACTTCCCAGCGGACCCTCGATCTCGAGTACACCGGGACGCAAGCGCCCTGTGCCGGACCACCGTGAGATCAACGGCTGTCGCTCGTCGGACGCGTGCATCGGCTGAAATATACGTGGCACGGGAGCGCTCCGACACGGCCGCGAAACGGCGGCCCTGAATCGTCACCATGGATGGCCATCTGACGGGTGCGAGGCGGACTGATTCTGGCCGCCAGCGATCGAGTCGATCTGCCTGCCATCCCTGCGGGTCCGCCGCCACGCCGGGGCCTTGACCCCGGCGCAAAGCTTGTGCGGAACCGGTCACGCGCCAGGATCGATAAGGATCTTGCCTTCCACCTGCCCGGCGGCGAGCCGATCCAGTGATGCGCCCAGATGCGCGAGTCCTACCGGGGTTTCGGCGAATTCGGTGCCGAGCAGCGGGTCTGCCGCGAGGATGTGCAATGCGGCGGGGAGGTCGGTGTCGCAGACGTGGGCCAGCGTCGTGTCGAGGGTGATCTCGCGGAAGATCATCGAGTGCATGTCGAGGGCGGGCTTGTCCTTGGGGATGCCGACGGCTTGGACACGGCCGCCGTCGATGACCATCTCGAGTGCCGCCGCCAGCTGGCCGGGCGCCCCGCTTGCCTCGATCACGACGTCGGGTTTGCGGCCGTCGAGTGCGTCGGTGACATCGGCGGCGACGGACTCCGACGGAGCGAGGGTGCGATCGGCGCCCAGACGTTGCGCGCGGTCGAGGCGGCTGCCGGGGAAATCGATGACGGTGATGTCGAACTCGCCGAGGTGTCGCAGACCGGCGAGGACGAACGAGCCGATCGCGCCGGCACCGATGATGACGACGTTGTCGCCCTCGCGCGCACCGGACCGACGAGCCGCATGGATGCCGACAGACAGGGGTTGGGCGAGTCCGGCGTGGTCCAGGGACAACCCGGTGGGCAACGGACGCAGTGTCTTCGTCGGGACGGCGACGAATTCGGCCATCCCGCCGTGGACGTTCAGCCCGAGGGTTCGGTACCGCGTGCACTGGTTGGTTCGGCCTTCGCCACATCGTCGGCACTTGCCGCACCAGACACCGGCGCCACTGGCGACCAGGCTGCCCTCGGTGAGGCCGGAACCCGGGTCGGCTTCGACGATCTCGCCGACGAATTCGTGGCCGGGGATGATCGGGCCGAGGTGCCCGCTGTGGGGGTGGCGGCGTTGCACGGGAAAGGTTTTCGGTCCGGCGGTCCACTCGGAGGCGTCGGTCCCGCAGATTCCCGAGCGCAGCACCCGCAGGAGTGTTTCCCCGGTGCCCGGAGCGGGGATGTCGACTTCTTCGAGTCGGATATCGCGGGGGCCGTAGTAGACGGCGGCTTGCATCGTCGATGGCACAGCAGTGTCTTCCTCGTCGAGATGGTGGACAGGGTTCGGATGACGACAGATGGTCTGGGTCGCCATGGGCGACCCAGACCATTGGTGTCACACCTTGACGGGTTCTCCGTCACGTGGGTCGGTAACCGTTTGGGCGACAACGTCATCGGTGACAGTGCTGCCGCGGGGCAGGAACAACGCCACCACCGCGGCGAGGCCGAAGAAGCCCGCGCACACGATGAGACCACCCTGGAATCCGATGCTCGCCGCCAGTCCGGCCAGAGCGAACGGCGCCAGCGCCGACACACCACGGCCGACGTTGAAGCAGAAGCCGGCACCGGTCGCGCGGGCCCTGGTCGGGAACAGTTCCCCGAGGTAGGAGCCGAACAGGCCGAAGAAGGCGGTGAACGCGCCGAACAGCGGTCCCATCCACAGCAGGGCGGTTTCCTGGGTGGTGAGTGCGTAGATCGGCAGGGTCAGCGTGACACCGAGCAAGGTGATGATGATCGTCCGGTGACGGCCGATGTGATCGGCGAGGTAGCCGAACCCGTTGTAGCCGACGAACATTCCCAGATTCAGCATCGTGATGAACAGCGCGACCGAGGTCGTAGCCAGACCACGCTCAGTGGTGAGGTAGGTGGGCAGCCAGGTCATCGAGCCCCAGTAGCCGAACAGCGCGAGAGCCGCCATGAGGGTGCCGAGCAGTGTCCTGCGGCGCAGGGAGGAACCCAGGACATCGCGCACAGAGACGACATCGTTGGCGTTGTCGGCCTTTTGAGCTGCCCAGGTGGCGGATTCGGAGAAGAAGATCGCGACGATCGCGATCGGCAGTACGACCGCACAGCCCGACACCAGGAACATCAGTCGCCAATCCGGCAGGAACCAGCCCGAGATCGTGGCTGCCATCGCACCACCGGCGGGGAAGGCGCTGATCACGAATGCGGCTGCTCGACCACGGTGCTTTTCGGGCCACGTCTCGACCACGTAGGCCGAGACCACGCTCCAGACAGCGCCGAGCCCGATACCGGCGAGGAACCGCAGCAGCAGGAAGATCTCATAGCTCGGAACCACGTAGATCGCCGCGGTGAAGATGCCGAAGATGCTCAGCGCGGCGAGCAGTGCCTTCTTGCGCCCGAAGTTGTCGGCCACATAGCCGCCGAGGACGCTGCTGACACCGATGCCGACCAGGGTGGCGGTCGCCAGCAGGCCGCCCTGGGTGATCGTGATGCCCAGATCCTTACGGATGGACAGTAGCGCCATGGAAAGTAGGACGATTTCCAAAGCGTCGAACAGGTAGGCGAGGAAACACCCGCCGAGCACGATCCAACGTGTACGTCGCATCGTTGTACCTCCAGTGTGAGCTGCTGGGGGTCGTGCCCGGGCAGCAGTGATCTTCGAATTGCAGGGAACGGGTGTTCGCTGCACGGGTGGAACCGGCACCGAGTCATCGCCTGCCGGTGTGTAATCCGGCGTAAGGCATGGCGGTGCCGTTCGATCCGGACCTCGACGGGTCCGGTCGTGTGTGTGACGGGGCGCTAGCTGCCGTCGTGGGTGGCCAGCACCAGGTCGAACGTGATGCTCGTCCAGCCGTCCGGCGGATGCGTCCCGTCAGGAGCGGTGGTGTCGGCGTGGTGGACGGCCTCGACGACGAGGTTCTCCTTCACTCCGAACACCGCGTCGCAGTCGAGGTAGGGGTCGCCCGCGACGAAGATATGGGTGATCAGGGGCCGGAAATCCGGTGCGGTGACCATGTAGTGCAGATGCGCGGGGCGCATCGGGCCGCGGGCGGTGGCGGTCAGCAGGTCGCCGACCGGGCCGTCGTGGGGAATCGGATACGGCGCGGGCAGTACCGACCAGAATCGGTACTCGCCGTTCGCACCCGAGCGCAGCCAGCCGCGACCGGCCGAGCGGTCGTCGGTGTACTGGACGTCGTAGAAGCCGTCGGAGTCGGCTTCCCACACTTCGATGCGCGCCCCCTCGATCGGTTCGCCACCGGTGGTGCGCACCTGGCCCGAGACGTAGCAGGGTAGGCCCTTCGCGCCGCGGGCGATATCGCCTCCGAGCGGAATCTCCGGTGCGGAATCGACGAAGAACGGACCGAACACCGTCGACTCGGTAGCGCCGGGCTCGGCGGGTTCGTTGATGGCGACCGTGAGCATCGACAGGCCGAGCACATCGGAGAGCAGAATGAATTCCTGACGCCGACTGTCGGTGATATGTCCTGCGCGAGTGAGGAATTCGATAGCCGACTCCCACTCGTGTTCGGTGAGCCGAACGTCGCGGGCGAAGGCGTGCAGGTGGCGCACGAGACTGTGCATCACTTCGCGCAGCCGAGGATCGGGGGTGGCGTCGAAGCTGGCCAGCACCTCCTCGGTGACGGCTTGTTCCTTGTCGACGGCGGTAGCCGGGTCGCCGCTCATGCCGTCGGCCCGGCGGGTTCGGATCCCGCCCACGCGCCGTGCAGGATCGCACGGAGTCCGTCCGGAGTGACGGGTGTGGGGTTGTCGGCGGGAGCGATCGCCAGGATGTCGTCGATCACGTCGTCGATGCCGGACTCGTCCATGCCGAGCTCACGTAGCCCCGCCGGTACACCGACCTCACCACCCAGTTCACGCAGTCCGGCGACGATGTCGACTCGCCCGAGCGCACGACCGATACGGTCGGTGGCCTCGCTCGCGTTGGGAGCGTTGTAAGCCAGTACGTAGGGCAGCACGATGGCGTGGGTGTGGGCGTGGGGCAGGTCGAACGCCCCGCCGAGGACGTGGCAGATCTTGTGGTGCAGCCCGGATCCGGCGACGGCGAACGCCGATCCGGCCAAATAAGCGCCGAGCAGTAGTTCACCGCGACTGGCCAGGCCGGTCGGGGTGGACGCGATGGTGGTCAGCCCGTTCACCAAGTGACGGATGCCGTCTTCGGCGACCGCGCTGGACACCGGGCTTCGCCGTGGCGCCCAGAAGGCCTCGACACAGTGCGCCACCGCGTTGAGTCCACTGGCGACCGAAAGTTCCACCGGCAGAGAAAGAGTCAGCTCCGGGTCGTAGACGACGGTCTTGGGCATCACCCGCCGATCGGTCCCGGTGGTCTTGCGCCCCCGCTCGGTCAGACCCCACACCGGGGTGACTTCGGAGCCGGCATAAGTCGTCGGCACAGCGAGCACCGGCAGACCGGTGGTCAGGGCGACGATCTTGGCCGTTCCCGTCGTCGAGCCGCCGCCCACCGACAGCACCACGTCGGCGTCGGCGTCGAGTGCGACCTTGCGGGCGAGCTCGGCGACCTCGGCGGGCACATGGGGACGGACCTCGGAGAAGGTCGCGACCACCCGATCGGCGAACGGTGCGCACAGCTGTGTCGCGGTGCCGTTCTCGGCATCGGTGGCGATGAGCAGCACGCGGCCCGCGCCGAGCAGGTCGAGCTCGGTGAGCAACTTGGTGCGCGCGGCACCGGCGCCGAAGACGACCCGGCCCGGCAGACCGTCATAGGTGAACTGGGTCATCAGATCGCTCCCGGGATGACCGTGGGTCCGTAGCCCAGCAGCAGCCACCGATCGCCGTCGCGCACCCAGACCGCGAGCGCGCTGTTGGCGAGTTGTTTGCGCACCCCACCGGCGGTGATGTCGGCGCGCATCTCACCGGAGACCAGTACGGTGTCGCCGACGACGACGATCTTGTGTACCGGGTGCTCGATCCGGTGGTAGACGTAGAAGCCGGTGCGCAGTTTCTCCAGGTAGCTGTCGAGGGTGTCGACCACGGCGTTGGAGTGCGTGTAGAGCAACTCGGGGTGCGCGAAGGCGGCGAAGCCTTCGATGTCGCCTGCCACCACCGCGGCGTAGCGAGCGTGTTCGAGCGAGCGGATGGTCGATTCGATCTCAGCCGTGGCGAGAGTATCGGTCATGAGAGGGCTCCGGTCTGTGGTGCGGTGGACAGGGTTTCACGCAACATCACGCCGTTGCGGCGGCGCAGGACGGTGAGGACCTCGGCCATGTCGGCCTGACCCAGCCCGGTGGCCACGGCATCGTCGAGTACGGCGAACGCGGCTTCGGACCCGGGCAGAATCAGCCGGTGACTGTGGGCCAGCGCGAGAGCCAGGCCGAGGTCCTTGCGGATCAGCGATACCGGCGCCGCGACCGGGGTCGACTCCGGCGCGAGGTAGGCCTGCTGCTTGTAGCCGACATACGGGGCGCCCGCCGCGCTGTTGCGCAGGATGTCGTAGAACGTGGCAGGGTCGAGGGCACCGGCTTCGGCGAGCAGAAGTCCTTCTGCGACAGCCTGACTCAGCCCGGCCAGGACCGCGTTGACCGCGAGTTTGGCCGTGGACCCCGAGCCGACCGGTCCGGCGTGGAACTGGGCGGTGGTCATCGCGGCCAGGACCGGTCGTGCCCGCTCGAACTGTTCGGGCGTGGCGCCGACCATCGTGGTGATGGCGGCGGTTTCGGCCATCGACACACTGCCCGACACCGGCGCATCGATCACCGCTAGGTGCGGCAGGTCGGCGAGTTCGCGCACGACCTCAGGGCCGACGGTACCCATCACGATGTGCAGGTGGCCGGGCGCGACAGTGCGCAGACCCTCGATCACCAGGCCCCGCGTGGATTCACCATCGGGCAGCATGCTGATCGTCAACGCGGCGGCGGCCAGCGCGTCGGGGAAGTCGGCGAGACCGACCCCCTCGGGCGCTTGCTCGACATGGGGGTCATAGGCGAGAACGGTGTGCCCTGCCGCGGCCAGGTGGGCGGCCATCGGCCTGCCCATTCGGCCCAGGCCCGCGAATCCGATCAGCACGTCCCCTCCCCCGCTACGCAGACGGTCGCCGCGAATCGGTGAGCGGTGGTGAGAGGCGGAGAAAAGCAGGTCGACCGAAGTCGCGCAATCGGGAAAGACACGAGTCTCCTTCGTCGTCGATGACGGGGAACGGGGCTGAAGCCACCGTGAATGTGTTCAGTATCATTAAACATATAGAGAGTGATGTCAACCACGGAACAACGGTCGCCACATCGAGGAGACTCGCCGCCGATGTTCTAACCACCGAGAACATGCACCTCGGGAGGCAAGTTTCCCGCGAAACAGCACGTCGAGACGGGACTATCCGAATCCACCACGCGCCGCAGGTAGTGTTCATCCATAGTGAACCCGTAGTGTTCACTGATAGTTGATTTCGTTTCGGCGAGTGGACAGAGGTGCGCTGATGCAGGACAGGATCGGGCCGGCATTGAAGCAGGCGCGTCTGGATCGGGGTTCGAGCCTGCGCGGGTTGGCGGCCGCGGCGGGCATCTCCGCCAGCCAGCTCTCCCAGATCGAGAACAACAAGTCCCAGCCGTCGGTGAGCACCCTCTACGCCCTCGTCAACCATCTCGAGGTCTCCCTCGATGATCTCCTGGGCCTGCGGTACGGCCGCGCCGAGCCCACCGCCGAACCGGCCGGACACTCGGGCACGAGCCGATCCACCGGAGTGGTTCAACGCGCCGCGGACAACCCGGTGCTCGAGATGGCCAACGGGGTCCGGTGGGAAAAGCTCGCGCTCGACCCGGACGCGGGCGTCGACGCCCTGCTGGTCACCTACGAGCCGGGTGCCGCGAGCTCGGTGGACCGAATGCCGATGCGCCACTCCGGAACCGAGTACGCCTACCTGTTCACCGGGGAGCTGACGCTGCTGCTCGATTTCGACAGGTACACCGTCGGCGCGGGCGACTCGCTGTGCTTCGATTCCACCCGGCCGCACATGTACGTCAACCAGTCGAGCGAACCCGCGCGCGGCGTGTGGTTCGTCGCGGGCCGCCACGAATCCGGCCCCACCCGGGCATGGGTCGCCGCACAGCTCGGTGAGACCGACACCGAATCGCCCCTGCGCGTGACGAATGCGGTCGACGCACTGGATCTACTCGGTGCCAACATCGTGCGACCACCCGCGGTAAAATCCGGCCGCGAGAGCTAGTCGCGACCGGGTCCCGAATGGATCAGAGGCGTTCGAATACGGCCGCCAGCCCCTGTCCGCCGCCGATGCACATCGTTTCGAGGCCGTAGCGGCCTTCGCGGCGGGCCAGTTCGTGCAGCAGGGTGGCCAGGATTCTGGCGCCGGTAGCGCCGACCGGGTGACCGAGGGAGATTCCCGAGCCGTTGGGGTTGACGCGCGGGTCGTCGGGTTCGATCTTCCAGGTCCGCAGGACGGCCAGTGTCTGTGCGGCGAAGGCCTCGTTGAGTTCGATCACGTCCAGGTCGTCGAGTGTGAGATCTATTCGTGCGAGCGCTTTTTCGGTCGCGGGTACCGGTCCGATGCCCATGGTGGACGGCGGTACGCCCGCGACCGCCCACGACGCCAGTCGAGCGAGGGGGCGCAGCCCGAGCGCCTGCGCACGCTGCGGTGTCGTCACGATACAGACGGCCGCGCCGTCGTTCTGACCGCTGGAATTTCCGGCAGTCACCGTGGATTCGGGATCGATGCCGAGACGGATCGGGCGCAACTTGCCCAGCGTATCGAGGTCGGTATCGGCTCGTGGATGCTCATCGGTGCGCACCAGCAGTGGCTCCCGCTTACGTTGCGGCACAGCGATACTCACCAGCTCCGCCTCGAAGCGACCATCACGTTGCGCGGCGACGGCGCGCTGGTGCGACTGCACGGCGAGCGCGTCCTGGTCCGCGCGGCTGATGGCGAACTGCGCGCGCAGGTTCTCCGCAGTTTCGATCATGCCGCCGGCGACCGGAAAGTTCCTGCCGCCAGCGGTGATTCGCGCACGCGCGAGGCGGTCGTGCAACACCGGCCCGTCGCCACGGATGCCCCAGCGGATGTCGGTGGCGTAGAACTCGGTGCGGCTCATGGATTCCACGCCGCCCGCCAGGACGAGATCGCTGCCGCCCGATTGCACCTGCATGCAGGCTTGCAGCACTGCCTGCAGACCCGACCCGCAGCGCCGGTCCACCTGGATGCCGGGTACGCCGATCCCCAGGCCCGCGTCCAGCGCGGCGATGCGGCCGATCGCGGGCGCCTCGCCGTTGGGCGAGGACTGCCCGAGGATGACGTCGTCGACGGTCGCGGCGTCGAGTCCGGTGCGGGCGATCAGTTCGGTGATCACGGCCGCGGCGAGGTCTTGCGGGGCGATGTCTTTGAACACCCCGCCGAATCGTCCGACCGGGGTTCGCAGTGGTTCGCAGATAACAGCTTCGGGCATAGCTCTTCCTCGTAGGTGTCAGGTGGTGGATCGGATCCGGGTGAGGTCGCGCTCGATCGCGGCACCGGTCTCGAGCAGGGCAGGAACCAGGGAGTCGCGCACCTCGCCGAGCGTGTATCGGGCGGCCTGGGTGGAGATGTTCACCGCGGCGACGACCACACCGTGCTGGTCGCGCACGGGCGCCGCCATCGACCGCAGACCGTGCTCGAGTTCCTGGTCGACGACGCAGTAGCCATCTGCGCGGACTTGGGCCAGCTCGGCGCGCAGTTGTCGTTTCGTGGTGACCGTCATGTCGGTGAGGGGCGTCAAGTCGACCTTCGCCAGGTAGTTCTCCAGCGCGTCGGTGTCGAGGTCGGCGAGCAGGACCCGGCCCATCGAGGTGGCGTAGGCGGGGAAACGGGTCCCGATGTTGATCGACACGGTCATGATCCGGCTGACGGGGACACGGGCCACGTAGACGATGTCGGTGCCGTCCAAAATCGACACCGAGGTCGACTCACGAACCTTCTCGGCCAGCGCCTCGAGGTGCGGGCCCGCCAGATCGGGCAGGCTCAGGCTGGACAAGAAGCTGTACCCGAGCTCGAGCACGCGCGGCGTGAGCCAGAACTGGTTTCCGTCCGAGCGCACATAGCCGAGCTCGACCAGGGTGAGCAGGAAACGCCGGGCGGTGGCCCGGGTCAGATCGGTGGCCTGGGCGACCTCGCTGAGGGTGCGCCGTGGATGCTCCGCATCGAAGGCCCGAATGACGGCGAGGCCGCGCGCGAGGGACTGCACGTAATCCGGCGACGGTTCTGTCATGGCTGCCGTAACTCCTTCTCCCACTGGGCCCGATGGCGTCCACCCCGCGGCGAACGTCGGTGCACCGAGCCGGGCCCGAGGCTACGTCGCGACGGCCCGGCACGAGGCTCGGCATGCACGAAGAACACTTGTTCATGATGCGAACACAAGTCCGTATTGCGAACACGCTACGTCCACAACTCCAGCCTACGCAAGTGTTCGCTATACGAACATCAGTGCGCATTGCGAACATCTCGGCTAGCATCGCTGGTGTGATGGACAAAGTCATTGCGACGGCCGCCGAGGCCGTCGCCGATATTCAGGACGGCGCGTCGTTCGCGGTCGGCGGATTCGGCCTGGTCGGCGTGCCGCAGGTACTCATCGACGCCGTACTCGCCCACGGCGCCACCGATCTCGAGGTCGTCAGCAACAACTGCGGCACCGCTGGCGTCGGATTGGGCGTGCTCCTCGAAGCGCGCCGGATCCGCCGCACGACCAGCTCCTACGTCGGATCGAACGCGGAGTTCGCACGTCAGTTCCTCGCCGGCGAGCTCGAAGTGGAACTGACGCCGCAGGGCACCCTGGCCGAGCGGATGCGGGCGGGCGGTGCGGGCATTCCGGCGTTCTATACCCCTGCGGGTGTCGGTACACAGGTCGCCGACGGCGGACTGCCGCTGCGCTACGACGGCGACGGCGGGATCGCGCTGGCCAGTCCCCCGAAGGAGACGCGGGTGTTCGGCGGGGTGCACTATGTGCTCGAACACGCGATCGTCACCGATTTCGCGCTGGTCCACGCCTGGAAGGGCGACCGTCACGGCAACCTCGTCTACCGGCGCAGCGCGCGCAACTTCAATCCGCCCGCTGCCACGGCGGGCCGGATCACCATCGCCCAGGTCGAGCAGTTGGTGGAGCCGGGCGAACTGGATCCGGACGAAGTACACACCCCCGGCATCCATGTGCAGCGCGTGGTGCACGTGGGCGCAGTCGAGGTCGGAATCGAGAACAGGACGGTGCGCGCATGACGTGGACACGCCAGGAGTTGGCGGCCCGGGTGGCTGCCGAGCTCAGTGACGGCCAGTACGTCAACCTCGGTATCGGGATGCCGACGTTGGTGCCGAACTACCTGTCCGAGGATGTCACGGTCGTACTGCATTCGGAGAACGGCGTCCTGGGCGTCGGGCCCTACCCGACCGAGGACGAAGTCGATCCCGAGCTGATCAACGCGGGCAAGGAGACGATCACCGTCCTGCCCGGTGCCTCCTACTTCGACTCGTCGCAGTCCTTCGGGATGATCCGCGGCGGCTGCGTCGACGTCGCCGTGCTGGGCGCGATGCAGGTCAGCGCCCACGGTGACCTGGCGAACTGGATGATTCCGGGCAAGATGGTCAAAGGCATGGGTGGCGCGATGGACCTGGTCCACGGCGCGAAACGGGTGATCGTGATGATGGAACACCGTTCCCGCAGTGGCGAACCCAAGATCGTCGAGCAGTGCACCCTGCCACTGACCGGGTTGGGTTGCGTGCACCGGATCATCACCGAGATGGCCGTGCTCGACATCGGCCCCGACGGGCTGACACTTGTCGAAATGGCGCCGGGAGTCAGCGAATCCGACGTTCGAGCCGCCACCGGAGCAGATCTCACGGTCGCGCTCGCCACCGCCCCTGCCCGATGAGATTCGGTGTGAAGCCCACACGGAAGGGGGGTGCGGGCTTCACACCGACTTGATCCGTTCGCGAGGCGTGACTGTCCTCAGGTCCGTTCGCCATGGAGAGCGAGGGTGTCGTCGATGCAGCGTGCGATGAACACGTCGTCGATCGCCTGTTCTCCGACCAAGAGCCTGAAATACAGTGGTGCGGAAAGGGTTTCGAGAACAGCGCGCGGATTCACCGATGCCGGGAGTTCACCGCGCGCCACCGCGTTCGTGATCACCTGGGAGCTGCGCTCGAAGCGATCGTTCCAGAATTTGCGGCGCGCGGCGTCGACCTCCGGATCGGACGACAGAGCCACGGTGGTGCCCACCAGCCGCGCCATCCCCGGACGCGAGATCAGGTCGGAAACCTGTCCGGCCAGCACCGCCAGATCCGATCGCAAGTTGCCGGTGTCCGGCGCGGGATTCCCGACGGCGGCGAGCTCGGTGACCGCCTCGGCGATCAACGCCGTCCGGGTGCCCCAGCGGCGATAGATCGTCGTCTCGGCGACACCGGCGCGAGCCGCGACGTCACCGATGGTCAAACCCTCGATGCCGTGCTCGGTCACCTGCTCCAGGGTCGCGGTCAGAACAGCGTCGCGCACCCGCGCCGAGCGTCCCCCGGTCCGCTTACGCGGAGCCGGGGGTGTCACCGACTGTTCGTCGGCATCGAGTCCACTCTGATCCATGGTCCAGTTCTACTCGACGGCCGTGCCGTATGCCCAATGCCGATCGATGGGCCCGGTGCGTCCGGCCCCATCCGGGTCAGCGCAGGTATGCCTCGATCCAGTTGCCGAATTCGGTCGCGAGATGCCACTGGTGCTCGCTGATGTACAAACCGGGCACCGCCGCGGGAAACGCGACTTTCAGCTGACTGCGGAACCCGCCGCCGGGTTCGTCACGGAACTGATGGCAGACCCCGCCGATGAGTTCACCGTCGGCGAGCCTGGCCGCGCCGGCGACCGCGAACGGGTAGGCCGGATCCGCGGCGACCACCACCTTCGCCGGGTCGGTGTACTCGACGAGGAACCGGCTGGCGAGCATGGCTCCACCGGTCACCTCGACGACCTCCTGCCGCCCGTCGGGCATGGTGGCGATGATGTAGTGGTCCGGGCAGGCGTCGGTCCAGAACGCCTGATCGTTGCTCACCCGTGCCCGGTCGAACGTGTCGATGAAGCCCTGCGCGGTGCCACGATCACTGGCGATCTCGACAGTCGACACGGCCCAGCGTCCACCCGAGGCCGCTAGCGTGGCACGGGTGGCGGCCTCGGAGGCGACGAGCTCACCGGCGAGCAGCTCACGCAGTCCGCTGGAGCCGATCAGCACGCGAGTCTGTGCCAGCACCGCTCGGGCGGCGGGGATGTCGTCGACGTCGATCGCGAAGCGGGCGAGCAGTGAGTCGAGTTCACCGGTCAGCAGGCCGACGTAGTCCTTGCGCAGCCGCGCCGCGGCGACCGAGAGCCGCCGTCGTTCCCACTCGACGACCCGGCCCTGCTCGACCAAGCGTCCGTCGATGTATGTCCGCAGTCCGGCTGCCGACGGACCAGGGTCGGCGAAAGTGGTTCCCGCACCGGCATAAGCGGCCGCCGCGGTGGCGGCCGTCACCCCGGCGGCACGGACGATGAGGCTTCTTCTGGTCAGCATTGACCAATTCCCTTCGATTTAAAGCTAGCTCAACTTGCGATAACACAGCTTCCGTTACCACCGTCACGTTGTCAACGGTCTGCGCATAATTAACGCCACACGAACTTGCGTTTCCAGGCGCAGGAAGGCAGTCTTAACGCAAGTTCCAATAGCTTTAATGAGAGGTAGTCGACATGGACGATCCCATCGAAATCCGAACATTCCTCGGCGCGGAGACCGTCACACGCCAGCAGGTTCGCGCCTGGGAAGCGCGGCGCGCCGAAGCGGTGCTCAAGAGGTTCGCCGCGCGCCTGGGGCACCGCGGAGTAGCCGAACTCCTGCCCGATTTCACGATCGGCAGGGCGCTGGACGCGCCCCTCGACGTCCAGCGCGAGGCCCTCACTGCCATGAAGACCGAGCTGGGTCACGCGGGGATCTACGCCATGCTCAAGCGCGATCTGGCGATCTCGGACCGGATGGCACGAATCGGGGTCGCCACCAGCCGGGGCCGAGCCAAGTACTCGGTCACCCGCCTCGAAGTCCCCCACTACTCCGCGCAGCGATTCGCCGACTGGTTCAACGACCTGACCATCACCGACGCCGAGGTCGACATGGTGGCCGCCACCCCGGACCACTACCTGTTGCGCGGCCTGCCCGACGGCCGTCAGGAAGTCGTCGAAACAACCGGCGGCTCGCCCACGGCCTCGCGGTTCCTCGTCGACTACACCAGAACCGAAGCGCTGACCATCCCCGTCGCTCCCGACTACCCCATCCAGGTGGCGGGCCAGGCCCTGCTCGACGACGGCCTGGTCATCGGCGGCGTCCGCCACCAGTTCCGCGACCGCGACGGCACTCTCGAAGCCCTACTGACGGTGCAGTTCCCGGGCAATCTGCCCGACCGGCTCATCCACCAGCACCAGTGGCACCTGGCCGACGAGTTCAGCAACTGGATGATCGCCGCGGCCCCGGTCGCGGCGACCACCTGACACCGAGGACCGCACAGGCCGATGCACCGGCCCACCGATAGCGGTGGGCACGAACGGCGCCTCCGGAATTCCGGGGGCGCCGCTCGGGCACTTCGCACCGCGTCAGCGGATCAGGCTTCGCGCACCGCCGTGACGATGGCGACGACCGCCGCGGACAACGCCCCGATCACCACCGCGCCGAGGACGACGACGGCGGCGGCGACCGTGAACTGATCCCAGCCCACCATGAGCGCGGCCACGCCGAGGACTACGAGGATCGCGTCGACGCCAACGGCGGCCAGGACAGCGTCGTCGCGGTCCAGTAGCCGGGGAGTCAGAGCAACGGCGGCCAGGCCGAGCAGGACGGACACGAGGCCGACCACGACGAAGACGGGGACGGCCATTCCGGTGCCGACATCGGTCCCCAGGATCAGCGTGGCGAACGCGACGAGGCCGTACAGGACGCGGATCGCGCCCACACCGCGCAGCGTCCACGAGGACACATCGACGGGGGCGCCCCCGGTGGAGGTCTTGGTCGCGTACGCCATGCGCACAGTTGCCACCTGGCTGGTCATATCCCGCTCCTTCGACATTTTCACACCTTCGTGCAATTGCACGTACCTGTGAAACTACGTCCGTTGCACACCGATGTGCAAGAACTCGTGAAGGGACTCACACCCACCCGGTTTCGTGCCGGAGAGCACACCTTGGATCCGTTCGGGGACAGGATGTTTCGACGAGCGATCGGCCGACGAGCACACCTGCGATCAGTGCTGCGCGGCCTCAGCGGCGGACCGGGCGATCTCCGCGGCACCGGAACGGTCGACGCCGACCGCGATCAGGCAAGCCACGGCAGCGTCACGCGCGGCTTCGGCACCGACCCATTCACCATCGCTGTGCGCGTTCAGCAGTTCGAGCACCAGCGCCGTGAGCACCCTGGCCAGCGCCGCGGGCGGAAGATGACCAGCGAAGGTTCCGTCAGCTTGACCAGCCGCTATCAACGTGATCAGCCGGGCGCGGACGGGCGCGAGCCGGTCGGCCATCCGGGCCCTCGACCCGGCTTCGTCCAAGCGCAGCAGCAACTGGAACTCGTCGCCGACCGCCCACAGCGCGACCGTCATATCCGCGGTCGCCCGGGCGGGCGGTTGCGCGGTGTCGATACCGTCGAGTGCGCGACCGACCTGTTCGAAGGCCTCGTCGAGCATGCCGTCGATCAGCGCTTCCCTGGTGGGAAAATGACCGTAGAGGGTGCGACGGACCATCCCCGCGGCAACGGCGATGTCTTCCATACTCGCCAGGGGATTTCGCAGCAACTCGTCCCCGGCCACAGCGACGATGCGTCGCCGGTTGGCCAGTGCGCGCGGCCCGAGGCCGACGGTGGTCGAGTGCGTCGTCGCAGTCACATCCGTCCTTTCACCCACCACCATCCCACACCTGCGCAAAGGTGTGCAAAAGGTCGTTTGCGCTCACCGGCCTGATGATCGGTGACCACAACGAATGTGCGTGGGAAGTGCTCGTCGCGGCGGGTCGCATCGGGCCGCGACCTGCGAAGCCAAAGGCCGTTTCGATGGAGGGCTCGATACCGGAACCAGCGCGAACAGCAGCGTGAAGACTGGCCTCGACGAGGCAGTGCCAGAACACGAGGACCTGAAGTCGGCGAGGTCAGGTCCGTCGAATCAGGACGGTGTGGCCGGTGTCGCGGCGGCGACGATTTCCTGCAGGGCGGCGATATGGCCGGCGAAGGCGTCCCGTCCACGCTCGGTCAGGTGCGCGCGGACTTTGCGGCGGCTGCCGTCCAGGCGGCGTTCGGTGGTGACATAACCGGCCGACTCGAGGGTCGCGAGCTGCTTGGACAGGGCCGAATCCGACAGCCCCAGGCGATCTTTGAGGAAGGCGAACTCCGCCCAGTCGGCGGCTGCGAGCGTCGCGACCAGCGAGAGCCTGGTGCTGGGATGGATGAGTTCGTCAAAGCGGGCCTGCGTCACGCGCGGAACCAATGCCGCAGGACGCGAAGGATTTCCGGACCACCGAAGCCGATGATCGCGGCAACCAGCACTCCGGCCCAGATTCCGGGGTTACGGTCACCGTCCGCGTTCAGGGCCATCGCCACGCCGATGGTGAGGCCGACGAGCGCGAACAGCATGCCCACAATCACGATCGGGGTGCGGCGTCCGGCCACGGCCGCGCTCACGTACACCTGGTCGGTCCGCCGACGCCCGCCGAGCAACCGCGAGGCGACGAACGAGTGCCCAGCACCGAAGATCAGCGTCGCGGCGATGATCAGCCATGATGGCCCGAGGTCACCGATCACACCGAGCACGACCCACCCGGCGGCCATTGCCCACCAGTACCCGCGTGGCAGCCCGACCTCCTCGGCCACTCGACGGCGCGCGTTGTCGACCGCCGCCAGCGCGGCTCGTGCCTGGTCCGGAGCGATGTTCTCCATGGTGGTCTCACTTTCCTAGCTGGAAAGTCAAGGATCTACTTTCCCACCAGGAAAGTCAAGAGGCCGGCGCTTCCTCCGATATCGACACTCGACGCACAGCGGTAGTCGACATCGGTTGCCACCGAGTCGAAGCACGGGCCACACCTGGTACGCCGAACTGGACTCACCGGTCTGGTATGAGGCACCTATCGGTAAACTAGAGGCGTGGTGGATCTGCCGGCGGCACGTGGACGTATCGACAAACGGCGTGCGATTCTGGAGGCGGCGTTCTCGGTGTTCTCCTGCCAGGGGTACGACCAGTCGAGCGTGCAGGACATCGCGGACGAGGCCGGGGTCTCGAAGCAGACGGTGTACAACCACTTCGAGGACAAGCAGCGCGTGTTCGACGAGGCGATGGCGGCGACGGCCGAATCCGTCCTGGCCGACAACCTCGCCGCGATAGAGCGCTTACGCACGCCGGTGGCCGATCTCCGGGCGAGCCTGCACGAAGTGACGCGCGAGATCCTCGAGGTGAACTGCGAGCATCGTTCGCGCGCCCTGCGATGGCTGACCTACGCCCAGGTCGCTCGCTTTCCGCATCTGATCGAGGTCGTGCAGAACCGAACCTCCGATCGACTCGGCCCCGCCCTGGCCGACCGGCTGGCACGGCTGGTGCTGTCGGGTCAGCTGCGTCCGTGCGACCCCGATCAAGCGGCCGAACAGCTGCTGGCCATGCTCAGCGCCCCCGCCGAGGCACGCTCCCGCATGGGAACGCGCGACGTGCCCGCGGCCGACATTCGCTTCGTCGCCGAGGGCGCCGTCGATACCTTCCTTCGCGCCTACGCTCCCCCGGCCGATCCTGGCAGCGTGGGCGCGTGAGCTGACCGCACGGCGACGGGTTCGGGCAGGCTCGGCGGTGGTGATCCGGCGGCCACCAATCCCGCGACCGGCGTGACGAGCCGTCGTGCGATGAGCCATCTCCCGTCGACGAACGCGAAATCGTCCTCGACCTGACCGATCGTGGTCCAGTCGGCCGGGCGCAGATCACCACGGTCGGCATACTGCTGATACCAGTGCCACACCGTCGCACGGGCTTTGAGCCGCGGGGTATCACCGCGCCATTCCACGACGGTCTGGCCGAGGACGTGCGCCACTCGCTGCGAGCGCGGCGCGACCCTGTCGACCATGTACCGGGTGAACTCGTCGCGGCCGCTGAAGCTGTGTGGCGCCGGGAGCCGATATTCGATCTGCGCGTCGGGCGCCAGGCATTCGGGTGCGATGAGTTCGTAGCTGCGGCTGTCGACGAGTTCGAAGAACCGGAAAAAGGTGCGGTTGATCTCCCCCTCCGCTTCCAGCCGCTCGAGGCGCTGCGCAGTCGAGGTCATCGCGCATCCGATGGCGTCGGGGTGAGTGTCAGCGAACCGGTGATCGTCTGCGGATTGGTCAGCAACGCCAGGATGGGGCACTGCGACTCCACGATCCGGAACAGTTCGTCGATCCGGTCGGCGGGCTCAGGGGAGGTGACGAACACCTGGTAGCCGATGTTGTGCGGCTCGACCGGCGCGTTCTCGAAACCCGGTGTGCCTCGGCGTGGTTCGATCTCGGCCGTCACCTCGACCCGCAGTTCGTCGAGCACGATCTCGTGGCGCGCGGCGGTGATCTCGAAGATATGGGTCAGGCAGCTCGACAGCACCCCCAGCTGGATCTCGGGCGATCCCGGACCCAGGTCGTACCCGGCGAACTCGGGCGGTGAGTCGCTGATGATCTGGTGATCGCGAATCCTGATGCGGCGCACGCCACTGCGCCCCTCCGCGACGGTGTGGGCACGGATCACGATCGGCTCGACCGGCGGTGTCTGTTCGGCTTTCGCCTCCAGCGCCAGCAGCGCCGCACGCTTGTGGATGAGGAACTCGCGCAGGCCCGGCAGAGGTTCGGTGAGCGCCGCGAACCCGGGCGAATCCCCGTTCCCGGTCGCGACTGCCGGATTCTGCTGGCTGTTCGTCGTCGTCACTGGTGCTTCTCCTCGGTCTCGGTGGTGGAAACAGCCGCGGGGGCGCGGTCGCCGGCGGGTACGTGTGGTGTCGAGCGACGGCTCCATTCGCCGTCGAGCGCGTGGGCGATCCGGTTGACCGACAGCACGGTCGCGACGACGACCAGACCCGGCAGGGTCGACAGCCACCACGCGTTGGCCAGGTAGTTACGGCCGCCGGCGATCAAGGTGCCCCACTCCGGCGCCGGGGGCGCGGCGCCGAAACCGAGAAAGCTCAGCGACGCGACCGCGAGTACCGCGGTGCCCAGTTCGAGCGTCGCGAGCACGAGTACCGGGCCGCGCGCGTTCGGCAGCACGTGCCGCACCATCACCACATACCAGCGTGTTCCGGACGCGCGCGCGGCATCGACATAGTCGGCCTCGCTGACCCGCAGCACCTCGGCCCGCATCACCCTCGCGAAACCGGCCACCCCCGCGACGCCGACGGCGACGGCGATCTCGACGGTCCCGCGCCCGAGCGCGGTCACCAGGGCCAGCGACAGGAACAGCGCCGGAATCGACAGCACCACGTCGACGAGCCGCATCGAGACGCTCTCCACCCACCCGCGCACGAATCCGGCGAGCAACCCGATCGCCGCGCCGACGACCAGGGCCACCCCCACCGCGATGAGCGTCGCCTGCAACGACAGCGCGGTGCCGTGGATCACGCGCGTGTAGTGGTCGCGGCCCAGTTCGTCGGTGCCGAACCAGTGTTGGGTGCTCGGTGGCGCGAACCGCTGCGCGGGCGTCGCGCGCAGCGGATCGCGAGAGGCGAACAGTTCCGGGACGAAGGCTGCGAGCACAACGGACCCCACCACCAGGATCGACAGAATCAGGCCCGGCCGGCGGAGCAGGAACCGCGCGGTCCCGGCGAGGTCGAATCGGCTCGGAGCGGAGGGTTTTTCGGTGGGCGGCCCGGTAGTCGAAGGGGCAGGGACCACTGCGATGATCGTCGAGGCTGTCACGCCGCACTCCTCTCTCTGCTCGGGACGATCCGCGGATCGAGCAGCGGATAGATCAGGTCGACGAGCAGGTTCACCGAGACGAAGACCACTGCGCTGAAGACGACGACACCCTGCACCACCGGAACGTCCTGCAAGGTGACCGCGTCGACGACGATCCGGCCCAATCCGTTGCGGGAGAACACGATCTCGATCAGCACGGCGTTGGCCAGCAGGCCGCCGACGAGCAATCCCACGACGGTGAGCGCGGGCAACGACGCGTTCTGCAGCGCGTGCCGCAGCCGGATCCTGGTCGGACCCACGCCCTTGGCCCGGGCGGTCTGCACATAGGGCTCGTCGAGTGTCTTCGACAGGCTCTTTGCCAGCACCTGTGCCAGCAGAGCCGCGGTCGGCACGGCCAGGGTGATCGTCGGCAGCACCAGGCCACGCCATCCGTCGTTGCCGAACGCCGGGAATACCGGCACCCGGAACGACAGCACCTGGATCAGCATCAACCCGATCCAGAACGTCGGGATCGAGATGGCCAGCGAGGGCAGCGACAGCAGCAACTGCTGGAGCCAGCGGCTCACCCGGTAGGTGGCCAGGGTGGCCACCGTCGTGCCGAGGACGATCGCCAGCACCAGGGCCGGGACGGTCAGCTGCACAGTCTGCGGTAGCGCCTCGGCGATGAGCGCGCCCACCGGCTCACCGCTGGCGAAGGACGCGCCGAAGTCGCCGCGCAGCGCATCCGCGAGATGATGCGCGTACTGGGTGAACAGCGGCTCGTCGAAGCCGTACTCGGCGCGCCGACGGTCCAGTTCCGCGGGATCGACCGTCGTCGCCGCTCCCGACGCGCCCGCCACGGCATCCACGGAGTCTCCCGGCAGAGCGAACAGGAGCAGGAACGACACGGTGTAGGCCGCCCACAGCACCACAACCGCCTGTGCGACTCGACGGAATACGAACTGCCACATGACTGTTCAGCTCTTCCACGTGTCGTGCAGGTGGACGTCACCCGCACCGGCGAACCGCAGATCGTGGACGGCGGTGCGGACGCCGAGCACCGACTGCTGGTCGACGATCGGCACCACATAAGCGTTGGCGACGATCAGTTCCTGGATTCGCGCGACGATCCGGTGGCGGGCCACCGGATCCAGCGTGGCAGCCTGCTGGTCGAGCAACCCTTCCAGCTCGGTCGCCGGGACGCGGTAGGCGTTGCGCAGTTTGGTGGAGTAGAGCGTGCGCAGGGCATCCGGATCGGCGCGGCTGTAGTTGCCGCCCCAGAACAGATCGAAATCACCGGAGCGGATCAGCTCCGGGAACTGCGCGACCTGCAACTGATGCAGGACCAGTTCGACACCGATGTCCTTGAGCTGCTGCTGGATCAGTTCCAGCGCGGGCTGGAAGGTGGCCGCGGTGGTGAACCAGACGGTCTTCAGGCTCAGCCGCGCACCGTCCTTCTCCCGGATGCCCCCGCCCCCGGGGACCCAGCCCGCCTCGTCCAACAGCCGCTTCGCCCGGGCGATGTCGACCGCCAGTACCGCACCGAGGTCGACGTAGCCGGGGGTGTTCTTCGCCAGCACACTCGTCGCCGGGTTGGTACCACGGGAGAACACCGTCTCGACGATCTGCTTGCGGTCGACGGCGATCTGGATCGCTTGGCGCACACGGGCATCGCCGAACAGCGGCTTGCTGTTGTTGAAACCCAGGTTGTAGCCGACGCCGGGAATCGTGTACGCCTGCACCGTGACATCGGCCCCGGCCAGCGCCGACTCCTCGGCCTGGGCAACGCGCCCGATCGCGTCGACCTGACCGGAGATCAGGCTGCCGGTGCGCACACCGGCCTCGGGAATCACCGGGAACACCAAGGTGTCGAGGTATGCCTCGCCCGGTTTCGTCCACCGCGCCGAGCCCCAGTCGTAGCCCTGCCGCTTGGTCAGGGTGACCGACCGGTTCCTGAGGTATTCGGTGAGGACGAACGGACCCGACCCGATCACGCCGCCGCTGCATCGCTCGGCCGCGGGCCGGCTCGCGGTCGAGGGCGCGACCACACCGAGCGACGATGTCGTGGTTGCCTGCAGGAATTGCGCATTGGGCTGCGCGAAGCTCACCGCGGCGGTCCGATCGTCGACGACCGCGGTGCCCACGTAGCCTTCGAGATAGGACGTCGCCTGGATCGCGAGAGCACCGAGTCCGGGTATCGCGTCGAAGCTGGCCTTCACCGCCGCGGCGTCGACGGGGGTGCCGTCGCTGAATGTCGCGTTCGGTCGCAGCCGGAAGGTGAAGGTGCGCGCGTCGTCGCTGACCTGCCAGGACTCCGCCAGCCACGGAACCAGTTCCCCGGTCGAGAAATCCTGGTCCAGGAGCGAATCCACTGTCTGCCGCAGCGAATACATCGTGTCGCTGCTGCCGGCTTGGTGCGGGTCGACGCATCCGGAATCAGTCCCGATCGCGAAGTTCAGCGTGCCGCCGGTGCGCGGCGGCTGCGTGTTCTCGCCCGATCCGGCACTACACGCGGTGAGCAGCACCGACGCGATCAACGGCACAGACAGGGACCGCCACAGCGTCCGGGATCGAAGTCGCGAAGTGGGGACGAGTTTGTTCACCGGCAGGTCTTCCTCATCGAGCCGCGGCGCCGGGCCTGCCCGGCGCGACCATACATATCGACCAGCGTGCACAATCTGATGGATCTGCTGGTCTACTCGAGTAGCCTGACAGGAGCAGTAACGGTGGTCAAAGGTTGCGATCCGCGTGCGTCGATCACTACCGCGGCACGCATTCTGGCCGCGGGGCATCACGGGTGAGGATCCATACGAGCTCAACGGTTCCCGAGGCGGACAGGCCGAACCAGGGTCGGCCCGAAGATGTCACCAGGTATCCGGCAAGGGCACCAATGACCGCCTGTCCGCGGCCGAAACAACAAGGGCCGGTCCGCAAGTCATGCGAAACAGCCGATCACCAGCCTACAGCCGCGGGCAGTACGTCCCCTTCGACAGATCGAAGTACCGTCGCGGCGGTCACACGGTCAGGAGTCCGAACCCGGCGAGGATGTGGGGCAGCCGAGATCGGTTGTCCCACAACGCCAGTGCCTCACCTGAACGGGGCCATCCACGGGACCGCGTTGTGCGCAAAGCTCTGTTTGATCGGTACCAGGTGGGCATGATCATCCAAAGCCATGATCGTGATCCCCACCAGGCCCGCTTCATCACCCTTGGACGCGACCGAGGAGCCGCACTTCGGACAGAACCCGCGCCAGATCTGCGGGAAGGTCTCGAACCAGGCCGGTTCGCCGCCTTGACCAGTCCACGCGAATCCTTCCTCCGGGAAGGACACCCACGACATCACCGGAGCCCCTGAAAGCCGCTGACAGTGCTCGCACGAGCAAAGATGAGGAAAGTCCGGATCGCCGGTCGCGGAGAACCGGATATTCCCGCAGAGGCAGCCGCCGTTCACATCGCTCCTTCTCACTGAAACCATGGCATGTCGTTGCATGCTGCGCGTCGTTGATCAAGGACACCCGGCGCTCGACACAGCCTTCGCCGACGCAACGCTAGTGAGGCTCGGCGGTTGCCGGCTGATGGTCGGCGAGAAACTGGCCGAATGTTCTGGGGCCGCGACCGGTGAGGTCTGAGACCGCGGACGTGATGTGCGCCGCGGTGCCCTCGGCGATTCCGGCCTGGAGTTCGGCGACGTCTTCGGCGAATTGCGTGGGAAGACCCTGGGCAGTGAGTCGTGCGGCCAATTGCGCTGGTGGCAGATCGACGTAGGAAATAGTCCGACCGTAGGCAGCGGATAGCCTGGCGGCGATGTCGGTATGGCTGAGCGCTTCTGATCCGGTCAGTACGAAACGTTGTGCCGAATCGCGATATTCGGTCAGCAGGGCCGCCGCGCACGCGGCGATATCGCGGCAATCGATGTAGGGCACCCGCCCATCTCCGTACGCGCCGATGATGTCACCCTCGGCAGTGAAAGTGCCTGCACCGGTGCGGAAATTCTGCATGAATCCACTCGGTTGAAGTATCGACCAGTCGAGCCCGGAAGCTTCGAGGTGCTGCTCGATCGACCAGTGCGCACCGCTGGCGAGTTTCCCGGATCGGCTCGCACCCTGGACCGAAACCTTGACCACCGTGCGGACCCCCGCACGTGCGGCGGCATCGATCGCGGCGACCTGTTGTGCGACCATCGGCTGACGCCCCGATGCCGGCTCGGCGCCCGCGGAGAGCAGAAACAGTCGATCAATGCCCGACATCGCGGCCTGCAGCGAGTCCGGTCGGTCGAAATCGGCGACCACGTACTCGCCACCGAGTTCTCGGCCACGGACGGGGTTTCGGACCAGCGCCTTGAACGGTGCCTGCCGCTGTCGGAGCAGGCGGACCAGGTGTCGTCCGATGGAGCCCGTCGCGCCGGTTACAAGGATCATCACTGTCTCCCGTTAAAATGAGGGTGCCTCGATCTATAAGTCGAGGGTACCTCGAGTTAGGAGCAAGGCCGTGGCGAAGACCCCGCCGACCGCTGGTCGCCGACCCCGGGCCGACGCGCGTCGCAATTACGATCGGCTGCTCGCCGAGGCCGACACAGTCTTCGCCGAGTTCGGCGCCGAAGCCCCGTTGGACAAAATCGCTCGTCGGGCCGGAGTATCGATCGGCACGCTCTACGCGCACTTCCCCCACCGCGGGGCACTGATCGGCGCACTGCTGGACCAGCGCAACACCGCCCTGTTCGACCACGGCGAGGCGCTGACGCAAGCCGGCAACAGCGCGGAAGCGCTCGTCACGTGGATCCGGGCAGTCCTGGACCACGCCTCGACCTACCAGGGACTGGCCCAGATTCTCAGTGCGGGAGCCGATGACGCGGCATCGGCGTTGCACGCGGCATGCCTGCGGATGACCGAGATCGGCGATCGTCTGGTCGCGAATGCCCGCCTGGCGGGAGCCCTGCGCGCCGACGTGACCGGGGATGATGTGTTCGCGCTGATCAACGCCCTCGCTTGGTCTCGCGAGCATACGTCGCGGCGACAGGCCGACCGTTTGCTGGATCTCGCCCTCGACGGCGCACTCCTGCCCACTGTCGCGAACCCTCGCTGACTGCCACCGACAACGAGCCGAGCTACTGCTCGCCCTAGCCGACGACCTGCTCACCGGCGCGACGGATTGTGACAGCCATTGGCGATCTCGAACAGCGGCCGGGCGTCCTTCTCCAGGTCGAGCACGCTGTCCGGCAATGTAATTGCCGAACGGGAGAACGGTGACGACAGCTCTCGTCGGTCACATACGACGCTCGTTGTCATCACCCGTTTCGAATCGAGAACCGGAGAAGGGGCTGGCAGCGTCGGAATAGACTGGCGGCGTGTATGTCCCGTGCTCGGTGTTCCGGCGGAGCCCACTGGAGCGAGCCGATCAACACCTGTCGTGGAACCGAGACGATCAGGCATTCTTCGCTGCCGGCGCGTGCCACATCCTCACCTACGCATTTCTGGAGATCCATACCAGCAAGTTCCGGCCGGTCGGACTGTGGCCGAGCGGCGCTGACAACCCGAGCCACGTGTATGTATCGGACGGCACATGGGCTTTCGATCATTGCGGATGGACACCAGAGCAGGAACTGCTTCGCGCCTCTCGCGCCGCCGAACCCGACACCGGGTACCAGCCGAATCCGATATCTATGAGCCTCGACGAACTATGCGCAAGGCACTGGCATCGCACCCGGGCCGAGTTCGCTCACGACCCATGGCCTCGTGCACATGCCTACATTGCACGAGTCGGCCATCCAGTACCTCGAGCGATGCAAGCGGGTCGAACACCACCGCCTTCCCGCTCCGCACTGAACTCATTGCTCACAGCAAACCCGTCGGCTCCGCCATAGCCGGGCCCGACGGCAACTGGGTGATCGACCCGTCGCCGGAGGAGAACGCCTCGGGCCAACGCCCGATGGGTCGATACATGCTGAGCCTCGGGGCCGGTAGCCTAAGAAGTAAGCGTCTCCACTTCGAATCGCGCCGCTCGCAAGGCGATACACAGGGCCGGCGGGCGCTGCGTCGTCCTTGGGTACGCCCCTCTAGCCCCGCACCGCCGCAGACAGCTCCGCACAGAGCGCATCCAGTCCGGAGGCAGGGATTTGAGGCGCGTCCGGAGAATCGACGTTGTGCCACGGTACATCTCGTCCAGTACCGACAGGTCGGGTGAAAATGTGCTGGTGAAGGTGAACACCGGCCGCGCTCAGTCCCGCGACGAACGTGAAGACATGGGTGGGTTCGAGAACCTGGCGCAGGGCGCCGATCGACGAGCGGACAGCGCGAGCGAACGCGACCGTCTCAGCGTCATCCAGCAGATCGAGGCTCGCAACGTGACGACGAGGCTCGACGAACAGGTAGCCCGGCCGGACCCACTCGCCATGGGCAGGCCGGTGGGTCACCACCACGAAGTCGTCGATGTGGATCACCGGGCTCACCAGTGGTCCGGTCCCGTTGTGTTTGTCGCAGATCACGCACCCCCACATGCCGGCGACAATACCGCCGCTCCGGTCGCTGATACGCATGCACGCGTTGGACTCTCGACTCAGCGCAGGCACTCATCATGCAGTCGTCCTGACCGTCAAGACACATCGGCCACGAGTCGACTCCGAGTTCTTCGGCGAACTCCCGAAAGACCTCAGCCGTCCGGGCAACTCGAAACGAGCCGAATGCCGCCTCGGCTAGCCGACCACGACATGCATGCCCGGGCCTCGATAGGGCGGAGCCCGGCATCGCCGCCTACCTTCGGCCTATCGCGACCGGCCCGAGCTCGCCAGTACCGCCCGGCGCATCATGTCACGCTCGACACCGACGACCGTCACGCCAGGCCGCAGCGCGCACAGCCTCGGCCAGCGCCTCGCCCGGCGCGGGGTCACCGCCGCGGAGCCCGGATGAGCCTCTGACAGGCCGGGGTGGGTGTGCGTGGTCATCGGTGTTCCTGTCTCGCCGTTAGTCCAGTGCGATGCCGAGTTCGGCGGCGAGGGTTCTGATCATGTGCTGGACGCCGATTTCGTTGCGGCCGATGATCATGTGATCGTGCTGGCCTCGGCGAACTCCTTCGCCGCATTGGGGCAGCATGGCGAAGTCCTCGTCGCGGACCGCGGCATGGACTTGGGCGTAGATGTCGTCGTAGACGGCGCGTTGCTCGTCGGTCGTGGCGGGGATCTTGGCCATCCAGCTGTGGCGGACGGTACAGCGGGTCGGGGCGCCGGCAGGCAGCATGTCGAGGATCTCGACACCGACAGGGCTGTTGGCAAGCACAAGGTTCGGGTAGATCCAATAGATGACGCCCATGTTCATCAGCGGGTCCCAGGATCCGCTCGGATCGGCCTCGAGCGCGGTGATCCAGTTGAACGGGAATCCCATACGGTGATGGCAGCCGAAGGCGTCGTGGGTGGAGGTGTTGGCCACAGTGTTCTGGCCGATCACGCTCTGGCCGTGCACGAAGGGAAAGTGGTAGCTCTCGGCGAAAGCCTCGAGTGCGCCCTTCCAGCTGACTTCGGAAGTGAATTCCCGCTCGTCGTGGTAGCCGTAGGAAGCGTAGTTCAGCTGCGCCAGTTCCGGTCCCATCGCGCCGAGGTGGGCGTCGATGTCGATCGAGCCCTCGGCAGAGAGCACTGCCCAGATGAACCCGTGGCGTTCTTGACTGGGTAGCTCGACCAATCCGTAGCCGGCGCGGTCTATGCCGGTGAAGCCCTCTTTGCCGGGCACCCCGGCCAGTTCGCCGGTGTTGCGGTAGGTCCAGGCGTGATAGGGGCAGGTGAAGCGGGTGGCGTTGCCCGAGCCGCATGCCGGTTGCGCGCCGCGGTGGCGGCAGTAGTTCAGGAACACATGCGCGGTGCCATCACGGTCGCGGGTGACCAACAGTGAATCTTCGAGCACGGTGCGCACCACGTAGTCGTTCGGTGCGGGGATGCGCGCCGACGGCACGATCATCAGCGGTGTGCGGCGCAAGATCTGGGTCTGCTCGACCTCGGCGATCTTCGGGTCGCTGTAGTAGTGCAGCGGCACTCGCAGCGGAGCGGGCGCCATATCGGTGGTGTGGTCGAGCACCAACCCCAAGGCGCGGCGGGTCAGGTCCTCGGTCAGCCCGGCGGCGCCGGGTTCGATCTGAGCGGTCATGAGTTGACCATACATATCTAGCCAATTGTATGGTCTATTTCGACGGAACGGGACGCTCGTCGACCTCGGCGCAGACGATAGGGTCGGCAGAACACGATCACCGGCCCGGAAGGAATCGATGCGCACGCACGGCTGGTCGGGGACCACTCCGGCCGATGACACCGAAGCCATCGCGCGCATCATCGGCGCCGCCCGTGTGGCCATCGAACGCAGCGGCGGGGATTTCACCATGGCCGAGATCGCCCGCGACCTCGGCGTCACCCGTCAAACCGTGTACCGGTATTTCGCCAATGCCGACGCTTTGCTGACCGCCACGGCCCTGACGGAAACGGGTCGATTTCTCGATGTCCTCGCCGAGCATCTGGACCATCTCACCGATCCCGCCGAGGCCGTGGTCGAAGGGATCGCATACACCCTCGAACGCCTCTCCACCGACCGGTATCTCGGCCTGTTGTTGACCCCTGGCCGCGCGGGCGCATTCTCCCCCGGTGTCACCTCCGATACCGCGTTAACCTTCGGCCGCTCCATTCTCGAACGCTTCGCTGTCGATTGGGGCGACGCGGGGATCGATGACGCTCGTCTCGATGAACTCGTGGAGCACATGCTGCGGATCGTGCAGTCCTTCGTCATCGACCCCGGTCGGCCGCCGCGGCAAGGTTCGCAGCTGCGCGCCTACCTCACGACCTGGGTCGCCCCCGCACTCCGCGCCCACCAACGCTGAGCCCACAACGAACGGCAAGTTTCCTACGCCCGCTGTATCGGCCGCGCCAGGACGTCAGCCAGTCGTCTCGCCACAAGCGCACGACCCGTCGCACCGCCACCCGTGCATAGCGGACGTCGCTCAGGGAGTGGCGACCTCAGTGCCCATTGTTTCCAGGTTGCGGTGGTGTCCCACCACTCGTGCCGGCCGCCGATTAGACCCACTTATCAGTGGTTGGAAATCGGCTACTGGACACAGCGATCGACCACCTCGAAAAATGCGCCGAACGGGCGCGTGTCACGTCCGAGTGCCGCACGAACCGACCCGCGCGCACCGGCCACCTTTCACGGGCGGCGAGGTCGGGCAGCTGACACGCGCAGCTTCTACCGTCGCGAGCAATGCGCTCGGCCATCTGGCGCACTCACGCGCGGTTGTCGCCGAATCGTCAGCCGAGATATGGCGCGCTTCGCCCCGCGAGGTAATGGGTCAGCCTGAGCCGCTGCGTGTGGTGCATGTCGAGGCTGTCCAGTTCGGAGGGGGCGACGAACCGCAGCTCTGTGGACTCATCGGAGATCGCAAGGTCACCGCCGATGATACGAGCCAGGAAGCACACGTTGAACTGGCGCCGGACCTCACCGTCGCTGTAGACGATCACGTGACGCGGATCGGTGTAAGTACCGACGAGACCGGTGATTTCGATGTCGAGTCCGGTTTCTTCCTTGACCTCTCGGACCGCGCAGCCAGGCAGACTGTCGGTCATCTCCATGCCGCCACCGGGCAACGCCCACAGACCGCTGTCGGTGCGGCGTTGCAGCAGGACGCGGCCGACGTCGTCGCACACCACTGCGGACGCCGCGACCACAAGGCTGTTCGGCTCCGGTGCGGCTGGGTCGTCATAGTATTCGGTACGCGCCATCGGCTCAGTCTTCCACCGGTCGGCCGGTTTGCCAGACCGCGTTGAAACTGTCGGTGTAGGTGTCGAACAGGCCACCGTCGACGGTACGGCGCAGATGCCAGACGGGTGCACCGTATGCGTTCACACCCCACACGTGGGCATTGACATACATTTCGTCATCGGCGCGGAAGATGCTGTTGTAGAGGGTCGTTGCGTGGGTCCGCAGCTCGATGCCTGGCGTTGCTTCCAACGCCCGGTAATGCATCAAGGCCAGACGACAGCGCGATTCGATGCCGTGCCCGAATCTCTCTTCCATGCCACGTTGTTGGACGTTGACGCTGTCGGCGTCACCTACCGCAATCCGTATCGCGCAACCCGCTTCGGCGCGCTCGGTCAACAGATCGTTGAGCCGCGGATACGCCTCATGGAGGAAGACCGCCGCATAGACCAGGATGTCGATGTGGTCTCGCGCCGGCGCGAGCAGGTTGACGAACATCGACGCCGACACATCTGCTCTCCGGTCGTAGAGGGCAACGAGTTCGGTGCTCACAGCACGCGCCGTGCGAGCCTGCCGCAGGGCAGGCCACAGGGCGTGGACGTCCTCGCCCAAACACTCGGCGGCCTGGATCGCTGTGCGCCGCCGAGGAACTCGACCGAGGTTCACCCAGCGTTCAACCGATTTCGGATCCACACTCGTCGCCTCAGCCAGCCTCGCGTGTGTCCATCCGCGCGCGGCTATCGCGGCGCGCAACCGCTCATTCGACATAGGGACGTTGTACACCCAGTAGGACGTCCCAAAGTGGGAAACATAGGAGGTTTCGTCGTCCCGCCGATCAGCGGACGCTGAATTCAGCCGCGCCGCCGGGTGACCCTCATCCCCGGCGGCGGGGGCACACCAACCCTTGAGAGAGAGGGCCACCATGTGGGGGCAGACAACGGCCGTGCCGAAACAGCCGACGGTGTGGGACATCATCGCCCGCCTGGCGCAAGAGGCCGAACAACAAGGCAGGCCCTCGCCGGTGCTCGATCACTCCGCACCAGCCGGACCGCTGACAGACGATCAAGCCCACACGGTGATGCAAAACCATCGGACGTGTGAACGGTGGCAATGCGCGCGGAAGGCCGCGGCGTGGGAAGTGCTCGTCACGGCGGGTCGTATCGTTCCGCGACCGGCGAACGGGTCGATGTGACCGATGATCGCACAGCACAGGAGTTGGCGGCCCTGGACGCGGATGTTGTCGCAGCCTTGGCCTCGGCCGAGCTCGTCGACATAATTGGGCCGGTCATCCTCGCAAATGGCATGTGGGCGAACCGGTATCACGGCTGGTGGCGGGTGACCTCAGATCGCGAGGGTAAGGAACCGATAGGCCGATACCTGGCCGCCACCATAGACGAGTGCCGCCAGTGGGCCGCCACGGTTGGCCCGCACCCCGTGGGCAACGGGATGTTCGCGACCTTCCGGAAAGGGTTCTGGTGGCTGACCCGCGACCGCGACGGCGTTGACCCTGTGGGACGCCGTGCGGGGTTCTCGTTGGAGGAGTGTCGCCGCTGGGCGGAAGAGCTCACGCCGGAGTAGCACTTGATTGTCGCATGAGCTGGTCGGAGCAGGACCAGGACGACTACACGATGCAGATCGCACCGCTGGCCGCCGAGCGGGAGACTGAGCAGGCCGAGCTGCGGGCGAATCTGCGCGCCGAGCACTCCGGCGGTGAGTGGATTCAAGACTGAGCTGGCACGCGCCGCCGTTTGTTGATTCGAATGGGTTGTTCATTGATCTCCTGTGCGACGACGCAGACCGGCATCTCCATCGTCCGGCCGGTCTGAAGAGGTCGCCATGCACCGTGCTCCCCCAATCCGAGTAACGCACATCGAAGAGGTCCGCGCTGCGGTGTCAACTCCCCTCGATCCAGTGGTCCGTTCCCTCCTCCGGAGGAGGCGATCCCCTGAAGCTCGGCGCGCGGTCAGTCGTTGGATAAAAGCCGCGACAGCCACGTCGACCGACCACATCGACCGCCTCTCCGGCGACCCCGATTGAGCGGCCCCGCGAGACGACTGGACGGTCGTTCAGGTTAAAAACGTGGGGTTTCTGTGGGATTTGGCCAAACCACGTCAAATCTCGGGACACACGAAAACCCCCTCCGACCGAGGTCAGAGGGGGTTTTCACTGTCGGGCTGACAGGATTTGAACCTGCGACCACCTGACCCCCAGTCAGGTGCGCTACCAAGCTGCGCCACAGCCCGTTCTTGCCCCCGTCTCCGGGTGCTCGAAAAGATTACCTCACCTCTTGGTGAAGGTACTAATCGGCTGGTAGGGGCACCTTTTTGTCGATCCCGAAGAGTGTCGGCGTCTTGCGCCGAAGCCCACAACCGCGCCGAGTTCGTAGGGATCCCATAGAGGTCTGTGCGTGTCAGGAGCCCGACCTTGCCAGAGCGTTCATGGCTTGTGCGCGCGAGTCGGTTCGTGTGGCCCTCGGACGTGACGTGCGCCCGTTCGGCGCATTCTCGCGGCGGTCACTCCTCCGCCTGTGCACCGTGTTTCCTGGGCGTGGCTGTTGCCGCAAACTGCCCGCAGGCCATGGGCGTTCATCTGTCTATGGTGACAAGCAGGTGCGGTGTGCCGTCAGCGCACGCGGACCTTGGAGGTGGTGGGCCGGCAAGCGGCCAGCATGAGTATCAGCTGTTGGGCGAGATCGCGTGGTCGAGTTACCGCGAACGGCACGCGCGTCGATTCGGAATGGGCGCCGTCGATTTCGTGCCTGATCAGCCAACTATCTGACGCTTGCCGGCCCGGGAGTGGAGACGGCTGGCCGTGTTGGTGGTTTGTGGGTTCGGCAGTCGATGCTTTCGTCAGCTCGGTCGTGGCGGGTGCCGTGTCGGTTTGCCGTGGGGCCGTTGCCGCGATCGTATGATGACCCGACTTACTCACTTACCCGTCCATCGTTGGAGAGACCTGAATGTCAAACATGAAGTGGCGCGTGTTCGGTACGTCGGTGCTGATAGCGAGTGCCACGGCCATGATCTCATCAGGGCCTGCGATGGCGGAGCCGCAGGGCTGCACACTGGACCGATCGTGGGGTGGAGCGAGTGCCCATTGTGGAGGCGATGGGACCTATATTCTGGAGGTCGACTGTTTCGGCGTGAGCGTGTCCGGTGGGCAGCCGTTCGGGCCGTACTACAAGTCAGTCGTCGGTCATACAGATCCGACTTTGGACCCGATCTTCAACTACCCGCAGCGGAACTGCATGAACCCTTTGACGCTCGGGCAGGTCGGTATTGCTACCGATGCGCGTATTACATTGGTGCCCACTCGGCCCGCTCCGTCGAACGCTTACGAATAGTGATCAGCGTGGAACCTGGGTTTGCGTCACAACGTTTCGGCATTCACAGAGGTAATCTTTTCGAGCACCCGGCAAGGGGGGCAAGAACGGGCTGTGGCGCAGCTTGGTAGCGCACCTGACTGGGGGTCAGGTGGTCGCAGGTTCAAATCCTGTCAGCCCGACAGTGAAAACCCCCTCTGGCCTCGGTCGGAGGGGGTTTCGCATTTTCGGAGATTTGACGTTTTTCGGCCAATTCCCACAGAAACCCCACGTTTTTGAATTTCGCGGCCTGCCGAGAACGCGGTGTAGCGCAGCCTCGCCAGGTGCACCGGCAGCCGCCGCTGGAAGTTGATCGGTCCGCACTACAGCTCGTCGGCGTGGGTGTGCTCAGGATGTCTGCTAGCCCCCGGGTCGCGACTGACGGGCCGCCACCCGGGCAGAGGGAACCGCTCACGTTCGGCCGTCGTACAGATCGCGAGGTCAGTTCTGCTGCGCACCGGTCATTCGCGACGGGCCCGCCACGTCGCTCGGCCGTACTACGGCTGCGATCAGCCCGGGACGCGGATTTCTACGCGGTCGGAGCAGGCATTCGCAAAATCCGGGGTTGCACTCCGCCTTGAGATCTCTGACCACCTGGCGCGCGTTCCAGTTGTCCAGACCCTACCATCAGTGCTCAATAGTGCTTAGCACCAGCCGTTTTCGTGAAATGACCCTTCTTGACAATTCGCAAGAGTTCGCGTTGATCCGGTCAAAACTGTGGGGTTCTATGGGGTGCATCCAGTCCCGCTCCCGCTCCGTCGCGGTCCGATATCCCGCTGCCAGCGCGACCGCGTTCAAGATGATGCGCACGCAGTCTGCCGGAGACCTTCGTGGCGAGCGCTAACAGGCGAAAGAACAGGTGCCCCCGTGGTTGGACCCGAACCGGGACCACGCGATCGGAAGCGTTGTCGTCCCCGGCTCGCACCGGGACGAGTCGAGAAGACCTCCACCGACTCATAGAACGACTGCCCGCGACAAGCCGCGCTAGTTGAGGGGCACCGCTACGCCCGTCGCGGCGGCGACCGCATGTCCGGCGGCCGAGGCGGTGTCTTCCTGCAGAAAAACCACCGACGCCGACGAGTCTGGCGACTGCCCTGCACATGCGCAACCTCTGTACCCGCGCCGCATTGGCCGAACTGTTCGGTGTCAACCCCTGCACTGTCGGCAACGCCCTGCTCGCCGTCCGGCCACTCCTCGACAAACGGCATCGCCATCATCCCCGCCTCCACGGGTTGCTGAAGCGCCGCAGACATATACGCCGAAATTCCACACCCGATCTCCGAAACGGGTGGCTTGTCACCTTGATTCCGTACGGCCCCAAAGCAATCCAACGTCCCTTCCGTGCTGCCGAGTTCAGCACACGTTTGATGAACTCGGAATGTCAGGAGAGAGGGCAAGCGCGGATCTCGGGCCGCCGAGGAGCTCAGACGCGACCGGTGCGTGTCGGAAGAAGCCGCAGACGATGAAGCATTCGGGGCCGTTCAGTAGCAGTGGGCGACGCTCATCAAGTACTCGGCGCGGTCCAACTTGTTGATTTGATGTCGCTCGCGGTGGCGGTTCATGGCCAGTCAGTCCACGAGGTCGTTTGCTGGGACAGCTCGATCTTCACCAAATCCGTGGCCGCCGCGCGAGGATCATGTCCCGTGCTTCCGTGCTGCCCACTCCCGCCCGGAGGTTGAACTTGACCTGCGGTCAGACCGCGACTCGCCGAGCGTGGTTAGTTCAGTGATGGGAATCACAGAACGGGAATTCACCCAGGCTGACCAGGCGCTCCGCGTCGCCAACTGGATGGACATTCCAGCGGGGGCGGTTGCGCTTGCGCTGATCGGCGCATAAATTGCAGATTGAATCCATGACTAGCGCGTTCGCGGCGACCATTGGGCTCAGCCTGGTCGCACTTCCGGTTCCTGCAGCTATTCTGCTCGCCACTACCGGTGCGGTCCTTCATCGTGACAGCAAGCGCCGTGAGACGGCAGTAAAGGCGCTCAGGGTTCTGCTGGGCCGGAGTCGCTGATGGAGCGCGGCACTCCTCGGGGAGCGAGCATGACAGCACTTCTCCAACGCCGCAGGCGGATGCGTCAACTGTTGTCTGCTATTGCGATGTACAAGCAAATCGAGGTGTATCGAGTGCTCAGGGAACTCGCATCTGGTCCGACGACTGGAGCGCAGTACCGGTGTGGTCGTCATCTCGATGAGCTTGTCCGACTCGAATTGGTATGGATCCATCAGAGCGAGCGCGGGTTTCGAGTCGCCAGCGTCACGGCGCGAGGTCGCCGAGCGCTTGCCCGGGTCCGAATTCGTGAACAATCGACTTGACCAAGCACGGCATGGACGGTCGGGTTGTCGTCGATTGGTCAGACTGCTCGGGCGTGAAAGTCGAACTCTGCACCGAGAAGGTCAGGGGTTCGATTCCCCTTATTTGGGCGGTATGAGCAGTTCGGGACGGGTTCTGGGATGCTTGGCCCGGCTCGGTCTGACCTCTGCTCCTACCCGCATCACAACCAATTTCCAGTCGCGAGGTCTCTGCCTAGTCCCAGTGCGGTAGTGACAGTTCAGGCCTCGAGGACCGGTTGTGACGCGCTTGGAGGAGATGTCGGCGGCCATGCTGCAGAGACCGCCTGGGAGAATCTGGACAACCGAGGCGAAGGCTGCGGCCTACGCTTATCGCCATGACGCGCACCTCCGACAGGGCCCTTATCAATGCCATAGTCAAGGCCACCGCGGCACCGTTCGAACATCCATGGCTGGGAGACGAGTTCGTGGCCGAGTCGAGAAGACTGGCCATCGATGAACGAGGAAGAAAGCAACACTTCGTTCCAAAGTTCTACCTGGACAGATGGGCAGTCGATGGCCTGGTTCAGCCTGTTCAGGTCGATACTCGAACTGCTTACGTTCCACAGAGGCCAGTCGAGGTGGCGACCAGGAAGAATTTGTACACCCTTCCTGTGAGCGGTCAGACGATGGACCTGCCACTTAGATGGGTGGAGAAGCATCTGTCTCGGATCGAAGGCGTCTGTGCTCAGCGACTCAACGAACTCGCCGAGATCGGGGCTGGCAAGCTCCCAATAGGCGAGCTGAAGGCGGACCTTTCCGTGTTTCTGGGATTTCAGATAAGCCGTACTCCCGCCGCGCGAGAGCGGTATTTGATGCTGATCAAGGGCCCTGCGGCTGGGAAGCGTCGGTATCTGCGCGAAATCATGCCGCAGGCGACTGAGGCCCAACTCGAAGAACGCATGCGACCTCAGTTCGAGGATCCCAAGCATGAGGCGATTCACCTCATGTTTTCCGATGTACAGCGAACGCACGCCAATTCGCTCTACCGGCGCCGGTGGGCGGTGTATCGCTCGACGAATCCCCTGGCAACTTGTGACGACCCTGTAGTGGCTCTTGCTGGCCCGCCACATCCGAGAACGAGATGGCTCGCAGGGCTGAGCGCGGTCGTTCTGTATCCCGTTGACGCCCACCATCTGCTCGTCATGTTACGGCCTGACCTCCACCACAGAGGGTCCTTCACCCTCACCAGCGACGAGACCGCCGACATCAATCGTGAAATCGTCGCCGCAGCTGACAGAACGGTTTTCGAACGACCGGGTGATCAGATCGCGCTCGGTGTCACGGTGCCGCCACGACCGCAGGCTCCAATAATTGATGACGCTACCGTCGAAGCCATGGATGAGGACTCGGCCTTTGCGGTTCTTGTCGGCCAAGTCAGGCGATGGAGCCGGTGGTCTGTCGACGCAACCGCGCCGGACTGGCCAGTCCGGCGCTGGTACCGGGGCTGATCGTGACAGCGGGGGCGCGACAGGTCAATGGATCGGTCTCGTGCCGCTGCGGAGAGCTCGCACTGTCTGCAGCCGGGTTCAAAGTGAGGCAGATGCGTTATGCCGCACCAGGTCCGTACGGTAGGTCATTGCGCGTACCGAGGGCACCTGCGACGCAAGTCATCTCGTGTGAACTGGGGAGCCCGGTACCTAGGTTCCCAGTCCTGCTGAAAACATGGCCCTGCCGGTGGACGTTGCCTCGAATACGTGGCATCGGCGGAGAATGCTGTATGGCTGAGGTCGACGGCTTTGGATAAGTACGAGAGTGAGGCGGCCACGGTCGACGACCGCTTCGACCAACTTTGGGGCACCCGCTAAACAGGGCGTCAGTCCGGGTCTGGTCTCGCTAGTTGTGTCTGGCGCTTCCCAACCCGCTTGGTCGATACCGCCGCAACGTCGAGCCGAACGCCGTCGGGTTCAATGGCCCCAGAGAGTGTGGTGGGCACGGTTTGTGGGCGGTCGACGTCAGTCACCGAGAAGGCAAGCTCCTCGCCTACAAGCTCAGCGGAGCCTGTGTACGCGATTTCTCCGTCGGACCTCACCACATCGACCCTCACCGACAGCCCCACTGGGCGGGTCATCACCATGTACTGCGTGGTCATGGCCAGAGCGGGAAGCGCCCAGCGGGCCATCAGAGCGGCGATCCACGGCCGCTCGAGCATCCGTTCCCGCGCCGAGAACGAGCTGCCGAGATCACGGTTCACGAAGACCGACCACTCGGCCCGGCCGCAACGGAGTCCGTATGCCCGATCGGCGAGGTCGATGCCGAACGTTGGTCCGCGAAATCGCTCAGCGTACTCGGTCGTGTCCTCCGTCGACTTCAACTCGAGGCTCACCTCACGCGTGTCATCGTCTCCTCGGGCGCCTGGGCGACTCCCGCTGACGTCGGGGAGGAACGGCCCATCTGCTCCCTCCCGATGCGCGATCATCGCCCGGGTCAGGGTCAATTGACGTTGTGACGCGTCGTCACCAGTCTCATCGAGGGCCATAAGCGTGTTCAGCGCCGACGTGCCGGCGAAGGTGCCGAGGGCGGCGAACGCCTCCCGACGCACGGCGGAGTCCGCATCGGCGATGTGCCCGAGGAGCAGTTCTTCTGCAGCGGGGGTGGCGACTCTGCCGAGACCCCGAAGGGCGGTGACGCGATCGGTTCGCCTGGCGGAGCGATCACCGGCGACCTCCTCTAGCACCGGGAGGACAACGTCTGCACTGGCCACGGCGGCGAGCACGCCCAAGGCCCGGTGGCGGCTAAGGGCAACGTCGACGCCCTGCTCGTCACGGGCAGCGGCAATGAGTAGTTGGAGTTCGGCATCGCTGAGGGAGCGAACGCGGTGCCGCCCGGACGGTTCGCCCATTACAAGCTCACGAATTGCGGGGGTGAGCGACCCGACGTTCACTGAAGGCATTGTTTCTCCTAGGTCCCTAATCGGACGGGCTCACATCGACGGAGCAGTGGCTGCGCATGGTCGTCCCCTGCGCAGCGGTCAGACCGGTGCTGTTGACGCCGATTTCGTCGATCCCGTCGGGAGGGTTGATATCGACGCCCATCACGTTCGTGGCCGATGTGCCGGTACCGAGCCCGAGATAGTGTCCGACCTCGTGGCCGAGCAAGATACCGGTGAAGCGTCGCGATCCCGAGACCTCGAGGACCGCTCCAGTAAAGCCATCACTGGAATCCTTGTCGCATGGCCCGTCCACGTTCGACCAGCCATCCGCGTCGCCGATGGACTGTACGAAGAAGACGTCGATCCCCCCAGGCGGGCCGGAGAAGTCGTCGGTCAGATTCTGGGCCTCAGCCCGGTCTTTGATGTCGGCGTAGACGCTCGGCCTCATTGTCGTATCGGGAATGAACTGCCACTTGATGCGCCGGATCCCCACGTTTCGCTGGGCGTAGATATCTCGTGCGATCTGGATGGCGTACTGGACCCATGTGGCCTGGTCGGGCGTGAAGGTGCCCGAGAAGTCGTTCTGGTGGCCTACGAAGATGGGCACCAGGTCAAAGGCGCTGCCGTTGATGGTCTGCAGGTGCCGTTGGAGTGAACGATTCGTGGCCGTGCCCGAGCCGGGCAGGATGTCGCCGACCTGAAGCTGACCGAACAGCGACCCGTCGGTATCGCGGAAGATGTAGCCGAAGACGTCGCGATTCACCGACATCGATCCGGTGACGCCCAGGCACCGTCGTGCCACATCACGCAGGCTTAGCATCATGTACTCCTCTTCTCTTCCTCGCTGATGCTGTTTCGGGAGGTGGGGCTTCATCTGCTGTTCCCTTCGCCGATGAAGATCGCCGACCTCGATGGGTGGCGCTGTGGCGTCAGCCAGGTCCACGCGTTCACCGTCAAGGCGACCGGCGTCCGAAGGTTGTCTGATTCCTGCATTTAGGAGCAGACCACGCCTGTTCGCACCGGTTCCGGAGGCGACACCCGCGACGCTCAGCATGGCCATGCACCTAACCTTCAGCCTTGCCTACTGCAGCGCAACGAGCATGGGAATCAGGCCTCGGCCGGACGCCAGCGTGCCCAGCGCCTTGCCTATGACGGCGCCGAACGCGCGCTGCGGATCGGTAGCCCGCATCGCATGACCTGGAACGGCCGAGCTTGTGAGGAGGTCGCCGACCCGGATCGCCCCGGCATCGGCGTCGACCTTGCACATGATGCGCCCGATCAACGCGATCGGCACGCCAGCGGTGGCTGCGGTGCTGCGGCCCAGTACGATCCCGGGCCGAAGGTCGCCGGCGCCGGCGACGACGCCCGCTACACACGTGTCGTACGGCGCGTCGCTCACGCGGAGCTGCAGGTCGTCTCCGACCACCATGATCGTCCCTGGCTCGCTGGCTCCAGGATCCTCGGCCTGAAAGTCCTCGGCGCAGTCGGCATTCTGCAGAATGATGTCCCCGGCGATCTGGATGTTCCCGGCGTTGTCGAGGACGAGGTCATCTCGCCGCGCGCTTTCGTTGCGGATCACGAAGCGTCGGCCGCCGGCGGCGTCGGCATCGTTGGTTGCCCGCAGGCTGTAGTGCTGGGTGCCGTTTCCCCGTGACCGGATCCCCAGCTTCGGGGAGCCATTCCTTTCGAGCCGCACGTCCCCGGGGGTCTGGATGTTGCCGACGCTGTCGAGAACAAGGTCATCTCGCCCGTCGCTCTCGTTCCGGATCACAAAGCAACCGGCCCCGGCGGTATCTGCAAGGTCTGTGGCACGCAGGCTGTAGTTCTGCACTCCGAGCCCACGCGGCTGAATCGCTAGCCGCCGGTCGAGCTGGAGATCCCCACTGAGCCGGACATCTCCGACGTTATCGAGGATAAGGTCATCTCGCTGCTCGCTTTCGTTGCGGATCACGAAGCGTCGGCCGCCGGCGGCGTCGGCATCGTTGGTTGCCCGCAGGCTGTAGTGCTGGGTGCCGTTTCCTCGTGACCGGATCCCCAGCTTCGGGGAGCCATTCCTTTCGAGCCGCACGTCCCCGGGGGTCTGGATGTTGCCGACGCTGTCGAGGATAAGGTCATCTCGCTGCTCGCTTTCGTTGCGGATCACGAAGCGTCGGCCGCCGGCGGCGTCGGCATCGTTGGTTGCCCGCAGGCTGTAGTGCTGGGTGCCGTTTCCCCGTGACCGGATCCCCAGCTTCGGGGAGCCGTTTTTCTCCAGCCGCACGTTCCCAGCAACCTGCAGCAGCGCTTCTGGTGACGTCGTTCCGATACCGACTGCCGTCGATGAGAGCGCAAGTACGCTGCTGTTTCCCCCCGCATCCTCGACGGTCTGAGCGACCGCGTTCAACGTCTGATCGACCCGGAGATCCGCCATGCTGACCACTCCTTTCACAGTGCGAGTCACAGTGCGAACTCGAATCAATTTTGGTGGTCGAGGTGAATCCAGCGCATGGGTAGCCGACTACTCGTTTCGCCTTATCTGACCCGGCACGCACCATGGACCGAGTTGCTCACCACCACCGATGCCCGGTTGCAGCCTGGCTGAGCACCGACGAACCTTCCCTTCGGCCGAGGTAGATCCGGAATTCTACGATCGAATCGGCAATCCGAGACCCGTCGGGCCGGCACGTCAGCCCGACGAAAGATCGAGGCTGAGGTCGGTGGTGAGCTGGATCAGGCGCGGTCGAGCGCGTCATAGCGGTCGCCGGAATAGGCGCGAGCGGGTCTCCGGCGTCGGTCTCCTCTGGCCGAAGTCGGTGCGGCTATACCGTGCAAGAGCGAGCTGGAACCACCCCACAGAAACTCCACAGTTTTGACCGGAATCAACGCGAATTCATGCGAATCGTTGAGAAGAGTGGTTTCGCGAAAAGGACTAGTGCTGAGCACTATTGGGCTCTGATGAGTAGGTTCTGGAAAACTGGAACGCACGCCAGGTGGTCGCAGGTTCAAATCCTGTCAGCCCGACAGCGAAAACCCCCTCTGACCTGGATCGGAGGGGGTTTTCTTGTGTCCCGGGATTTGATGTGGTTTGGCCGAATCCCACAGAAACCCCAGTGACATGACAGACTGACGGCAGGCGGCGTCGAGCTCTTCGGCGCTCGACCGGTATCGGCTGCGGTGAAGATCGACCCGCATCGCCTTGGTCAGCGCGCGTTCCGCGACGAAACACATCAGATTTCCCCTCCCCTGGTTCGCCTCCGTCACTGGCCGTGTTAAGCCCACCGAGCCGTGCCCTGCCGACTGCCAGACACCCCCGAGCCTTCGATCAGCAAGAGAATGGAGCGAAAGTCCATGGTTACCAACATAATTACTACCGGCGCCGAGCGAACGATCATCGAGAACACACTCGATCGCAACCGTGAAGCGCTCATCGCGACCGCACGCGGGTTGTCCGACGCCGACGCTCGGCGACGGCTTGTCGCGTCGCTGACGACACCGATTTCCTTAATCAAACATGCCGCCGCCGCGGAGCGGATCTGGTTCCAGCGGTTCTGGGCGGGGCTCGACGAAGCCGAATGCGACGGGTACTCGCAACGCGACGAGGGCACGTTCGCCGTGGCCGACGACGAGTCGCTGGCCGATGTCATCGCGGAGTTCGAGCGTGCGAGCAGCCGATCACGGGCGATCGCCGCCCGGTTCGACCTGGACGACACCAAGCACAATCCCCGTGAGGGGACTGTCAGCATGCGGTGGACTCTGCTCGCCATGATCGAGGAATTCGCCCGCCACGCAGGGCACGGCGACATCTTGCGCGAGCAGATCGATCAGACCGCGACACTCTGAGAACAGCAAATATCGCTCGCGCGGCTAACTATTGGTTACTTTGCTGAGTGTGCGGACAACTCCAGACGACTCCAGGTTGCTCGATTCACCCGCCGATTCGGTCGCCTCCGCGACGACGGTTGGGCAGTCCTATCGAACCGGCGACTGCTATGTCGTCGGGCGCGAGAAGATCCGGGAGTTCGCCCGTGCGGTTCAGGATGATCATCCCGCTCACCGCTGCGAGCAAGCGGCTGAAGACCACGGTTACGGTGGCCTGGTCGCGCCGTTGACCTTCGTCTCGATCCCCGCGTTTCTGGCCCAGATCGAGATGTTCGATCGTGTGGCCGAAGGTTATGACCTGAGCCAGATCATGCAGACCGACCACGGCCTCATCGTCAACAGGCCGATCCTCGCGGGCGATTCGTTGCGCTTCGAGGTCGGACTCGAATCGCGCCGTAAGGCGTTCGGGGGCGACATCTTCGGATTCAAGTGTGCGGTCACCGACCAGTACGGCAAGGAAGTCGTCACCACCCGCACGTCCTTCGTCGGCCGGCGGGAGGTGAATTTCGCCGCCGCGCGAATATGCGACCGACTGCTGATGCAGAACTTCCGTCATGGCTCGTCGATTCCGCGACAACACCACACAGCCGAGCGTGCCGAGCCACCGCGCCCGGCACCGACCGCGGACCCGGGCCGGAATATGGTGCCGTTCAGCACCGTCGCTGTCGGCGACGAGCTCCCGCCCAGGATCGTGGCTGTGACGCTGGGCGACCTGGTCAACTACGCGGGCGTGGCCGGCGACCCGAACCCCATCCACTGGAGCAAGGAGGCGGCGGCGTCGGTGAATCTGGAATCGCCTGTCGCACAGGGCATGCTGATGATCGGGATCGGCGCAGGGTACGTGACCTCATGGGCGGGCGGTCCCGGTGTGGTGACCGAATACGCGGTGCGATTGACCAGCCCGGTCTATGTCGGCGACAGCGGAGCGATCGTCGAATACACCGGCAGAGTGAAGGCGGTCGACGCAGACCGCAAGACCGCGACGATCGCGGTCACCGCCACACAGGACGGCAGGAAGATCTTCGGACGAGCGGTTGCGGTGATCCAGTGCGCGGACCGTTAGGTCAATCGTCGAGGCAAATGGCGAGCAATCGGTCACTGACGCGGAGACGCTCGGCCATCGCGACGAGGATGTCCATGGCCTCGCTCGACAAGCCGACAGCACGCAGCAGCAGGGCGCGCGGTTCCTCGAGTTCGAGGGCTCGGATGAGTGTGTGGTCGTCGACGCCGTGATGCGGGGTGAGGAAGAAGTAATCGGGCGTGACCTGGAAGTACTCGGCCAGCGCCGAAACAGTTTTCGCCGAGGGATTCTCGCGATTCCCGGACCGTAGCTGGGACAGATACGGTGCGGAAATGCTGTGACCGGCCGCCTGGAGCATGCGCGCCACTTGACGGTTTGTGCACTGACGCACGTCCGGACCCGAGGGGTTGTCGAAGAGTTCGTTGAGGCGGGCAGCGAAGTGCGTCACAGCAGTCCCTCGGCATCAAGTTGGTCAGAAGACCATCATGAGACGCGGACTGTGTTCCCGGCAATAGTCCTAGCAAACTTGCGGCGCTCGTCACAAAATCTCCACCACCGGGCTGTTCGGCGTAACGACCGCCGATTCGTGTCGGCCGACGCGGAAGACCAGGTCATCGACCGTATTGATTGCCAGCAGCCCGCGCCGATGACCTGTTCTATGCAATACTGCATAGCATGCGTCTGACCAGCCCGGAATCCGATGACAACACCGCCGAGACCGCGCAGTGGCGCAAGACGGCCTGCATTCTCTGTGAATGCAACTGCGGTCTCGAGATCCAGACAGATGGCCGCAACCTGGTGAAGATTCGTGGCGACAAACAACATCCGGGGTCGGCGGGCTACACGTGTGAGAAGCCGCTGCGCCTCGACAAGTACCAGGCGGGCGCGCACCGCATCGACACTCCGTTGCGGCGCACCGCCGACGGTACGTACGAGCCGATCGACTGGGATACCGCGCTCGACGAGATCGCCGCCAAGCTCGCCGGGGTTCGTGACGCGCACGGTGGCGAGTCGATCTTCTTCTACGGCGGGGGCGGGCAGGGCAATCACCTCGGTGGCGCCTACGGCCGGGCGCTGTATCACGCAGTCGGTGGCCGGTATATGTCGAATGCGTTGGCGCAGGAGAAGACCGGCGAATCCTGGGTCGATTCCCAGCTCTACGGCAATCACACCACCGGCGATTTCGAGCACACCGAGGTCGCGATCTTCGTCGGCAAGAACCCCTGGCAGTCCCACGGCATCGCGCAGGCGCGGCCGGTACTGCGCGAGATCGCGCGGGATCCGAACCGGACGATGATCGTCATCGACCCGCGCGTCAGCGAGACCGCGGCGCTGGCCGACTATCACCTGCAGGTCAAGCCGGGCACCGACGCCTGGTGCGTGTCGGCGATCGCGGCGACGCTGGTGCAGGAGAACCTGCACAACGAGGGGTGGCTGGCCGAACACACGACCGGTGCCGAACCGGTGTTGCGAGCGTTGCGGGCGGTCGACATCAGCGCGAACGCGCACCGCTGCGGTCTCGACGAGACGCTGATCCGCACCGTCGCGCGCCGGATCGCCGCCGCGAAGAGCGTCGCCACCTATGAGGACCTCGGCGTGCAGCAGTCCCCCAACAGCACCCTGGTCGCCTACCTGAACAAGATGATGTGGATCCTGACCGGCAACTTCGCCAAACCCGGCGGGGTCCATATTCATTCATGGATGTTCCCGCTCGCCGGCCGCTGGCACGCCATCCCGAGGGCGGCCGGGGCGGGTAGGGCACAGCGCGTGCGGCGCGGCGTCGCGACCGTGGCGATGCGCTACGGTGCCACGCCCGCGCGCCGGTTGATCGCCGCGACCGCTGGGCGTGGCGCGATCTCGCGGAATGTGGCCGGGCTGACGGCGAGCACCACGCTCGACGTGTTCTTCGACGCTGTGGCGGTGCCGATCGCCCGCACGATCGCGGACAAGCTGAGCATGGCCGACAGCCCCACGCGCACACCGGTTTCCGGGGCCCGGATTCTCAACGGCCTGATCCCGTGCAACTCCATCGCCGACGAGATCCTCACCGACCACCCCGACCGGTTGCGGGCTATGTGGATCGATTCGTCGAATCCCGCGCACTCGCTGGCGGATTCGGCGCGATTCGTGGCGGCGATGCGGTCGCTGGAGCTGTCGGTGGTCGTCGATGTGGCGATGACCGAGACCGCTCGCCAGGCCGACTATGTGCTGCCCGCGGCGAGCCAGTTCGAGAAGTACGAGGCGTCGCTGTTCACGCTGCACTTTCCGCACAACAGCTTTCAGGTGCGCGCGCCGTTGATGGCGCCGTTGCCGGGCACCCGTCCCGAACCCGAGATCTACGGTGCGGTGATCGACCGTCTCGGCGTGGTCGAGCCCCGGCTGCTGGCGGAGCTGGCCGCGGCGGCGCGGGTGAGCCGGGAGGCGTTCGCGCTCGCACTCTTCTCCACGCTGAAGGCGCGCCCCGAGCTGGCCGGGCTGACACCGTATCTGCTGTACCGGACCTTGGGCGCGAGCCTTCCGGAGGGGGAAGCCGCGCTGGCGCTGGCATGGGGATTCGCGCTGCTGTGCGTGATCTCCCAGCCCGACGCCGTGGCCAGGGCGGGCTTCACCGGATCCGGGTTCGGACAGGCCGAGGAGTTGTTCGAGGCTGTGCGCGCGCACCCGGAAGGGGTGCTGTTCTCCGATGACCGCTACGAGGACGCGTGGCGCTACATCCAGCACGCCGACGGCAAGATCCACGCCGCCATCCCGGAACTGCTCGACGAACTGCGCGCGGTCTGCGCGGTCGACCCCGACTACACCAGCGAGGAGTACCCGTTCACCCTGTCCGCCGGTGAGCGGCGCGCGTTCACGGCGAACGTGATCATCCGCAACCCGGATTGGCGCCGCCGCGACCGTGAGGGCGCTCTGCGGATCGCGGTGGCCGATGCCGAGCGGCTCGCGCTGAGCACCGGCGATAGGGTGCGTGTGGTCACCGAATCCGGTTCGGCGACCACGTCGATCGAGATCAGCGAGATGATGCAGGCAGGACACATTTCACTCCCCAACGGCATGGGTGTCGCCTATCCGGGCGCGGACGCAGTCGTCGGTGTCGCGCTCAATACGCTGACCTCGACGTCGCGACGCGACAAATTCTTCGGCAGCCCCTGGCACAAGAACGTTCCCGCCCGTATCGAGGTGCTGACGGCGCCGGTGAAGGAGGCCTGACGGTGGGAGCTCGTACCAACACTCGGCAGAAGATGCTGGGCAGCGCGATCGAACTGCTGCGCGAACGCGGCGCGGCGGGCGTGACCGTCGACGCGGTACTCGCCCGCAGTAGCGCTCCGCGGGGCTCGGTGTATCACCACTTCCCCGGCGGGCGCGCCCAGATCATGACCGAATCGCTCACTCTCGCAGGCGATACGATCAGCGCCCTCATCGAGGCGGCCGCCGAGCGGGGCGCCGCGGGGGTGCTGGCCGGGATCGCCGAGTTCTGGACGGCGATCCTGCTGATGTCCGATTTCGAGGCGGGCTGTCCGGTGGTGTCGGTGGCGGTAGGCGGGGCACCCGAGGACCGCCACCTGCGACCCGAGGTCGCCGCCATCCTGCAGCGTTGGCACGACACCCTGGCCGTCGCGATCGCCGCGGAAGGCGTCGCACCGGCACGCGCCGAACGCTTGGCCACGATGGCGATCGCGAGCGTCGAAGGCGCGGTGATCCTGTGCCGTGTCCACCGCTCGACTACCGCGCTCGACGAGGTCGTCGAAGAATTGCGCGTCCTGCTCGCCACCGCCGTCGGCACCTAGGTCAGTACGTCGGCCAGGGCCCACCCCGGATCGGTTTGGTGGCGGTGACGCGCTGCTCGTTGTCCCGGAAGCGGGGTTCGTAGTGGGTGAAGAACACCTTGGCGACCAGGTCTCGCCGGCTGTGGACGCCGGTCTTGTCGAAAATGCTCTTCAGATGCTGCTGCACGGTGTGGGCGGAGACGGTCATGTCGTGGGCGATCTGCGAGGTCGAGGCACCCTGGAGCACCAGCCGGGTGACGTCGCGTTCACGCTCGGTGAGCCCATAGGCCGACATCAGCAGCGGGTAGATGCGGCTGGGGTGGGCCGGTTCGATGATCACCGCGACCCTGGTCTGTGCTGACGAGGTCAGGCGGGCGCCGTGCAACACCACCCAGGTTCCCGACCTGGTCAGCGCTCGGGACACGAGTACCTCGTCGGGTCGGTCGTCCGCCGCGTTGCGGAACGCGCGGGCGGCGAGTGTGATCACCGCACTGGGCAGTTTCTCCCGGTCCCAGTCGCCGTCGGGGAGGTCCGACAGCCAGCGCCGCACCCCGGCACTGGCCGATTCGACCTCCCACGCCGAGTTGAGCACCAGCAGACCTGGCGAGTCCGCGTATTCGGGTTCGCCTGCCTGCCCGATCAGCAGCGCCCGGCGCACGCCGTCGGCCAGGGTCGGCGCCACGGTGGCCACGAACTCCTTCTCGGTGGCGTCGAACATCGCGGCGCCGGGCTCGCGATAGAGCGCGAGCGCTCCCCACACCTCGCCGGATCGGGTGCGCAGTCGCGCGATCAATTCCTGATCCCCACCCATCGTCATATTGCGTTGCCACCGTTCACTTTTCGACGGGTCGCCGCCGACGGTTTCGTGCAAGGTCGACAGTCCGGTCGCCGACCTGACCACATCGACGATGCCGTGGCGTTCCTCGCCGTATTCCGCGGCCAGCCACTGCGGCGGAAACTCGGCGAGGCCGAGATGGAAATGACTGGTCATCAGCAGCGACGCGGGATCGAGGGTGTACCAGCACGGCGTCCAGTAGTGCGGGACGGCGGTGGCCAGCACCTCCGTCGTCTCCTGCCACAGCGACACCAGATCGTGCGGCTCTCGGCACAACCGCCCGATCTTGTCGGCGGCGCGTTGCCTCGCATCCGTGCTCACAGATCAACGGTAGGCCGCGGCCGGACCAGGGGAAATACCAGATTTGTGGAATGTCGCGGCGACCGGGATATTCCTAGCCTCGGTGTATGACGAATACCGGAACCACACCTGTGCGCCTCAGTCCGCCACCACCGCAATTGATGCGCCTGATCAATCCTGTCGTGCGGCGAATCTTGGCGACGCGATTGCTCGGCAGTCGCATTCGCCGGCAGGGAATGGTCGAATTCACCGGCCGCCGCACCGGCCGCACGCTGCGGATCCCGGTCTGCCTGCACCATGTCGACGACGAGACGCTGATCTTCACCGAGCGACCATGGCGCCACAATCTGGTCGGCGGCGCGCCCGTCACCATCACCCATCGCGGGCAGATCCGCCACGGTCACGCCGTGCTCCTCGATGCCGCGCCTGCCCGAGTCGGCGCCGCGATGCGAGCGGCGATGGACGACGGCGCCAGCCCCTTCGAACTCGGGCTGAAGGTCACGCGCGGCTACGACCCGACCGCCGACGACCTCGCCGCCATCGCGCGCTCGATCATCCGGGTCGATGTCGAGGAGTGAGGAAACATCATGCGTATCAATCGAATCCAGCACGACATCACTGTTCTCGCCGATGAACTGGAGGTCCCCGGCATCGGCCATATCCCGGTCAACGCCTACGTTCTGCACGCGGCGGAACCTGTCGTCGTCGACACCGGTCTCAGCCTTCCCGACCGCGGGTTCATGGCGGCCCTGAGTTCGATCGTGGATCCGGCCGACGTGGAATGGATCTGGCTCACCCATCCCGATCGCGACCACACCGGATCGCTGTTCGACCTGCTCGATGCCGCCCCGAACGCCCGGCTGATCACGACATTCGCCGGCCTGGGCATCATGTCGTGCGCTCGACCGGTCCCGATGGATCGCGTGTACCTGCTGAACCCGGGGCAGTCCCTCGATGTCGGCGACCGACGCCTCACCGCGTTTCGCCCACCGTTGTTCGACAATCCGAGCACTGTCGGGTTCTACGACGAACGCAGCGAATCATGCTTCACCTCTGACTGTTTCGGCGCTCCGCTGCCCAGCGCCGAACTCGCGACCGCCGACGATGTGGGTTACACGCCGCCGGCCGCGATTCGCGCGGCACAGCATCTCTGGGCGGCGGTGGACAGCCCGTGGGTGCACGTCGTGGACGAGGGCAAATACCTCGCCACCGTGTCGGCGCTGCGCGCCTTCGACCCGCGACGGATCCTCAGTACGCATCTTCCGCCCGCGGGGGGACGCACGTCGCAGTACTGGGACATGCTTGCCGAGGCGCCGCAGGCCGCGCCGTTCGTCGGTCCCGATCAGGCCGCGCTGGAACAGATGCTGGTGAGCTTCGAACCCTGATTGTCAGGCGGTGCGCAGGATCCTCAGTGCGGCTCGTTCGATGCGGTCGGCGATTTCGGTGTACGACTCGTAGCCCATGCCCGCCCGCACCAGCGCGCCCGCGTAGATGATCTCGAGCCATTCGATGACCTCGTTGTCAGCGTCGGGGCCGAGTGCGCGCGCGAGCCTGCTGCGGATCTCGATGCCGATGCGGGTGCGCAGGTGTTCGACATCCGGGTCCGAGCCCAGCAGCGCGCCGGTGACCGCACCGGACAACTCTTGTTCCTCGGCCACCAGCAGTGCGATGTTGCGCAACTCGGCCAGCACCCGCACCGTCGGGTCGGGGTCCTCGATCGCGGGCGAGTGCGAGGCCAGCAGGCGCCGCCAGAAGATCTCGGCGACCAGGTGCTCCTTGGAGGAGAAGTAGGTGTACGCGGTCGCGGTGGCGACGCCCGCCTCCGCGGCGACCAGCCGGATCGTCATGCCGGAGAAGCCATCGCGTGTCAGCACCACCAGCGCGGCCCTGGTCAGCCGTTCGACGGTGTCGGCCTGCTTCCCGGTCAATCGACGCCGGGTCGCTTCGAGGCTGATGGAATCGCTTTCAGACATGCGTCCGGATGTTACTCGCCAGTCCCGCAGCGTCGGTGAACCAGACCATGGCGGCGCGGGGGCCGGGGTTGATTCGTAACCCTGTCCAGAATACAATCTGGACACATGTCTGATGCATCGAACACGCCGTCCACCGCAGGCAAAGTAGTCGTTGTCACCGGCGGTGCGCGCGGCATCGGACGTGCGGTAGCGAGCGAACTGGCCGGGGCCGGGGCGGTTCTCGCCCTCGGCGATATCGATGCGAGCACGGTCGCGAGTACCGGGGCCGAGATAGGCGCGACCATGGCGCGGCACCTCGACGTCACCGAACCCGCGTCGTTCGCGAGCTTCCTCGCCGAGGTCGAAAAGACCTGCGGCCCTGTCGATGTGCTGATCAACAACGCGGGCATCATGCCGGTCAGCCGGTTCACCGAGGAGTCCGACGAGATCACCCGCCGGATTCTCGGCATCAATGTCTACGGCGTCCTGCTCGGCACCAAGCTCGCGCTGCCCCCGATGCTCACCCGCGGCCGCGGCCACATCGTGAACATGGCCTCGATGGCGGGTGAGAACCCGACGCCGGGAATGGCCACCTACTGCGCGAGCAAGCAGGCGGTGCTCAGCTTCACCGAGACCATGCGCCTGGAACACCGCGGCACCGGCGTGCGGTTCTCCGCGGTGCTGCCGACGTTCACCCGCACCGAGATGATCGCCGGAACTCGCGCTCCGCGTGCGTTGCTCGCCGAACCGGCCGACGTCGCCGCCGCGGTCGCCGCCCTGATCGCCCGGCCACGCCGACGTGTCTCGGTCACCCGCACGGCAGGTGTTCTCGCCGCGGTCAACAAGCTGACCCCGCGCCCGTTCGGTGAGTTCATGGCTCGGCGGTTGGGCGTGCACCGCACCTTCATCGATGTCGACCGCGATGCCCGTCGTGCCTACGACGACCGGCTCGCGGCCGACTGAGGGCTCAGGTGCGCGACAGGATCACGACCGGAATCTCGCGGTCGGTCCAGGACTGGTAGGCATCGAAATCGGCGTAGAGGCCGGTCAGCAACGGCCACAGGCGCTGACGCTCGCCGGCGTCGGCCACGCGGGCCAGCACCGGGTAGTGCTCGCTGCGGATCCGGACATGGGCGTTCGGATCCGCGAGCAGGTTCCGATACCACTGCGGATGATTCGCGAGGCCGCCCTGGGAGCCGACGATGACCAGGTCATCGCCGTCGACGAGATAGAGCAGCGGCGCGGCGAAGATCTTGCCGGACTTGCGACCTCGATGTTCGAGCAGCAGCGTCGGCACCGGGCTGCGGAACCCGGCACCGATGCGCCAGGTACCGCCGACGCGGCCGTTGGTGCGGCGATAGACCCACGCCTGTGCGCGCGACCCGTATCGGATGATCCGGGTCGTCATCGGCGAGTTCAGCCCTTTCGGCTGATTCTTCGGCATAACCATCGTCCGCACGCTACAGCGATCGCGGATCGGCGATAACGGGGTCGATCATTTCTTGCGACGCTCCTGCGCGATCACCTTGCCGACGGTGCCGTCGAGCTTCGTCCCCGCGGGCCAGCCGACATAGTGGCACAGGAACAGCGCGATCTCCCGCAACTGTTCCTCGGACAGCTCCCCGTTGCGCAGAGCGGCGCCGATCTGGATCTCGGCGACATCGACATTGCCCTGCGCGGTGAGTGCCCCGAGCAGCAGCAGCCGACGCTCGCGCACGGTCAGGGCCGGCCGCGACCAGATGTCGGCGAACAGGTGGTCGGCGGTGACGGCGAAGTGCTCGCCGGGGCCGTCCTCGAATTCCCAGCCGTAGACCTCGGCCATCTTGGCCAGGCCGCGCTTGCGGACGTCGGCGGGGGTTTCTCCGTGGGCGGTCATGAGATCTCCTTGTCGAGCGCGGGTTCGGCGACGCCGAGTCCCTCGGCGAGGCGGGCGAGGGCCAGTTGCGCCAGTGGCAGGTCGACCGCGAGCCGGTCGCCGAGGTCGAGCGCGAGCGCGAGGTCCTTCTCGCCGAGATCGCGCACATGGCCCAGGATGGGGAACCAGAAGTCGTCGGGGTCGATCGGCGCGGTGGTGTCGCGCAGCATGATCGCACCCGGCCCACCGGTCACCGCGTCGGAGTGGCGAACTACCTTGCCGAGTGCGGTGAGACTGAGCCCGGCGGCCTCGGCCAGGCGCTGCGCCTCGGTGGCCGCGGTGAACGAGATGAAGTGAAGGAGATTGCGCGCCAGCTTCATTCGTGTTCCCGCGCCGACCGGACCGGCGTGCACGACGAGGTCGGAGAAGCACCCGAACGGCGGCCGGATCCGGTCCACCGCGGCGGCGCTACCGCCGACCATCACGGCCAGGCTCCCCCGGGTCGCGCCGGGTGCGCCACCGCTGACGGGCGCGTCGACGAATTCGACCTCGTGCTCGGCGCACCGGGCAGCCAGCTCCTGCGCCGTCCGGTCACTGATGGTGGAGTGCACGGCGACCACCGTGCCCGGTGCCGCGGTACGCAGAATTCCCGAAGGGCCGGTGAGCACCTCGGTCACCTGCGCATCGTCGATGACCGTCACGCAGATGATCCGCGCGTGCGTCGCGACCTGCGCCGGCTCGGCGACCGCACGCGCACCCGCGTCGACGAACGGCTCGATGACCTCCGGCCTGACATCGCAGACCGTGAGCCCGCCCGGCCAGTCCAGCAGCCGCCGCGCGATCGGCGCGCCCATATTGCCCAGTCCGATGAATCCGACCGGGGCGCTGACGGATTCGGTCGTCATCGGATGATCTGCCCGCCGTCGACGTTGAGGATCTGGCCGGTCACCCAGCTCGCCTCGTCCGACAGCAGATACAGGCAGGCGCCTACCAGGTCCTGCGGGGTGCCCATCCGCTTGATCGGGATGCGCTTGACCATGTCCTTGACCATGTTTCCCGGCGTCACGGTCTGGGTGGCCTCGGTATCGATCGGGCCGGGCGCGATGGCGTTCACTCTGATCCGCGAACCACCCAGCTCGGTGGCGAGTTGCTGGGTGAGGCCGTTGATACCGACCTTGGCCAGCCCGTAGAACCCCGAGTACAGCCATGCGGCGGTGGATGATTGGTTGACGATCGAGCCGCCGCCTGCCGCGATCATCGGCTGCCAGACCGCGCGCGTCACATTGAGCGCGCCGTCGAAGTTCACGCCCATGAACTTCTTGTAGTAGTCCCACGGCACGGTGAGCAGCAGATCGAGCTTCATCTCGCCGTAGATGGCCGCGTTGTTGACCAGGTGGTTGATCGCGCCGAACTCGGCGACGGTGAATTCCGCCAGTGCGACAGCGGATTCGGGATCGGCGACATCGACGCGACGGAAGGCGGCGACCCCGCCGTCGGCGACGATCTGCTCGGCCACCTCCTCGCCGCGCTCGGCATTGAGGTCGGCGACAACGACATTGGCGCCTTCGGCGGCCAGTGCGCTCGCGTAGACCGCGCCGATGCCCTGCGCGGCGCCGGTGACGATCGCGGTGCGACCGGTGAAACGTGCCATGGTGTTCAGCTCCTGAGTGTGAATGGGTCGGTGAGGTCAGGCGGGGGTGGCGATCAGCTTGGTTTCGAGGTATTCCTCGAAACCGGCGACGCCCATCTCCCGGCCGATGCCGGACTGCTTGTAACCGCCGAACGGCGCGTCCGCGTGGTACCAGAGGCCGCCGTTGACGCTCAGGGTCCCGGTACGCACCCCCGAGACGACCCGGTCGAGCCGGTCGGGGTCGGTGCCCCACACCGAACCCGACAGGCCGTAGGGCGATTCGTTGGCCAGCCGGATCGCGTCGTCGTCGCCGTCGTGTGGAATCACGACGAGCACGGGCCCGAAGATCTCCTCCTGCGCGACGGTCGCGGTGTTGTCGAGTCCGCTGATCAACGTCGGTTCGATGAAGTACCCGCGTTCCTTGTCCGCGGGCCTGCCGCCGCCGACCTCGATCCGTCCGCCTTCGGTGCGGGCGATCTCGAGATAGCGCTCCACCCGGGCTCGCTGACGCTCGGAAATCACGGGGCCGCAGACGGTTCCCGGGTTGGTCGGGTCACCGGCAGCCAGGCCGCGGAGCGCACCCGCCGCGGCGGTGACCGCGGCGTCGTAGGACTCGCGCGGCACCAGCAGCCGCGTGGTGAGGGCGCACCCCTGGCCCGCGTGGACGGCGACGGTGAACGCGGTGTAGCTCGCGGCGGCAGCGATGTCGGCGTCGTCGAGCACGATCGCAGCGGATTTGCCGCCCAGTTCGAGGAAGGTGCGCTTGAGCGTCGCCGAGGCGCCCACCATCACCGAGCGACCGGTCTGGGTCGAGCCGGTGAAGGTGATCATGTCGACCCGCGGATCGAGGACCAGCTGTGCGCCGAGGCCGTGATCGGAGGAGGTGACGATATTGATCACCCCGGCCGGGATGTCGGTGTGCTCGGCGATGAGCGGGCCCAGCACCGCCGCGCACCAGGGTGTGTCCGGAGCGGGCTTGAGCACCACAGTGTTGCCCGCGGCCAGCGCGGGCCCGATCTTGGCCAGGTTGATCTGGTGTGGGAAGTTCCACGGCGTGATGGCGCCGACGACACCGACGGCCTCGCGCCTGATCACCCGGCGGCTGGTGATACCCATCAGGTCCCTGGTGCCGAGATCGGTTTCCCACGTGTAGTTCTCGGCCAGGTCGGCGGCGTAGGACAGGTCCGCGATCGGCCCTTCCAGTTGCGGCCCGCTGGTGAGCATGACCGGAGTGCCGACCTCGGCGATCGTGATCGCCCGCAGTTCCTCGAGGTGCTCGCCCAGTACATCGCGCAGCTGGCGCAGGCAGTGCGCGCGAAACTTCGGGTCGCGTGACCACTGCGTCTCGTCGAAGGCGGTGCGCGCCGCGGCGATGGCCGCCTCCATGTCGGCGCCGGAGGCGTCGGCGGCGTAGCCGAGCACCTCCTCGGTGGCGGGATTGATGGTCGCGAAGACACCGGAGCCACCCGGGATCAACTTGCCGCCGATCAACAGTGGTGTGCCTTCGGCGGGGACGAGGCCGTTCATAGCGAGGCTCCGATACGTGTCTGGACAGGTGTACGGAATATAGTTCGGTTTATCGATCAGACGCAAGGCCATAACTCGTTCATTGGTCCGTACACCAGGCTGTAGTACCATCCAGACACATGTCCGAAATCGCGCCTACCGGCATCGAAGCAACTCGACGACGCTTGACCGAAAAGCAGGCCGATACGGTGGACCGCCTGACCGTCGCCGCCGTCGATGTGCTGTCGCGCGAGGGCTATTCGGGGACGACCATCCGGCTCGTCGCCGCGTCGGCCGGTGTCGGCACCGCCACCGCTTACACCTATTTCTCCTCCAAGGAACACTTGATCTCCGAGGTGTTCTGGCGGCGATTGGTCGCCATGCCGCCGCTGGCGACCGGCGAGGCCGACCAGACCGCGCGCGTGGTCGCCGTTCTTCGCCAGGTCTCGATGCTGGTGGCCGATGAACCCGCCCTGGCCGGGGCGGTCAGCAGCGCCATGCTCGGCGATGATCCCGACGTGCGGCACCTCCGCGTGCGCATCGGGCGCGAGATCCGCCACCGACTCGGCGACGCCCTGGGCACCAAGGATCCAGAGAGCCTGGCCGCGCTCGAATTGCTGTACTCCGGGGCGCTTCTCCAGGGCGGAATGGGCCTGCTGTCCTACGCGCAAGTCGCCGATCTGCTCGAGATCTGCGCGCGACGATTGCTGGCCACGCCCGCCACCGACAGCTGAACACACCGTCCGCCGGATTCGGTCCGAACCTTGTCGCACATCCGGAAACCGTAGTACTGTCCAGACACATGTCCATTTAGTGTCTGGACAGTATTCCGGGAAGGACTTTCCAATGACGCTGGTCAAACCGCAGCGCGTGTCCGGAGGCGAGGACGAACACGGGCACCTGGCCGAGTTCCGTACCGATCCGATCGCCCTGATGCGACGCGTTCGCGCCGAGTGCGGCGATGTCGGATCCTTCGAGCTCGCCGGACGTGATGTCGTCCTGTTGTCCGGCGCCGAGGCCAACGAATTCTTCTTCCGGGCCGGCGACGACGATCTCGACCAGGGCGCGGCCTACCCCTTCATGAAGCCGATCTTCGGCGAGGGCGTGGTGTTCGACGCACCCCCCGAGCGCCGCAAGGAGATGCTGCACAACCAGGCGCTGCGCGCGGATCACATGCGCGGACACGCGGGCACCATCGCCCGTGAAGTGGATCAGATGGTCGCGCAGTGGGACGACGAGGGCGAGATCGATCTGCTCGAGTTCTTCGCCGAGCTGACCATCTACACCTCTTCGGCGTGTCTGATCGGGGTGAAGTTCCGCAATCAGCTCGACGGACGTTTCGCGCATCTCTATCACGAGCTCGAGCAGGGCACCGACGCCCTGGCCTACGTGGACCCGTACGCGCCGATCGAGAGTTTCGTCCGGCGTGACGCGGCGCGCGCGGCGCTGGTCGAGCTGGTGCAGGCGATCATGGATCAACGCGAGGCGAATCCGCCCACCAGCAAAGACGATCGCGACATGCTCGATGTCCTCATCTCGGTGAAGGACGAGAACGGGGCGCTGCGGTTCTCGGCCAGCGAGATCACCGGCATCTTCATCTCGATGATGTTCGCCGGCCACCACACCACCTCGGGCACCGCGGCCTGGACGATCATCGAACTGCTGCGCCACCCCGAGACACTGGCCGGGGTGGTCACCGAACTCGACGAGCTCTACGCCGACGGTGCCGACGTGAGTCACCATGCGCTGCGCCAGATTCCGAATCTGGAAGCCGCGCTCAAGGAGACACTGCGACTGCATCCGCCGCTGATCATCCTCATGCGCCTGGCGCGCGGTGAGTTCGAGGTGTGCGGGCACCGCATCGAGCCCGGCGACATGGTGGCCGCCACCCCCGCGGTCTCCAACCGGATTCCGGAGGACTTCCCCGACCCGGACGCCTTCGATCCCGCCCGCTATCTCGACCCACGCCAGGACGACATCCTCAACCGTTGGACCTGGATTCCGTTCGGCGCGGGCAGGCACCGCTGTGTCGGCGCGCCGTTCGCGCTCATGCAGCTCAAGGCGATCTTCTCGATTCTGCTGCGGGACTGGGAGTTCGAGCTAGCACAGCCGTCGGACACCTACCGCAACGACCATTCGAAGATGGTGGTGCAGTTGCAGCAGCCCTGCCGCGTCCGCTACCGCCGCAGGCAGCGCTGAGCGCGAGCGGAGGTCACTGTGTCCGCGACATCCATCCCCGCCGGATTCGATTTCACCGATCCGGCCCTGTGGGAATCCCGCAACCCCGTCCAGGAATTCGCCGAGCTCCGCCGGACCGCACCGGTGTGGTGGAACGCCCAGACCGACGCGCAGTCGGGCGGCTTCCGCGACGGCGGCTACTGGGTGATCACCAAACACGAGGACATCAAGGAGGTTTCGCGCAATCCGGAGCTGTTCTCCTCCGAGCGAAAGGGCTCGGTGATCCGGTTGCCCGGCGAGGTGACACCCGAGCAGATCGAACTCACCGGTGCCCTGCTGCTGAACATGGATCCGCCCAAACACACCAAGATCCGGCGCATCATCGCCAAAGGGTTCACGCCGCGCGCGGTCGAGGGGTTGCGCGCGGCGTTGACCGAACGAGCGGGCGCGATCGTGGCCGCGGCGCGCGCGGCCGGCGGTGGTGATTTCGTCGAACAGGTGGCGTGTGAGCTTCCGCTGCAAGCCATCGCCGAACTCGTCGGCGTCCCCCAGCAGGACCGCCGCAAGCTGTTCGACTGGTCGAATCAGATGCTCAACTACGACGACCCGGAGTACGGCGACGCCACGACCACCGACGCCTCGTCCACCGCGGCGATGGAGATCCTCGGCTACGCCTGGAACATGGCCGAGCAGCGCCGCACCGATCCCGCCGACGACATCGTCAGCAGGCTCGTGCACGCCGATCTCGACGGGGAGGCGCTGGGCTCCGACGAGTTCGGGTTCTTCGTGATCCTGCTCGCGGTCGCGGGCAACGAGACCACCCGCAACGCCATCACCCACGGGATGAAGGCGTTCATCGACAATCCGGATCAGTGGGAGCTCTACAAGCGACAGCGGCCACGGACCGCGCCCGACGAGATCGTGCGCTGGGCGACGCCGGTGACGGTGTTCCAGCGCACCGCGACCGCCGACACCGAGCTCGGCGGGCAACTCATCCGTGCCGGTCAGCGGGTCGGATTGTTTTACAGCTCAGCCAATTTCGACGAGGATGCCTTCGAGAGCCCGTTCCGTTTCGACATCTCACGCGACCCCAATCCGCATCTGGGCTTCGGCGGTACCGGCGCGCACTTCTGTGTCGGCGCGAACCTGGCCCGGCTCGAGATCGAGCTGATCTTCAACGCAATCGCCGACGTGATGCCCGATCTGTCCCAGGTTTCGGAGCCACAGCGGCTGCGATCGGGTTGGATCAACGGCATCAAACACTGGCAGGTCAGCTACGAGTCGGGAACGGTGCACTGATGCGGATCGCGCTGCTGTCATATCGGAGCAAGGCCCATTGCGGCGGGCAGGGTGTCTACGTCCGGTACCTGAGCCAGGGGCTCGTCGATCTCGGTCACCAGGTCGAGGTGTTCTCCGGCCAGCCCTATCCCGAGGATCTCGACCCGCGGGTGCGGCTCACCGAGGTGCCGAGCCTGGACCTGTACCGCGACGAAGACCCGTTTCGCACACCGCATCCCCGCGAGATCCGGGATCGTGTCGACCTGCTCGAGCTCGCCACCATGTGGACGGCCGGGTTCCCCGAACCGCGCACGTTCAGCTTGCGGGTGGCCAAGCTGCTGGCCGCGCGCGCCACGGAATTCGATGTGGTGCACGACAATCAGTGCCTGGGCTACGGTCTGCTCGCCATCGCCGAGCAGTTGCCGCTGGTGGCGACCGTCCACCATCCGATCACTCGCGACCGCGCGGTCGATCTGGCCGCGACCCCGTGGCGGCGCAAGCTGTTCGTGCGGCGATGGTACGGCTTCCTCGGCATGCAACAGCAAGTGGCACAGCAGATTCCGGACCTCATCACGGTGTCCTCGTCTTCGGCCGCCGATATCGCGCAGGACTTCGGCGTGCGGCCCGGACAGTTGCATACCGTCCCCCTCGGCGTGGACACCGACCTGTTCCGGCCGCGCGAGACACCGCGGGTGCGCGGGCGCATCGTCGCGGTCGCGAGTGCCGACAAGCCGCTCAAGGGCATCGCACACCTGCTGAGAGCCGTGGCCCGGCTGCGCCATACCTGCGATGTCGAGCTCCGGCTGGTCGCGAAGCTGGAATCGAACGGCCCCACCGAGAAGCTGATCGCCGAACTCGGTATCGCCGATATCGTCACCCCGGTCAGCGGAATGAGCGACGAGCAGCTCGCCGAGTTGCTCGCCTCTGCCGAGATCGCCTGCATTCCGTCGATGTACGAGGGGTTTTCGCTGCCCGCCGTCGAGGCGATGGCCAGCGCGACACCGCTGGTCGCCAGCCGGGCAGGCGCGCTGCCCGAGGTCGTCGGCGAGTGCGCCGAGCTGGTCGAGCCAGGCGATGTGGACGCACTGACCCGGGTGCTCGGCGAACTGCTCGACGATCCCGACCGGCGCGAGCGCCTCGGCGCGGCGGGTCGTGTCCGCGTTCTCGAACTGTTCAGCTGGTCGGCCGTTGCCGCGCAAACACTCGCGATCTATGACCAGGCGATCACCCGCCACTCCCCTACCCCGCCGGGCACCGCCCGATGACGACACCGCCCGACCCCGCGCAGCACCTGGAGGCCTCATGTTGACCGTCGATTTCGACCGCTTGGGCATCGGCCCCGGATCACGGGTGATCGACATCGGCTGCGGCGCGGGCAGACATTCCTTCGAGGCCTACCGCCGCGGAGCCGACGTCGTCGCGTTCGACCAGAACGCCGCCGACCTGGCCGATGTCGACATCATGTTCGAGGCCATGGCCGCGGCGGGCGAGGCACCGGAGTACGCCAAGGCCGAGACCGTGCGCGGCGACGCGCTCGACCTGCCCTACGGCAACGACGAATTCGACGTGGTCATCGCCTCGGAGATCCTCGAGCACGTCCCGCAGGACACACAGGCGATCGCCGAACTGGCGCGGGTGGTCAAACCCGGTGGCGCGCTGGCGGTCACGGTGCCGCGCTGGCTACCCGAACGCATCTGCTGGGCGCTCTCGGACGAGTACCACGCCAACGAGGGTGGTCACGTCCGCATCTATCGCGCCGACGAGCTGCGCGACAAGATCACCGCGCGCGGTCTGCGCTACCACCACCAGGACTTCGCGCACGCTTTGCACGCACCCTTCTGGTGGCTGAAATGCGCTGTCGGCGTGCGCAATGACAAGCACCCGCTGGTGAGCGCCTATCACCGCATGCTGGTGTGGGACATGATGTCGGCGCCCGCGCTCACGCGCACCGCCGAACGTGTGCTGAATCCGCTGGTCGGCAAGTCGGTCGCGCTCTACTTCACGAAACCGGCGGTGCGCGGCGATGCCCGTTGAGCTACCGGCCGTTCCCGGGGTCGTCTCCGCGCGTGAGATCCGGCAGACCGCCGAATCCATCGCCGCCGCACAGGAACCCGACGGTGCGATCCCCTGGTTCAGCGGCGGCCACACCGATCCGTGGGATCACATCGAGTCCGCGATGGCGCTCACCGTGGGCGGGTTGTGGGACGTGGCCCGTGAGGCCTACATCTGGTCGGCGAAATCGCAGCGCTCCGATGGGTCGTGGCCCACGCAGGTACGCGCGGGCGTGATCGAGAACCACGACGCCGACACCAACTTCTGCGCCTACCTGGCGACCGGTGTTCTGCACGCCCTCACGATCACCGGCGATACCGGGTTCGCCGCGGAGATGTGGCCGACGGTCCGCGCAGGCATCGACTTCGTCCTCGGGCTGCAACACGGCGAGCACGGCGAGATCCATTGGTCGGCCGGCGAATCCGGATCATCGGGAGAAGCTCTGCTGACCGGCTGCTCCAGCATCTTCCACAGCCTCGGCTGTGCGGTGACCCTCGCCGAGCGGGTGGGCGACCCGCGACCGGATTGGGCGGCGGCTCGCAGCCGGCTCGGCAACGCCCTGCGCCATCATCCGGAAGCGTTCCTGGACAAGAGCCGTTACTCCATGGACTGGTACTACCCGATCCTCGGCGGCGCGGTGCGCGGCGCGGCGGCCGCGGACCGGATAGCGCGGCACTGGAACGAATTCGTGGTCGCCGATCTCGGCATTCGCTGCGTGTCCGACGCACCGTGGGTCACCGGCGCCGAGACCTGCGAACTGGTGCTCGCCCTCGATGCCATCGGCGATACCGCCGCCGCGAGCACGCTGTTCACCGCGATGCAGCATCTGCGCGAATCGGACGGGTCCTATTGGACCGGACTCGTTTTCACCGACGGCAAGCGCTGGCCCGAGGAGCGCACCACGTGGACCGCGGCGGCGGTCGTGCTCGCCGCCGACGCCCTCAGCCGCACCACCGCGGGCAACGGCATCTTCCGCGACGCATTCCCCCGGTGATCCGGCTCAGTTACACGCGGCGGTTCGCTGCAGGATGCGCAGCGAACCGGTGACCGAGAGTTCGCGGAACTTGCCGCTGTCGATCGCGCGTCGATAGATGTTGTACGGCGCGCGACCGCCGTCGGCGGGATCGGGGAAGACGTCGTGAATGGCGAGCAGCCCGCCACCGGCCACCCAGTGCACCCAGTTGTCGTAGTCACGCTGGGCGGCCTCCTCGGTGTGGCCGCCGTCGATGAACAGCATGCGCAGCGGGGCCCGCCAGATGCGGGCGGCGGCACTCGACGAGCCGATGATCGCGGTCACCGTGTCGGTGAGACCCGCGCGAATCATGGTGCGCCGGAACGTGGTCACGGTGTCGAAGACGCCGGTCTCCGGGTCGATCATGCTGGTGTCGTGGTACTCCCAGCCCGGCTGATGCTCCTCGGAGCCACGGTGGTGGTCGACGGTGCACACGGTGGCACCGGTTTCGCGGGCCGCGGCACCGAGATAGACGGTCGACTTGCCGCAGTAGGTGCCGATCTCCATGATGATTCCGTCACCCGCGTACGCGCGGGCGGCCGCGTAGAGCGCCTGTCCCTCTTCCGGCGGCATGAATCCGACGGTCTGTTCGGCGAGGGCGAACAGGTCGCTGGTACCGGCGGAGATCTCGTCTACAGCTCCCATGCGGGTGACGCTAACACATGACCTGGAATACAATCCGGACTACTGTCCGGAAAGATGCTCGGATAGCCGGAACCCAAGGAGAACATCGATGAAGACTCGTCTCAACTGCCCCTGTGGCGTCAGCATTCGCGGCACCGACGAGGCCGATCTGATCAAGCAGACCCAAGAGCACCTGGCCGCGAACCACCCCGGCCACGACTACACCCCGGACGAGATCCTCTTCATCGCCTACTGATCATTTCGTCGGCAGGGCGTTCTGCAGGCCACCCACCTCGGTGATCTGCCAGTCGGAATTCCGGTCGACGGTGAGCGAATAGGTGACGGTGGTCCGCGTTCCCTCTGGCGTCTGGGCGCTGGTGGAGACCACATCGAGGTAGGCATTGACCTTGTAGATGCCACCGGCTTCCGAGATCACCTTCGCCGAGAGCGGGTTCGCCTTCGACGTCCACTGCAGCGGGAGCAGGATCTGCTCCAACTGCGGTGCGGTGGCGTCGAATTTGGCGGCCAGGGGCCCGGTGGTGCCGGTCTTGAGCCGGGCGAACCAGGCAGGCACGTCGCGGTAGTCGATCGTGGACGCGCCGACGCCGTAGCCGGTCGCGATCTGCTCCACGCGCTCGGCGTCGGCCGCGCGCGCGTCGCGCTCGGCGATCGTCGCCCGCGCCGAGAAATACAGCGCCGCGAACGTGACGACCGCGGCGACGAGCACCCCGATCGTGCCGCTGATCAGGACGGTCGAGAGCCGGACGGAAACGGTGCGCGGTGTCTGTTCGTCGGCGGCGGTGGCTTCTACTTCGGTCGCTGTACTCATGGTCAGTCCTTTGTCCGGCTATTTGACGCCGAGGCGGAAATGCACGGTGCCGTCGGCGTCCACGTTCTGCAGTGCTTGGTCGATCAGGGTGCTGATGTCGATGGCCGGCGTCCGATGGACCGCGTCGGTGACCACCGGCCCGAGAAGCTGTCCCAGCGGGGCGATACTCGGGCCGATCTCGGTGATCAGGGCGGTGAGGTTGTCGAGGAAGGGGACAAGGCCGTCGCCGGTGAAGTAGTCCTCGACCGGACGGCTTTCCACCAGCTCCGCACCGGACTCGACGATCGCGTTCAGCGTGACACCGAACTCGCCGAACAGCGGGCCCGCCGTGGCGAGCGACGGCCCGAGCCACGCCATGTCACCACCGAGGGCTTGGATATCGGCGAACAGCTGCCGGATCGCCTCGGTGCGGCTGAGCAACGTCGCCGCGAGCAGCGTCGATGACCGCTGCAGCGTCCCCATCGCGGCGTCGGTGCCGGCGAGCGCGCGATCGAAGGTGTCGACCAGGTTCGCGATCGTCTCGGGACGGAGCTGATCGAGCAGCTCGACCAGCCGGGCCGAGAGCGCGGTGATGGTCGTCGGCAGGTGGACGCGGTCCGCCGCGACGACCTGGCCGTCCTCGAGATACGGGCCTGCCCCTGACTCCGGTGCGAAGGCGATGTAGGGCTCACCCAGCGCCGACAGCTGCTCGATGCGGACATCGCTGGACACCGGGATGCGGTAGCGACTGTCGATCCGCAACCGGACGAGCACACCCCCGTCCTGTTTGCGCACCGACTCGGTGCGCCCGACCTGGACACCGGAGAGCAGGACCGGCGAGTTCGGCGCCAGCCCGCCCGAGTGCGCCAGCCGCAGATCCGCGGTGCGGTAGCTGATGCGCGGATCGAGCCGGAGCACACCGAGCGACATGTACCCGACCCCGAAGACCAGCACCGCCATGATCGCCGAGAGTGACACTGTCGCACGAAGGTTCATCGCACCAGACCGATCATTCGCAGGGAGTCGACGATCCGGGCGGTGTGGTCGCCGGGCGTGATCGACAGGTCGATCGCGGGTCCGTGCTGCGCGAACGGGACCAGGTCGGTGTTGATCAGGTCGATGAGCGCCTTCATGTTCGAGGGCGCGTCGGTGTCGAGGGGGCGGCTGCCGAGCAGCATGGGCACCACGGCGCGGGTGGTGTCGTCCAGGGAGGACAGCAGCGGGCCGAGCCACTGGACGCTCGGCGCGACCGGGCCGAGGGCGGTCAGCACGAAGATGACGCTGATCTGGGTGTTCACCGCATCGGTGGTGTGCTGGACGCCGTAGGGGGTGAGTAGCTCGTCGAGAATCGGCAGGTTGTGCCGCATCCCGTCGTCGACGGTGGCTTCCAGGCCGTCGAGCAGGGCGTCGACCGAGTTCAGGTGGTCGCCGAGGTCGGTGATGTCGGCTCCGAGAGTGTCTGCGATTCGCGCTGTTTCGCGCGGGTCGTCGGGGAATACCCCGTTCGTCGTGCGCACGATGTCCTGGAAGTCGGTCACCGCACCGCTGCCGATGAAGGTGGACAATCCGGCCAGGATGTCCTCGATCGGCGGCGACTGGGTGGTGTCTTCGAGCGGGATGGTCGCGCCCGCTGTCAACTCGCCCGCGGTCGGGTCGGCGGGCTCGCTCAGGGCGATGTGGACGTCGCCCAGCGGCGTCTCCTGGCGCAGTTCGGCGGTGGTGCCCACCGGGAGCCGGACCGACCGCTGGATCTCGACATCGACGACGGCATACCCGGGCACGGCGGCCCGCTCCGCCGTGCCGGGGACGGGGTCGACCAGGGTGACGCCGGTGAGCCCGCCGACGCGGACACCCGCCGCGATCACCTTGGCGCCCTGCGGGAGATTGAGAACGTCGGCGAACTCGATCCGCAGCGGATAGGTGGGTCCGCCGACATCGGCTCCCGGCACGGGCAGATCGGCGGGCTGGAATCCGCAACCGGTGGCGGCGAACAGCACCGCGAGGACGAACAGGGCGACACGTTTCATCGGGCGCTCACCGCTCCCAGTAGGACGGGCATCGCGGGAATCGTCATCGCACCGCTGTCCGAAGGCAGGCACGGCTGCCCGGTGACGACCTGCACGGCCGCGCAGATCCGGTCCGAGTCCTGCTGGGCGAGTGCGAGTTTCGGCGGCGCGTAGCCGATGGTCAGCGCGCCGGTGGCCGGGTCGACAGCACCGGCGAAGCCACCGGCGACGGCAGGCGCCATCGCGATCACGTCGGCCAGCGAGCCGACCCCCGCCGCGATCATCCGCGACAGGTCGGGCACCGCGTCCAGTGCGCGCAGTCCGGGCGAGCCGAACATCATGATCACATCGTTGAGCTGGGGCAGCAGATCGGCGAGAGTGGCGACGATCGCGATGACCGGCGGAAAGGCGATGGTGACGATGTCGTTGAAAGTCTGCGGCAACCCGGTCACCGTCGTCTCCACCTGCGACCAGCCGCCGCGTGCGCGGTGGGCGAGCTCGGTGAGCGCGTCGAGCAACTGCCCGAGGTGACCGATCGCCGCATCGGGTGCGGCCAGTGCCCGGCTCAGCGCCACAATGACGTCGTTGATCTGCTCGCCCGTCCCCGCCGTGGCGCGTTCCAGGGCCGTGATCCCGGCGCCGAGGGCGGTCCGCTGCGCCGGATCGCCCGCGCCGTTGAGCTGGTCGGCCAGACCGGCGAGGGCGTCGAAGGTCTGCGTGAGGCTCTTGGGCGTCAGGGTTTTGGTGATGCACGCGCTCGAATTCCAGCCCGGCCCGACAGGTTCGTTGCCGATGAGGGCCAGTCGGCGGTCGGCGATCAAGGTGTCGCTGACCGTCACCGCCCCGACCTCGAGCGGCAGCTTCCGATCGGCGCGGACGGTGAATTCGACGCGCGCCGAGGCTCCGTCGACGCTGATGCCGGTGACCCGCCCGACCTGCACCCCCAGCACCGTGACGGCGCTGCCTTCGTAAAGTCCGATGCTGTCGGGCATTGCGGCGCAGTAGACCCGCATCGGCGGGTTCGGTGTACTCAGTCGCAGACCCAGGGCACCGGCGAGGACGAGAGTCAGAACCACCGCGACCGACATCAGCCCACGCGATCCGAGTAGCTGTTTCGATATCAACAGCCGCCCCCCGGCAGTGGCACGCAGACGGCGGGCAGCTGGATCGTCGCCCCGGACTGATCGACACTCACCCCGCCGCCCGGTGGGAGCAGCGGGAGCAACCGCTCCTCCAGTGCGCGTACGGAATCGAACAGGGCGCCCAGGCGCGTGCCGAGCTCTTCGAGCGCGGGGACCGCCGCGGCGAGCGGGGCCACCCGCTGCTGGATCGAGGCATCCCACGCGCGTCCGAGCGGCGTGACCTGTTTCAGCACGACCGCCAGATCGATCAGGGAATCCGCGACCACCACCTTGTTGGTCTGGATGATCTGCTCGAGCGTGCCGAGGGTGGTGATCAGGTTCGCCAGCACATCGGCGTTGGCCCGCAGTGCGCTGAGGTACTCGTCGGCGATGGACAGGGTGCGCGAGATGTCCGCGTTCTGCTCGTCCAGGATCGCGACCACGTCACCGGCGGCGCGCACGGCCGAGCGCACCGCGTCCGGGCTCGTGTCGATCGCGGTGGACAGCGCGGCGAGATCGCGCCGGAAGACCTCGCCGTCGATGCGGCGCACCGGCTCCACCGCGTCCTGGAATGCCCGGGTCAGGTTGTAGGGCACGATCACTCGCTGCGCGGGCAGCACCGCATCACCCAGCGGTTGCGTGCCCGCGGGCAGTACCGCCACGTAGTAGCCGCCGACAAAGGTCAGCATCCGGATATCGAGGGTGGTCTGATCGCCGATGAACGCGTCGGCGGCGACGGTGAACCTCATCCGGACCCGGTCGGGCAGCAGGTCCAGCGAGGTCACTTTCCCGACGGGGATCCCGGCGAGCCGCACATCGTCGCCGACGCGGACCGAACCCGCCTCTGTCAGGTCGGCGGAATAGGTTCTCTGCGAGGTGGTTCCGGTGACATAGACGAAACCGATCGCGACCAGGAGCAGTACCGCGGCGCACATTCCCGCTATCCCCCAGCGCAATTCGCCGGCGCGGGGATCGTTGATGGCGCGTCGGCGCGTTATCGGTGACACAGCACGATCCCCTGTCCGGCGATGAGCACTTGCAGCGGTGGCGGTGCGGTGGCGTCACCGTGCGAGCAGGTGAGGCCGGGCCCGGTCTGCGGAATCGCCCGCGTCATCGACTGGATGAGACCGGGCAGGCTCTCGAACGCGGCCACCGCCTCGTACGGATCGGGGAAGGCTCGGGTGAGCGCCGCGTCGAGATCGCTGTTCGGCTCGCCGGTGACCCCGAAGACGGTCAGCATGCTGCGCAGCGGTTTCAGCACACCGGGAATGCCGATCGAGAAGTCCACCAGCCCGGGCAGTTTCGCGGTGATGGCCATGAACAGGTTGGTCAGATTGGTCAGCAGCGTGATGGCGTTGCCCGACTTTCCGTCGAGATGATCGGCGACCTCGGCGAGGTTGCGCGCCAGGGTCGACAGGACCATTTGACGGTCGGAGGCGAAGCGGCTGAGCTTGTCGATGGCGCCCAGTGCCTGCCCGAGACCTGTGCCCTCGCCCTGGATCACGGCGAGGATGCTGGTCGCGAACTGGTTGAGATCCTCGGGGGAGAGTTCGGCCAGCACCGGCTGCAAACCCTTGAACAGACGGGTGATGTCGAAGTCCGGCACCGTCTCCGCGGTACTGAAAACCGACGCCGGATCACGTCGGCCCGTCGGCTGGTCGGGTTGCTCGACGCCCAGATACCGGAAACCCGTGAGGTTCTGGTAGCGGATGGCGATCCGGGAGTTGAGGAACAGCGTCCGATCCCGTGCGACGGTGAAGCGCACGCGGGCGAGCGCGCCGTCGAGCTCGACGGCCTGCACCTTGCCGACCTGCACCCCGTAGAGGCGCACGTCGTCACCGCTGCGCAGGCCGTTCGCATCGGTGAACAGCGCTGTGTAGGTGTCGGTTTCGCCGTCGACGGGTCGCTCGATCACGCGCAGGACGCCGACCAGCACCACGGCCATCAGCGCGACCGCGGTGGCTACCCGGATCAGCAGGGCACGCGTCGTCATCAGCGCCCGCCCCCGAGCATCGCGGCCAGCGGCGCCGCCAGACCCGGCACACCGTCGAGCGCGACCTCGGCCCGGAGCACCGGGCCCTCGGGTGTGTCCTGGAAGGCGGTGTCGAGTCGGGTGAGCAGCTCGCTCAGCTGCTGCGCCGAGCGCTGCGGGGTGCTGACCGAGGCGGCGAGTCGGTCGAGGACAAGGCTGAGCATCGGCAGGATCTCCCCGAAGTACTGCTGAGAGGTGCTGAACAGTCGCGTGACCGTCGGCAGCAATTGGTACTGGACACCCTCGAACATCCGGCCGAACCGCTGGAGCTGATCGGGGACCGCCAGGTATTTGTTCGTGTATTCCGCGTTCAGCAACGTCAGGCCACCGGTCAGCATCGGCGGCAGACCGGTCAGCGCCGAACCGAACTGTTCGAACAGCACCGAGGGCGGTAGCTGTCTGGTCTCCGCGTACGAGCGGGCGGTCGTGCCGATCGCTTCCAGCAGCGGGGTGAACGCCGTGAGATCGCGGGAGACGGTGCTGAGCAATGCGACGAGTTTCGGTGTCAGTACCTCGTCGGTGAGTTGTCCCGTTGCTTTCAGCAGGGCGGAGAGCGTGGCGTCGTGTACCCGAGCAGCGTCGCGACCGGTCAGGTCGACGGTCGAACCGTCGACCAGCTCAGCACCGCCCACCGTCGAGTGCAGCTCGATGGCGCTGATGCCGAACAGGTTTCCCGGCGCGTAGTCGACGGCCAGCGCGTCGGTCAGGCCGAACAGTTGAGACCCGCTCAGCGTCAGCTCGATTCGCTGCTTGCTCCGGCCGGCGAAGTCGATCGTGTCGACCGAGCCGACCCGCACGCCGTCGAGCCGGACATCGGTGCCCTCCCCCACGCCCTCGCCGACCGCGCCGACCAGCAGTGCGACCCGGATCTGGTCGGCGGGCACGCTGTCGGGCACCACGCGCCAGACCAGCACGGCGAGTAGCGCGAGCGCGATGGCGAGCGCGCCGAGGATCCGGGCGCGCAGCGGCCCGACTTCGGTGCCCGGCAGGGCGTAAGCAGGCATGGCATCACCCGGTAAACGTGACGGGGGATTGAAATCCCCACAGTGCGATGGTGGCGACCATGTCGAGCGCGATGATGGCCACCAGGCTCGCCCGAATGGCGCGCCCGGAGCCGATACCGACGCCCTCGGGGCCGCCCGTGGCGAAATAGCCCTGATAGCAATGGATCAGCACGACGGCGATGGCGAACACCATCACCTTGACAGTCGCGGCGAAAACGTCCCACCCGACCACGAACTGATCGAAGTAGTGGTTGTAGGTTCCGGTCGGTGTGCCGTGGATGGTCGTCACGATGAAGGCGCAAGAGGCGTAGCTCAGAATCAGCGCGACCACGAATGCCGGTGCCACGGCGAAGATCCCGGCGATGACCCGCGTCGTGACGACGAAGGGCACCGACCGGATCCCGAGTGATTCCAGCGCGTCGATCTCCTCGGAGATGCGCATCGAACCGATCTCGGCGGTCATCCGGCACCCGGCCTGGGCCGCGAAGCCGATCCCGGCCGCGATCGGCGCGAGCTCGCGGGTCACGCCGAAGGCCGAGATCAGGCCGCTGAGCTGACCCAGCGACAACAGGTTCAGCGCGCTGAACGCCTCGATGCCGATGGACGCTCCCATGGCGGCGCCGAGCAACAGCATCAGGGGCACCACGCCGCCGCCGATGATCACCGAACCGCGACCCCACGTCATGTCCGTCACCATCGTGACCGTCTGGCGCCGGTAGTGCACGAGCGTGTAGGGCACCGACGAGAGCACCTGCCAACCGAAGCCGATCACGAAGCCGATCGATTCGATCGGACCGAGTGGACGGATGCGGCGGCGCCGCAGTCTGCCCACCCAGCGCAGCCCGGCGGGATAGTACGGAGCGGCGCTCATCAGGCCATCCTCACCGGGAAGAACATGGTGACCACCTGGGTGATCACGGTGTTCAGCACAACGGCCGCGGCGATCGACATCACCACGGCCGCGTTGACCCCGTCGGCGACGCCGCGCGGCCCGCCCTTGGCCTCCAACCCGCGCTGACAGGCGATCACGACGACCAGGAACCCGAAGATCAACGCCTTGACCAGCGAGACCCACACGTCGATCGAGGTGGTGAAGGAACCGAAGGACTGCCAGTAGCTGCCCGGGGTGACGTTCAACGCCGATACCGCGACCACGAACCCGGAGCTGATGCCGACGAAGATGATCAAGATATTGAGTAGCGGCGCGACCAGCATCATGGCCGCGATGCGGGGCACCACCAGCCGTTGCACCGGGTCGATGCCCATCACCCGGAGCGCGTCGACTTCTTCTCGGATGGTTCTCGCCCCGAGATCGGCGGCGATCGCGGCGGCACCCGCACCGCCGAGCAGCATCGCGGTGGCCATCGGCGCGCCCTGTTTGATGACGCCGAGACCACCCGCGGCACCGATCATCGAATCGGCGCCGAGTTCGGACACGATATTGCCCACCTGGGCGGAAACGATGACACCGAACGGAATGGCCATCAAAATGCTCGGCACCGCGGTGACTCTGATCAGAAACCAGGCCTGCGCGAGAGTTTCGTGTATCTGGAATCGGCCGCGAACGGCGTCGTTCGCCCCGAGATAGACGGCGCCGGCGCCCATCCGCAATGCCCGGCCGAGCGTTGCCACGCTCGAAAGGACGGTCTCGGAGAAGTTGCGCCGAATTATCCGGGCCGCACTCGCCTGTTCCGCCTCCGGTACAGCCGGGTCGGCCGTGTCCGCCGCACCGACCCGAGCCGGTGCGACTTCGCCGTCTACCCCTGCCATGGCGGTGACCGTACCATATGATTTGGACCACATTCCAGACACTGGTCCAGATTTCTGACCAGCCTCGAAATCCGCCGACAACGGCCGGTCGAGGCCCTCCTTCGGCCCGGAAACCGTTGTGCTGAACTTGTGTCGATGGTACCGTCCAGACACATGTCCAGCTACCTGTCTCCTTCGGTGCGATCGACCCCAGCACCCGGCGGCGACGACCTATCGAAACCGGGGTATTCACGATGACGAGCGCCGCTGTGCAACCCCTGACTTTCGACCCGTACGACTACGGATTCCACGATGATCCGTATCCGACTTACCACCGCCTGCGCACCGAGGCGCCGCTTTATCACAATCCCGATCTCGATTTCTGGGCCCTTTCCCGGCATTCCGATGTGATCGCGGCTTTTCGGGACAGCAACCGGCTCTCCAGCGCCAATGGCGTCTCCCTCGATCCGGCGGCCTGGGGTCCGCACGCGCATCGGGTGATGTCGTTCCTGGCGATGGACGATCCACGGCATATGCGGATGCGCAGACTCGTCTTCAAGGGATTCACGCCGAAACGCGTCGCCGAGATGGAAGTCCGCATCCGCGAGATCACCCTCGAGCATCTCGAGCCCGCCCTCGCGCGCGGCAGCTTCGACTGGATCGACGACGTCGCGGGCAAGTTGCCGATGGACGTCATCTCCGAACTGATGGGCGTGCCCGAACCCGACCGTGCCGAGATCCGCCGGTTGGCCGATCTCGTGGTGCACCGCGAAGAGGGCGTTCTCGATGTGCCCGTCGACGCGATCGACGCCTCGATTCGGCTGTTCGGCTACTACGCCGACATGGTCGCCCAGCGCCGCGCCGCGCCCGCCGACGATCTCACCTCGGCGCTGCTGGACGCCGAAATCGACGACGACACCCTCACCGACGAGGAGATCATCGGCTTCATGTTCCTGATGGTCGTCGCCGGAAATGAAACCACCACCAAGCTTTTGGGCAACGCACTCTATTGGGCGGCGGCCAATCCCGCGGAGTACGCCAAGGTGGTCGCCGACCCGGAACTGGTGAGCGACTGGGTGGAGGAGACGTTGCGCTACGACACCTCCAGCCAGATCGTGGCCCGCACCGCGGCGGTCGACCTCGACTACCACGGCGGCACCATCCCGGCAGGCGCCAAGGTGCTGCTGCTGATCGGCTCGGCCAATCGCGACGCGACCGCCTTCGACGACGGCGACAGCTACGTGATCGACCGCAACGACAGCAGCGCGCTCGCCAGTTTCGGCGCGGGCGTGCACTTCTGCCTCGGCGCGCACCTGGCCCGGCTCGAGGCCACCATCGTGCTCGGCGAATTCGCCTCGCGCGTCACCGGATACGAGGTCGACGCCGACGGCATCGAACGGGTGCACTCCACCAACGTCCGTGGCTTCGCCAAACTCCCCATCACAGTAGAGGTCAGCTAGTGCCCCGATTCGAACCCCATCCCGACCGCAGGCCCGCGCTGATCGCCGGCGCGTCCTCCGGTATCGGCGCCGCGACGGCCGTCGCGCTCGCCGAACTCGGCCATCCGGTGACCTTGGGCGCGCGCCGGGTCGAGCTGTGCGAGGAGATCGCGGCCAAGATCCGGGCCGGCGGCGGCGAGGCGTACGCCCACCGTCTCGACGTCACCGATGCCGACTCCGTCGACGAGTTCGTGACGGCCGCCGAGCGCACGCTCGGCCCGACCGAGATCCTCGTCTCCGGCGCGGGCGACATCGAATTCTCCCTGGTCGGGGAGATGGACCCGGAACGCTTCCTGTTCCAGGTCCAGGTCCATCTCGTCGGCGCGCAACGTCTCGTCCACCGGGTACTGCCCGGGATGACCGCGCGGCGCCGTGGCGATCTCGTCGTGATCAGCTCCGATTGCGCCGACAACCCGCGGCCGCGGTCCGGCGCCTACAGCGCCGCCAAGAACGGGCTGGAGGCGATGGTCGGTCAGTTGCGCATGGAACTGGAGGGCACCGGAATTCGCGCCTCGCTGGTACGTCCCGGCCCAACCCTCACCGGGATGGGCATGGATTCGACTCCCGAGATCGTCGGGCCGGTACTGCAGGACTGGAAGGACTGGGGCCTGGCCCGCCACCCCTACATGCTGCGACCGCACCACCTCGCCGACGCGGTCGCGACGGTGATCTCGGTCCCGCGAGGTGCCCACATGGTGCTGGTCGAGGTGCAGCCCGAGGCACCGCTGCGGCCGACGCCGGACGGAGGCGCGTCATGAGAATCGTGGTCGACCTCGACCTGTGTCAGGGACACGGCGTCTGCCAGGACGAGGCGCCCGCGGTCTTCACCGTGCCCAAGCGCGGCCCGGTCCAGATCACCGACGCCACCCCCGACGCCGCGGAGCACAAGGCCGTCGAGGCCGCGATCCGCTACTGCCCCACCCGAGCTCTGTCGATCGCCGACGGCGGCGAATCCGACTCCCCTGCGAAAGGCACAGACTGATGGCAAATTTCGAGCGGGCCGAACTCGACGAGATGGTTCGGCGCTGGGTCGTGGAGAACCAGCGATGTGAGGAGAAGGGCGACTGGAAGCCCCTGGCCGAGATGTACACGGCCGACGCCACCTACGGCTGGAACTACGGCCCCAAGCAGGAGTTCATGGCCGTCGGCCGCGACGAGATCCGCGACTACGCCCTGGGCCAGGAGATGCTCGGCCTCGAGGGCTGGACCTACCCGTATCAGGAGTTCGTCGTCGACGAGCGCAGCGGCACCGTCATCGGCTTCTGGAAGCAGATCAACGAGGGCAAGCGCGCCGACGGCCGCCATTACTCCCCCGAGGGCATCGGCGGCAGCTGGTTCCGCTACGGCGGCGACTTCCAATGGTCCTGGCAGCGTGACTTCTTCGACTTCGGCAATGTCTCGGCGATGTTCCTCGACATGATCACCGACAACGCGCTGTCGCCGGGCATGCACCAGCGCATCGAGCGCTCCGTCTCGCGGGACCCGCTGCCCGGCTGGTACCCCATCGGCGAATCGCCCGCTTCCCTGTGGTGACGTCGATGAGCAGATACGCGGAGCTGTCCCGGGACCAGCTGGCCGCACTGGTCCCCGAACTGCTGCTGTGCGGTCACCTCATCGACCGGTCCGGGATGGCGCACACCATCGCCGCCTTCGGCCGCGAGGGAATGACGGCGGTCGCGATCGAGGAGTGGCAGCTGGCCAGTCCGATCTACACCCGCCGGATGCAGCGCGCGCTGCGCTTCACCGGCGACAGCGTCGAAACCATCTTCAAAGGGCTGCAACTCGACATCGGCGCGCCACCGCAGTTCATGGACTTCCGGTTCCGCGTCGACGACCACGATCACGGCGAGTTCTGGCTCGATCACTGCGGGGCACTGGCCGATGTGGAGCCGATGGGCGAGGAGTTCGTGGTGGCGATGTGCCACGACATCGAGGACCCCACCTTCGATGCCACGGCGCTGGCCACCAATCCGCACGCCCAGGTGCGGCCGGTGCACCGCCCACCGCGCAAGCCCGCCGACCGGACCCCGGTGTGCGCGTGGACGGTCGTCATCGATGCCGCGCACGTCCCGCCCGAGGTTCCCCGCAACGCCGCGCTGCTCACGAACTCCGTTGCCGCGCAGCTCGAGCTGGCCGACATCGACGTGGGTGAGGAGGGCAGGGCCGACTACACGGGGCCGCTGCTGAGTGATCTGCGGTTCGCCGATTTCTCCCATGCCGCGTTGCGCCGGATGGCCGACGAGATCTGCCTGCAACAGCACCTGCTGACTCTCGGGTTCATGGTCGCCATCGGGGAACGCGCCGATGCGGCGACCGCCCTCGGGATCGGGCGCAAGCAGTTCGCCGGAATCGCCGGACTGACCTCCGAGCGCATCCGCAACTGCCTGAACCTCGGCCGCGATCCGGACGCGCTGGCCCGGGTCTTGCGCGTGCATCCCGCGCTGAACCCGCTGGGCTACACGGGAATCGACATCTCCGTCGTGGAATACGGGGTGCGTCTGCGGTTTCCGCATGCCAGCGGGGCGCGGACCGACGGTGCGTGGCCCTCGATGCTGACGCCCGAGGACCTTCGCCCGCTCGATGCCCTTGTGCGTGGGGTCGACCCGCGATTCGTCGCACGGGTGGCCGCCACCGACCAGCACGGCTGGACCGTCGAGATCGACCTGGCCGAACAACCGTTCCGCGAAGCGTCCGAGGTCGCGGTGACCCGCTTCAGCACCGGTGCGGGCTTCGCCTTCACCGACCGGGGCAAACCCCTGCCGCTCACCGTCGTGTGAGAGATCGTCGAGAGATGGATTGACATGGCCAACAACTTCGCCGACCTGTTCGAACACTCCGTCGACGCCATGCCCGATCGGATCGCGCTGATTCAGCGCGATCGTCGAGTGACGTTCCGGGAACTGGATATTCGTGCCAACCAGCTCGCGCACCGGCTCGCCGAGTCGGGCGTCGGCCACGGCACGCACGTCGGATTCCAGATGCACAACAGCATCGAGACCATGGAGACATTGCTCGCGTGCTTCAAGCTGGCCGCCGTCCCGATCAATATCAACTACCGGTACGGCCCGACCGAGCTGGCCTATGTCTACAACAACGCCGACCTCGAAGTGCTGCTGTACCACGCCTGTTACGCCGAGACAGTCCGCGCCGGCCTCGCGCTCGCGCCGGGGGTGCGCCTGTCGATCTGTGTCGACGACGACCGCGACGTCGGCACCCCCGAGACCGGCGCGGTCCTGTACGAGCAGCTCGTCGAGGCGGGAAAACCGTTCCGCCCCTCGGTCACTCGCACCGCGGACGACCTGTTCATGATGTACACCGGCGGCACCACCGGCATGCCGAAAGGCGTCATGTGGCGGCAGGAAGACATGTGGCGTGTGCTCGGTGGCGGTGTCGACTTCTACAGCGGTGAACCGGTGCGCGACGAATATCAGCAGTCCGCGACGGGCGCCCAGGGGGTGCCCGCCATCTGGTTCGTGCTCCCGCCGCTCATCCATGCCGCGGCGATGATGCCGACGTTCAACGCACTCTGGTCGGGCAATACCGTGCTGTTCGAGCCGCGCTTCGACCCGGCGCGGGTGTGGGAATCCGTCGCCACGCACAAACCGCACGTCATGGTCATCACCGGCGACGCGATGGCTCGCCCACTCATCGACACCTACAGCGCGGAACCGGTGGACGCCTCCTCGCTGCTCGTCATCGCCTCCGGGGCCGCGCTGCTGTCCCAACCCGTGAAGAACGCACTGCTGGAGCAGTTTCCGACGTCGATGGTGTCGGACTCGATCGGGTCGTCCGAAACCGGCTTCGGCGGTATCGGTTTCGCGCAGAAGGACGACGATCCGGCGCGCGGACCACGAGTACAGACCGGGCGCGGCGCGGTGGTCGTCGACGAGGACGGGCGGCCCGTCGCCGCAGGCGAGGAGGGTTGGCTGGCCAAGACCGGCGCGGTCCCGCTCGGCTACTACAACGACCCCGAACGTACCGCCCGGCTGTTCAAGACGGTGGACGGTGCCCGCATCGTGGTCACCGACGACCGCGCCCGCGCCGAGTCCGACGGCTCGATCACCCTGATCGGGCGCGGCAACATGGTGATCAACACCGGCGGGGAGAAGGTGTTCCCGGAGGAGGTCGAGGCCGTCGTGAAGTCACACGACGCGATCTACGACGCGGTCGTCATCGGCGTCGCGCACGAACGGTGGGGCCAGCAGGTGGCGGCGATCATCTCGATCGCCCCCGACCACACCCTGGACTTCGATGCCGTGCGCACCCACCTGCGCCCCCATCTCGCGGGGTACAAGATCCCCAAACGCATCTGGGTGGCGGAGACGATCTCCCGCTCCCCCAGTGGCAAACCCGACTACCGCTGGGCCAAGGACTTCGTCACCGACCGAGCCCCCGACCATCAGTCCGAGTGAGGCATCGCGGGCTCGTCAGATGATCTTGGCGTCGATCAGCAGCTTCCAGATCTCGCCCTGGTCGACGACCTCGACGCCGAGCTTCTCGGCCTTCGCCAGCTTGCTGTCACCGACTCCCGCGCCGGTGATGAGCATGTCGGTGTTCGCCGAGACCGAGGAGGCCGCCGTCGCGCCCGCCTGCTCGCACAGGCGCTGGAACGTCGGGCGGGCCACCTTCTCGCCGGAGCGTGGGTCGCTGATCGCACCGGTGATCACCACTGTTCTGCCTTCGAGGGGTGCGCCTGCCGCGATGACCGGCGGCAGGTCCTCTTCGCGCACATCCAGGCAGACACCGAGCTCGCGCAAGCGGTCCAGTTCCGGACGCAACCGGGTCAGGTGGGCGACCAGGGAGGCGGCGACCTTCGGGCCGATGTCCTCTACCGCGACAAGGCGTTCCTCGCCCGCGTCGGCGACCTCTTCGAGGGAGCCGAAGCCCGACCTGGCCAGGCGCGCGGCGGTGCCGTCGGAGGCCATCGGGATGGCGAGGCCGATCAGGGCGCGGCGCAGGCCGACCTGGCGGCTGGCGTCGATCGAATCGATCATGCGCGCGGCGGAGACCTCGCCGATGCGATCGAATTCGAGCAAGCGTTCCTTGGTGAGCGTGTAGAAGTCCGACGGACTTTCGAGAATGCCCGCCTCGGCGAGGCGTTCGATCCACACTCCCCCGATGGCGTCGATGTCGGCCGCCGCGCGCGAGGCCCAGTGGATCAGCCTGCGCACTGTTTGGGCGGGACAGGCGACGTTGGTACAGAACAGTTCTCGGCTGTTGCCCTGCTCGATGACCGGCTGAGCGCACGAAGGGCACTCGGTGGGCGAGATGATCTCGAGCTCCTCGCCCGTGCGCTTGGCGGCGTCGAGCACGCCGGCTACGAACGGGATGACATCACCGGCGCGACGCACCAGCACCGTGTCACCGACCTTGATGTCACGGGCGCGGATCACCTCTTGGTTCGCCAGCGTCGCCTTCGTGACCGTCGTACCGCCGACGAACACCGGCTCGAGCCACGCGACAGGGACGATCTTGCCTGTCTTGCCGACATCCCAGATCACCTCGCGCAGCAGCGTGGTCTTCTCCTCGGCGGCGAACTTGAACGCCAGCGCCCCGCGCGGGGAGTTCGACCGGGTTCCGGCCGCCGCGTAGGCGTCACGGTCGGCCAGCCGCAGGACGGCACCGTCGATGTCGTAGTCCAAGTCGTTGCGACCCTGCTCGATCTCGGTGATCGCCGCCTGTGCCCGCGCGGCGTCGGCGCACAGCCGCATCTGCGCCCCCGCGACGCCGATCGCCCGCAGTCCTTCTCCGAGGTCGTGCGCGGCGTCGTCGGCGGCGGTATCCAGGTCGAAGCCGAAGAACTGCAGGCGCCGTTCCGACACGGTCGCCGGGTCTTTCGCGCGCAGGGTGCCCGCCGCGGCATTGCGCGGGTTGATCAGTGGCTTGTCCGGGTGTGCGGCGTTGTAGGCCAGGAAGGTCGAACGCAACATCACCGCCTCCCCACGCACCTCGACGCGGCCCGGCAGGTCGATCCGCTCGGGGACCCCGTCGACGAGGGCACGGACCAGCGGGGTGACGTCATCACCGGTGGTGCCGTCACCGCGGGTGACGGCACGCGCCAGCCGCCCGTTCTCGAAGACCAGAGCCAGTGACAAGCCGTCGAGCTTGGGCATCACGACCACCGGCTGACCGGGGAATCGATCGAAGAACGCCTCGACCTGCTCCGGCTTGGTCGCCTTCTCCAGCGACAGCATCGGCCGCGAGTGCCGGACCGGGGCGTGCAGCACCGCGGGCGCACCGACCTGCTCGAGCGGATTCGGGTCCGGCGCGAGGTCGGGGTGCGCCTCGATCAGTGCGCGCAACTCGTCTTCGATCGCGTCGAATTCCGCGTCGGCGACCAGCGGCGCCCCCTGGTAGTAGGCGTCGCGCAGCGCGACCATCCGGTCGGCGAGTTCTTGGATACGTTCCCCTGTTTCCACGGACAAGACGCTACCGATACCCACCGACATCTACGGACCGACATTCTCGAGCTGTCAGGATCGGGGGAAACTCACCCCGTTCGGCCGAATCCCGTGAGCGGCAGATGTCGCCGTTCGAACTGGTCACAACGCTACTTCGCATGGTTGCCGGTGAACGCCACCGAGACGCCGAGCCCGATCATCGACAAGCCCCCGACGGTCCCGAGCGTCTCCTCGCGTCGCGGAGACCGGCGGAACCAATCGCGCAGCCGTGCGGCCAGCACCGCCCAGAGGCTGTCCGACACCAAGGCGATCGCGACCGCGATCAGGCCGAGCAGCAAGATCTGAAGCTGGACTTGCCCGGCGTCGCGATCCACGAACTGCGGTACGACGGCGGCGGCCAGGATGAACGACTTCGGGTTCGACGCGCCGACGACGAAGCCCTGCCGCACCGAGGTCCGCCACGGCAATGCGGAGCGTTCCGGGTTCAGGTCTCCCGCTCCGAACGCCGCACGGTGTCGGATCGCGGTGGCCCCGAGGTAGACCAGGTAGGCCGCCCCGGCGATTTTCACGATCCAGAACACCGTGGCCGACTCGGCGACGACCGCACCGAGCCCCACCGAGACCAGCGCCAGCACTGTGAGTAGACCCAGGGTGTTGCCCGCCACGCTGGCCAATGCGACGGACCGGCCGTGGGCGAGAGCCCTGCCGATGGCGAAAACCACGCTGGGACCGGGAATCACGATGATGATCAAGGCTGCCGCGCCGAAGGTGACCAGCTGTTCGAGACTGAGCATGCGACCACGCTAGACCCCACCTGCGGGAAGTACTGATCTAGCGGCGTTCCTACTTGGCATCGCCGTAGCACTGCACTACGGCGGTGGTGAACGGGAAGCGGACCGGCGTCTGCCCGAAGGCGATCCGGCCCGCGGTGTCTGCGGCGGTGGCGATCGCTTCGGCCACCACAGCGGCTTCCTCGGTCGGGCAGTGCACGATCACTTCATCGTGCTGGAAGAAGACCAGTTCCGCACGGAGGTCGCGGATCGCGTGCCGGATTCCGGCCAGGACGAGCAGGGCCCAGTCGGCGGCGCTGCCCTGCACCACGAAGTTGCGGGTGAAGCGGCCACGGGCGCGGGCGGCGGAGTCGGCGCCGAACTCGGTGCGGGTGTCCTGGGGCGAGTCCGTGTCGTCGAGCGCGACCGACAGCGGCGTGCAGGTACGCCCCAACCAGGTGCGCACGAGGCGGCCTTCCTCGCCGGCGCGCGCGGCGTCGTCGACGTAGGCCACGGCGGCGGGATAGCGCCGGCGCAGGCCCGCGAGGTGGGTCAGGGCGTCGCCGGAGGTCTGGCCGTAGATGGCGCCGAGCAGAGCGATCTTGGCTTGATCGCGGTCGCCGCCGAATCCGCGAGCGGCCAGGTCCGCGTAGAGGTCCTCGCCACGACCGGCCACTTCCATCAGCCCCGGGTCGCGCGAGATCGCCGCGAGGATCCGCGGCTCCATCTGGTCGGCGTCGGCGACCACCAGCGACCACCCGGGGTCGGCCCGGATCGCTTGCCGGACGATCTTCGGAATCTGTAGTGCGCCACCACCATTGGTGGTCCAGCGCCCGGACACTGTGCCGCCGGGTAAGTATTCGGGGCGGAAGCGGCCGCCGTGCACCCACTGTTCGAGCCAGGACCACCCATGCGCCGTGTAGAGGCGATACAGCGATTTGTAGGCCAGCAGCGGGGCGACCGCCGGGTGGTCGATCCGCTGGAGTTCCCATTTCCTGGTGGAGGACAGCAGGATTCCGGCGCGACCGAAAGCCCTGATGATGTCGGCGGGCAGGTCGGGCCGGACTCGGACTCCGGTCCCGAACGCCCGCGACACCTCCTCGGCCAGTTCCGCCATCCGCCGCGGTTCCGATCCCCCCGGAAAGCGCTCTCCCAGCATCGAATCCAGGAGTTCGCGGTGGACGTCGGCGCGCCACGGAATGCCGAGCTGCCCCATCTCGACGGCGACGAGCATGCCCGCCGATTCGGCGGCGAGCAGCAGTCGCATCCGCTCGGGGTGCTCGGCCCGGGCGGTGCGCGCGACCTGTCCCGCGTACACCGCCAGCAGGGCGGTGAACTCGTCGATCCCCGGCGGCAGTGGCACCGGACCCGATTCGAACAGCGACGGCTGCGTCTCGGCGGCCCGCACCGGCGCATCCGGCGGAACGGCCAGGTTGTGCAACCGCGCCCAGCCGGCCGCCAGCGAGCGCGCCTGCCCCGACTGTCCTTCCTCGTGGCCGATCAGCAGCGACTCCGCCGCCTGGACGTCGTAGCACCGTTCGACCCACACGCCCGCTGCCAGCAACACACGGTAGATGTCGGCCGTGGACCGCCAGACCCACCGCTCCACGTCCGGGCGGGTGCGCACCGCCTCGACGAGCGAGGGCTCGTCGAGCACCGGTCCCGCCGGGTGACCGTCCTGATCGAGCGGACACAACCGAGCGCCGCCCTCGCCCGTCTCCGCTATCGCCCATCTCACGTGCCAGAGTCTGACACCGGGGTCCGACAACCAGCGGCACCCGCACGCCGACGACCAGCGAAAACCCTACAGAACGCCGATCGCGGCCTGTTCTCGACGCTCGCGCGAGGGCATCGCCAAGGTGAGCACCGCCAGCACCAGCGCGACCGCGGCGATGGCGCCCATCATCATGATGCTGCCGCCGAGGCTGTGCGATCCGAAGAACACTGTGGTCAGCACCGCGAGTCCGACCGCGTTGCCGACCTGTTCGATGGTGGGCAGCACACCGGAGGACTCGGCCATCCGATTCGCGTCCAACCCGGACAGCATCATCGGCTGCAACTGCACGCCGAACAGGCCGACACCGAATCCGGCCGCGAACACCGGACCCGCGCAGAGCAGCGCGTTCGCCACCCCGTCGACCAGATACAGGTACACCCCACCCGCGCCGATACATCCGCCGAACAGGGCGATCCCGGCTGCCAGCGCCCAGATATCCCAACGCGGCACCAGAATCAGCGAACCGAGGGCGCCGGCGCCCGCACCGAGGGCGAACAGGGTCATCACCATGCCGGTGAGCAGCGGCGAGTAGCCGAGCACATCCTGCATGGTGATCGAGGCGGCGAACACGAACGCGGTGAACAGCCCGAAGAACGCGCCGACCAGCACCGAGCCGATCCGGAAGCCGTGGTTGCCGAACAGGTCCAGCCGCACAAGGGGGTCGGCACCGCGCGCGGTGCGGGTGCGCTGCTGGGCGAGGAACACCGCCGTCAGCACGAGCCCGGCACCGGTGACGGCGAGCAGGTCGAGCCGCCACCCGTGCTCCTGGATCTGAGCCAGGCCCCCGATCAGGGCGAACAAGCCGAGCCCGGACAGCGCGGCACCGACCAGATCGAGGGGGTGACGACCGGCCGGACTGCTCCGGTCCAGGAATTTCCAGGCCAATCCGAACGCGAACAGCCCGATCGGCAGGTTGATCAGGAAGACCGACCGCCACCCCCACCCACCGATATCGACGGTGAGCAGCACACCGCCCACGATGGGTCCGAGCATCCCGGCGAATCCGGCCACTCCCCCGTACAGCGCGAAAACCAGGGGATGGCGCTCGCGCGGAAACCCGGCGGTGAGAATGGCGATCGTCTGGGCGGCCATCCCCGCCCCCGCCGCACCCTGGACCACCCGCGCGAGCACGAGTTCGGCAGGGCCACCGGCCGATCCACACCACACCGAAGCCGCGGTGAAGGCGACCACCGACACCAGGAACATCGTGCGCCGACCGACCATCGCACCGATCCGCGCGGCGGTGAGCAGGGTGCAGGCGAACGCCAGCGCGTACCCGGAGATCACCAGCAGCTGTGCCGACCTGGACGCACCGAGGTCGGCGGTCAGACTCGGCAGCGCCGTGTTCACGATCGTCACGTCGATCATCTGCATGAACACCGCGATCAGGCAGGCGCCGAACGCAAGCCACGCGCCGAGCTCGGGCACCTGCGCCTTCGCGACCCCGGTGGTGTCGCTCATGACACCAATTCCATCGTGGCGCGCGGGGCCGACATCGACATCTGGGTCGGGAAGCTCAACTGCACCATCCGGTGCGGCGCCGCCACCTCGAACAGGGCGATGAACGGTGGCACGACCGAGCCGACCATCTTGTCCAGCATCCCGTTCACCTGGTCGAAGCCGGGCCGCAACCGCACCTGCCAACACGGGAACACCCCGGCCGGTCCCGCGAACACGACCTGCTTCTCCACCCGGACGAGCAGTGGCCAGTGCACCGACGCCGCGAGCCACACGTCGACCGTTTCGACCAGCCCGTCGGCGAAGTCCAGTCCACGCAACATCGTCAGCCCACCGGCGATCGGCATCACATTCGGCGGGAACGGTCCGGGCAGGCCACCGAACTGCAGGTGCACGGTGTCGACGAAGTTCACTTCCTCGCGCGAAACCACCGTCGACCCCGACCGGGTCTGCGCGCGATAGGTTTCCGCGTGCAGTCGGCCGTCGATACGCCCTATGCGCTGCTCGACGGTCATCACCAGTTCACGGTCGCGTCCGCTCTTGTCCTCCGGGCTCGCCTCGAGTGTCGTGTGATAGCCGCCCCGGTCGTGCACGACGACGTGCGCTATCTCGAAGCCGCCGGGCTCGCCGGCGATGCCGACGCGGTATCTCGACTTCTCGCCATCGGGAATGGCGGGGTCGCGAAAGATGGTCGGGACGAACTCTTCTCGGATCATGGGTGCTCCGCGGCGCTGTCGATGATGGCTCCGAATACGGACTTCATGGTGGCCAGGTAGCGGCGCACCGACTCCTGCGCGATCGCGGTGTCGGGGAAGATGACGCTCAACGAGGTCCGGCCCGGTAGCCGGTTGATCCAGATGAGTGCTTCCTCGGAGGCAGCCCGGTTGGCGAAGACCCCGGCGTTCATGCTGTCGAACAGCTCGTTGCCCAGGAAGTCCCTGGCGTCGATGAACGAGATCATCGGGGTGACCCACCCCGGCTCGGCCTTGATCTCGGAATCGGGGGGCAGCAGATCGAGAACACGGTGAAAAGAAGTGGGCGCCAGCAGGAGTCCGCTGTCATAGGCACGTTGCGCGATGGTGAGCGCGCGGGCGACCGTGGTGCGTTCGCCGAGCGGGAACGCGACCGGAACGAGCGTCACGTACCAGCCCACCGAATTGTTCTCGGCCGCCGAGGTCCTGGTGCTCACCGGGGTCATGCCGAAGTAGTAGTCCGATCCGACCAGCTCGCGTTCGGCCAGTGCGGCCGCGGCGAACACACCGCCGACGAATTCGGCGCCGTTGGCACGGCAGACCTCGTCGAATCGATCGGCCTCGTCGTCGTCGAACAGCACGACGCTGCGGTGGGCGCTGCGATGGTATCCGTCGGTCTTCTTGCCGAGGTCGAGGGGGAAGACCGGAAGCTTGTTGTCATTGCCGCCCAACAGCGCCAGCCATTTCTTCACACCGGGAGAAGACAGGCTCTGCTGGTCGCTGAAGAACCGCTCGTTGCGGCAGTAGTCGAGATAGCTCGCCGCGGGCGCGAGCGGTTCGGCCTCGTCCCACAGCTGCGCGGCGTAGAGCTGGGCGAAGTCGGCTGCGGACAGGTACTGCCCGAGTCCGTCAGTGTGCAGGTGGTCGACGGCCAGGTACACGGTGGTGGAATCGCCGTGCTCGATGGCACCGAAGGTGAAGCAATCCCACTGGAACGGGCCCGGTGTCGTCTTCTCCACGTGCCGGCAGATCGCCTCGGGATCGTCGATGTGGCCGTAGTCGACCGGCACGAACTCGACATCGGCCTCGGGCACCAGATGACGCCGCACTGTGCCACCGGCTTCGACAGCGAACCACGTGCGAAAAGTGTCGTGGCGCAACAGGAATGCGTGGATCGCCCGGGTGATCGCGGCGCGGTCGAGGTCACCGGTGGGGATCTCGGCGGTGACCAGGCACAGGCCCGAGAACCGGAAGTCCGCGCCCGCGTGCCGGTCGGCCAAGCGCAGATACTGCTCCTGCTGGAGCGAGGGCGGCGCCGGATGGACCGGCGCCCTGGCCGCGCGCGCGACCGAGTCCGCCGAGGCGAACCAGGTCACGAGACGACCGGGCGCCGGGCGCCATTCGTCGATCAAGCCGAAGTCGACCATCAGTGCGATCCCGCCATCGAGACTTCCGCCGGTCGCTCGACGGTCCACTGGTCGGGCACGTCGACGATCCGCGGGGCGGATTCACCGGGCGTCACCTCCGGAAGTGGCGGTGTGACAGCGGGTTCGGAGGCCAGAATCAGCTCCGCGACCTTCGGGCCCGCCTGTTCCAAACTGAACGAGCGGCCCATCTGCATCGACATCAGGTCGATGCCGAGCGTCTTGGTGACCCGCGCGCCCAGTTCGACCGCCATCAACGAGTCGAGCCCCAGCTCCGGCACGGGCACCGTCATGTCGATCGATTCGACCGGCACCCCCATGACCACCGCGAGTTCGTCGGCCATCTTGCGGGCGATGGCGGGTCCGCGCTTGGCTTCCTCCATCGCGGCGAGTTCGGCGCGGAGCTTGGCCAATTCGGAGGTGTCCTTGGCCGAGGACTGCGCCAGGGCGGCGGTGCGGCCGGTGCGTACCAGCTGCGGGAAAGTTCCGGTCAGTTTCGCCCAGTCGGTGGGAATGATCGCCGCGTTCGTCACGCCGAGGCGCAGGGTCTGTTCGAGGTAGGCGGTGGCGTCGGCCATGTCGATCGGACCGAAACCCACCAGGTCCAGATACTTTTCGGCGGTTTCATCCGATGCCATGCCGCCCGAGGCGCCGGACAGGTGTCCCCAGCCGATGCACAGTGCGCGCTCCCCCGCGGCGGCCCAGCGCCGGGCCAGAGTTTCGACGGCGACGTTGGCAGCACAGTAGTTGTATTGACCGTAGATCCCGTACATCGAGCCGCCCGAGGAACACAGCACGAACATGTCGAGGGTGATGCCCGCATCGGCTACCGCCTGGTGGATCACCTGCGCGCCATGGACTTTGGGGCGATAGACCCGGTCGAGCTCGTCGCGCGCCATGCTGGCGAGACGGTTGTCGGCCACCGCGCCCGCGGCGTGGAACACCGCGCGCAACGGGTGTTGTTCGGTGTGCGCGCGGGCGACGATCGCGGCGACGGCGGCGGCATCGGTGACGTCGGCGTGTTCTTCGATCACCTCGATGCCGACCGCGCGCCACACCTCGAGCTGGCGGCGCGCCGTCTCGGTGGCGGCGCCGCTGCGCCCGACCAGTACCAGCCTGCGCGCACCGCGCAGCGCCAGCCAGCGGCCGATCGCCATGCCGAACCCACCGAACCCACCGGTGATGAGATAGTTTCCGGCGCCGTCGATGTCGAGCGGCGGCAGCGAGGGCCGCACGGGCGGGCGCGGATCGTCCATCCGCAGGGCGACCCGGCCGACGCGCGAGGACCGCAGTGTCTCCTCGAACGCCTGACTCACCTCGTGTGTCTCGAACATCTGGTACGGCAGCGGGGTGTAGACGCCTTCGGTGACCTTCTCGAACACCCGCTCCAGCAGTCGCGACAGCCGTTGCGGGCGCACCGCGACCAGGCGGTCCAGATCCATCGAGTAGTAGGCGAGGTTCTTGTCGAAGTTGGCCAGTTCCAGCAGCCCGCCGGTGTAGATGTCGGCCTTGCCGACCTCGACGATGCGACCGAATTCGGCTGCGGCGTTGAAGTTCTGGCGCAGGATCTCACCGGGTGCGCTGCTGACGATCACATCGGCACCGGCGCCGCCGGTCAGCGCGAGGACATCGTCGACGAAATTGAGCGAACGCGAGTTCACCGCGAAATCCGCGCCCATGGCCAGGACGTGTTCGCGCCGCTCGGGCGAGCTCGCGGTGCCGATGATGCGGGCGCCGATGGACTTGGCCACCTGGATGGCCGCGGTGCCGACGCCGCCCGCCGCACCGTGGATCAGCACGGTCTCGCCCGGTTCGAGGCGGGCCAGGTCGTGCAGGGCGTATTCGGCCGTGCCGAAGGCGATGGTGCTGGTGCAGTAGCCGGGATCGGTGTCGGCGGGCACGATCACCGCCAGCGCCCGATCGACGACGGCGAATCGGCGCATCATGCCCTTGGACGCCACCGCGACCTTGTCGCCGACCGCGACATCGCTGACCTCGGCACCGACCCGAACCACGGTGCCGATGCCCTCCATACCGGGCACGGTGCCGAAATACGTCGGCGCGAGTTCGCGTTCGCCGAGCAGGCCGATGACCTTGAGCGGATCCTTGTAGTTCAATCCGATCACCGCCATCGCGACCTCGATCTGGCCCGCGGCCGGCTCCGGACGTGGGCATTCACGCCACGCCACCTGCGAGAGCACCCGCGTGCGTGGCATGTCCAGCTCGAAGTTCGCCGCCGGATCGGCCAGCGGATGCGACGTCTCGAGCTCGTCGATGCGCTCGGGCAGCGGCTTGGTCACCGTCGGCGCCCAGCGCCTGCCGTCGCGCAGCAGCACCTCGTCGCTGTTGTCGAGGGTGAAGGCACCGGGCACACCCAGTTCGGCGACGAGTTCGGCGACGGTGGTGCCGGGTTCGGTGTCGACCAACCGCCAGCGCAGCGGGGTCTGTTCGTTGAGCAGCACCCGGCGGCCACCGGCGAGCGCGGCCTGGCGCGGGTCCGGTGCGACATCGCTGCCGGGAACCGTGAAGGCGGATTCGGTGACCAGCGTGGCGTGGACGTTGCCGTCGCCGAAGCTGATCTGTGGCGGGGCGCCTTCCACGGTCGGGGTGACGTACTCCGACACCGCGACCGCGACGCGCTTGAGCGTCCACAGGTCGGCGACGTCGTCGGTGCCCGCACCGACGACCACACAGACGTGGGTGCGCTGCGTTTCGTCGGCTTTCGCCGCCTCCAGATTCGCGACGAGCTCCGACTCCAGTTCGTCGCTGTTCGGGTCGACGAGCTGCACCCGCGACCCCGGGATCGCGGCGGCCAGTTCGGCGGTGCGCGGGCTGTCACCGAGCGCGACGATCACGGTGGACACCGACCCGGCTTCGGTCAGCGCCGCGGGGTCGATCGGGTCGCGCTCTTCGAGCACCTCGGTGTAGTAGAAGTCGGCCATCCGGTGCAGCGGGCTGTCACCGGGCTTGAGCGCACCGATCTGCAGGCCGGTCAACCGCGCCACCAGGTTTCGGTCCCGGTCGAGCAGGTCGACATCGGCGCGCAGGCGGGCACCGGGGTCGCGGCGGGCGATGACGGTGATCTCCGCGGGGAGTTCGGCGAGCAGCCGCACCGCGTTCACCCCGACGGGCACCATCACGCCCTCGTTGATCCGTTCGTCGGTGAAAAGCATGGCCGCGCACTGCATCGCGGCGTCGACGACGGCCGGATGCGCCAGATGTCGCGAGCCTTCGGCGATGCTCCCGTCGACGGTGGCCAGCACCACGTCGCGTCCCACCCGCACGGAGGTCACCCGCTGGAACGTCGGACCGTATTGCAGCCCGGCCGAGGCCAGGCCCGCGTAGAACATCGCCGGGTCGACGTCGACCCCGACCTCGATGGTGGGCAACGCGACTTCGGTCTGTTCGTGGCTGCCGGTCAGGGTGCGCCCGGTCGAGTGCACCGTCCACGCCGTTCCGGTCGCGCTGCGCGATCTGATCATGAAGCGACCGCTGGCCTCCTCGACGCTCATCGCGACCAACGGCACATCGGGGGCACCCATGATCAGCGGCGCGACGAACCGAACGCTCTCCAGCGCAACCTGTTTGCTGCCGATCCGCGCGGCGGTGGCGCTCAGCGCGGCGTCCAGGTACGCCGCGCCGGGCATGATCTTGACGCCGTTGACGACGTGGTCGGCCAGCCACGGCAGCAGTTCGGTGCCCACCTGCAGCAGCCACTCGGGGCGGCCCTCCACATCGGGGTCGCCGAGCATCGCGTGCCCGCCGGGTGTGCCGAGGCGGGCCTGCTCGAACAGTGGCAGCGCCGAGTGCAGGCGGGTGCGCTGCCAGGGATAGCGCGGCAACGGTACGTGCGCGGTGACGCCACGCTCGGCCGGAAACAGCAGTTCACGGTCGAGTACCCCGGCGGCATGCAGACCGATGAGGGTGCGCCGGATGCTGTGCGAATCGGACTGCTCGCGGTCGAGGGTGGGCACCGTGGTGCCGTTCACGTCCGCGTCGACCAGGGCCTCGCGGATATTGCCCGACAGCACCGGGTGGGGACCGACCTCGAGGAAGATCCGGTTGCCCGCGGCGATCAAGCTCGTGATCGCGGCGAAGAACCGCACCGGCTGCCGGACATTTGACCACCAGTACTCGGCGTTCCAGACGCCGTCGGTGACGAGTTCCCCCGTCACCGACGAGTACAGCGCCACCGTGGGCGCCTGTGGCGCCAGATCGGCCAGCGCCGTGCGCAGTTCGTCGTGGATCGGATCCATCAGGCGACTGTGATACGGCACCTCGACCCGCAGCCGACGCGCGAATATGCCGTCCTCCGTGAGCTTCTCGGCGATCTCGTCGAGTCGGTCGACGTCGCCGGACAGCGTCAGGGAGGTGGGGCTGTTGATCGCGGCGATGTCGACGCGCGGATCGTCGGCGACAAGCGCGTCGGCCTGTTCCTTGGTCAAGCCGACAGCGAGCATCCCGCCGGTTCCGGCGGTCGTGGCCTGCAGTCGCGCTCGGTGATAGGCCACCCGCACCGCTTCGCGCAGTGTCAGCATGCCGCTGACGTACGCCGCCGACACCTCGCCCACACTGTGTCCGACGATGGCTGCGGGGACGATGCCGTATTCGGCCAGCTCGCGTACCAGGCCCACTTGGACGAGGAAGTTCGCGGGCTGCGCGACCTCGGTGCTGGTCACCCGGGACTCGTCCTCCGGCTTGCTCAGTTCCTCGATGATCGACCAGCCCGCGATCGCGCGAAATTCCGCGTCGATCTGCTCGGCGGTCTCGGCGAACACTCCACCGGCGGCGAGCAACCCGCGGGCCATCTTCCAGTGCTGCGGTCCCATGCCCGAGAAGACGAACACCGGCTCGGCGGCGCTGGAGGACACCGTGCGGCCGGCGTCGCGCCCGGTACCCGAGGCGTACTCGTGCAGTTCACGGACCAGGTCGTCGGTGGAACCGTCGAGGAGTACACCGGTGCGGAACGGGTGGTGCGCCATCCGGGTCCACGCCGCTTCGGCCAGCCTGTCCGGGTCGGCCCCCGCGGTGATCAGGTCGGCGAACCGGCCTGCCAACGCACGCGCGGCACCCGTACTGCGGGCCGAGATGGGCAGAATACCGAGGTGGCGGGCCGGTTCGGTCGGCGATTCGGGCGCGCGGAACTCCTGCAGGATCGCGTGGGCATTGGTGCCGCCGTAGCCGAAACCGTTGACCGCCACCGACATCGGCGCGGCGTCGGCGGGCAGCGGTTGCGCCTCGGTCTGGATGTGCAAGCCCAGTTCGTCGAACGCGATGTCGGGGTTCGGCTCGTTCAGCCAGCCCTGCGGCGGCAACGTGCGATGTCGCAGTGCCAGTGCGGCTTTGATCACGCTGGCCACGCCCGCGGCGGCCTCGGTGTGACCGATCGTGGCTTTCACCGAGCCGACGCCGATGGTGCCGGTGCGCCCGGACGCGGCACCGAAAACCCGGCCGAGAGCGCGCAATTCGACCGGATCGCCAACCAGTGTGCCGGTGCCGTGTGCCTCCAGGTAGGTGATCTCGTCGGGCGCCAGGCCCGAGCGTTCGCACACGGTGCGGGCCAGCGCCTCCTGCGAGTCGGCGTTCGGCACCGTGATCGCGGTCGTTCGCCCGTCCTGATTCGACCCGGTGGCCTTGATCACCGCGTACACGCGATCACCGTCGCGGACAGCGTCTTCGAGCTTCTTCAGCGCCACCATGCCCGCGCCCTCGCCGCGACCGTAACCGTCGGCGGACGCGTCGAAGGACTTGCAGCGGCCGTCGGTGGCCAGGAAGCCGCCTTTGCACATGAGCACGAAGGTTTCCGGCTGCAGCATCACATTGACCCCGCCCGCCAGCGCGACCTCGCAGTCGTCGTTCTCCAGCGCCTGGCAGGCCAGGTGCAGCGCCACCAGCGACGACGAGCACGCGGTGTCGACGGTGATCGCCGGACCGACCAGGTTCAGCGCGTAGGCGATGCGGTTGGACAGCATCGTGTAGGAGGCGCTGGCCGGGGTGTGCATGTCGGTGTGGAACAGCGCGGGGCCCACCACCCCGATCACCGACTGGTCGACGACGAAGCCGCCCACATAGACCCCCACCTGCGCGCCGGCCGAGCGCCCCGCGATCCCGGCGTCGTCGAGGGCCTCCCAGGTCACCTCGAGCATCAACCGTTGCTGCGGGTCGAGCACCGTGGCCTCGCGCGGTGAGATCCCGAAGAAGTCGGGATCGAACTCCCACGGATCGTTGGTCATGAAGGCGCCGTGTTTGGTGTAGCTGCGCCCCGGGGTTCGCGGTTCGGGGTCGTAGTAGCGGCGCCAATCCCAGCGATCGGCGGGCATCTCCACGACGCCGTCGCGCTTGTCGACGATAAAGTCCCAGAACGATTCCGGGGAATCGATTCCGCCCGCGAACCGACATCCGATTCCGACAATGGCAATATCCGACACGAAATTTCCTCCGGCTCGACCGGCCTGTGGCATGTGACCGTTGGTGTCAACGTAGAAGCCCACCCCCGCGGCGATCGTGGCGATTACCGACCTCTGGAATTTCGGACGGGTAATCGCGCGGTCTCCTGTGATCGGGCCCAGAGCGCGAAGTCATGGCTCACAACAGCATTCCGAGAATCGTTGTGACCGGCCGCAACATTGCGCGGTAGCGACCGAAAAGGCAGGCGACTCCTGACAAGTTCGACCACATCGCGAGCAGTTGGGAGGCGAATGTGTTCGCCGAGTTGACACAATGGGCAGACACCGTCGTGCGGCGGCGATATCTGGTGATCTTGATAATGGTGACCGGATTACTGGCACTGGGCACCTACGGGCTCGGACTCGGCGCGGATCTCAGTGCGAAGGGCTTCGACGATCCGTCCTCGGAATCGGTGCGCGCGGCACACGTGCGCGACAACGCGTTCGGCCGTGATCACAGCAGCGACGTGCTCCTGCTGGTGCGGGCGCCCGAAGGCACCACCATCGACGATCCGGCTTTCGCCGCGACGGTCGTGGCGGGCCTGAACACTCTGCCGCAGCGGTTCCCGAACGAGATCGACCGCGTCAACGGCGCGTATTGGCCGACCGATACCGGCGTGGCGATTCCCGAGGTCTTCGGTTCTCCCGACCGTGACTACGCGTTCGCCTCGGTCGCGGTCAGCGGCGTCGACCCCACCGAACAGGGCCGCAATTACCGCAAGGTCGCCGAGGAGTTCGTGATCCCCGGAGTCGAGGTCGAGCTCGCCGGCGGACAACCGGTCGCACTCGCGTTGAACGACACCATGGTTCAGGATCAGCGCCGGGTGGAGTTGTTCGCCGTCCCCGCGGTCGCGATCCTGCTGTTCTTCCTGTTCGGCGGCGTCGTCGCCGCGGCGCTGCCGCTGATCGTCGGCGGACTCACCATGCTCGGCGCGTGGGGACTGCTGCGCTGCCTCACCGCGGTCACCGAGGTGAACTCCTTCGTCTCCCCGGTCGTTTCGATGATCGGGCTCGGCCTGGCGATCGACTACGGACTGTTCGTGCTCAGCCGGTTCCGCGAGGAACTCGCCGACGGACGCACTGTCGACGATGCGGTCCGGCGCTCGGTGACCACGGCGGGACGCACTGTGTTGTTCTCCGCCTTGATCGTGGTGGTCGCGGCAGCCGGGATTCTGGTGTTCCCGCAGGGCTTCCTGCGGTCGTTCGCCTACGGCGCGATCATCACCATCTCCCTGGCCGCACTGACCTCGATCACCCTTCTCCCCGCGATGCTGGCCGTACTGGGCAGGCGCGTCGACTGGCTCGGCGTCGACTGGTTCCGTAAACCGGTCGCGAGAGATCGTGTTCCCGGCAACGGCTGGGGCCGATTCGCCGCGGGAGTCATGAAACGTCCACTGGTGGTGGCCGTTCCGATCTGCCTCGGTCTGCTGCTGCTCATCGTCCCGATCCAGAATCTGGCCTTCGGTTCCATCAACGAGCGGTTTCTCCCGCCGTCTCATCCGACGCGCCTGGCCCAGCAGCACTTCGACGAACTGTTCCCGTTGCGCCAGATCGACCCGATCGACCTGGTCATCGTCACCTTCGACCCCACCACCGCCGATACCGTGCGCGCCGACGCCAACCACGCCCCCGGCCTGGCCGCGCCGTTCGCCGAACCGATGCAGTCGCCGTTCCAGCCCCAGGTCCTCACCACCCAGACCGTGCTCGCCGGATCCGGCGATGCCGAGGCGACCATCGACTATCTGCGCTCGATGCCGTTGCCGCCCGGCACGACGCTGATGGTCGGTGGGCAGCCCGCCGTGGAGAAGGACAGCATCGACGCGCTGGTCGAGCGGATGCCGCTGATGGTCCTGTTCGTCTTCCTGGCCAGCACGCTACTGCTGGCGCTGACGTTCGGTTCGCTGGTGCTGCCGCTCAAAGCAGCCGTGCTGAATCTGCTCGGGCTCGGCGCCACACTGGGCGTGCTCACCTGGGTCTTCATCGACGGGCACGGCGCAGGGGTGTTCGGCTTCACCCCGCAACCGATCATGTCGCTGGTCCTGGTCGTGATCGTGTCGGTGGTCTACGGGCTCTCGACCGACTACGAGGTATTCCTGCTGTCACGCATCGTCGAAGCCAGAGCCGCGGGCGCTTCCACCACCGAAGCCGTGCAGGCGGGTATCGCCCGGACGGGCCGCATCATCACCGCGGCCGCGGTGATCCTGCTGGTGGTCACCGGCGCGTTCGCACTGTCGGATCTGCTGATGATGCAGTACATCGCCTTCGGCATGGTGACCGCACTGGTCATCGACGCCACCATCCTGCGGATGCTGCTGGTGCCCGCGTCCATGCGGCTGCTCGGCGACGCCTGCTGGTGGGCGCCGGCGTGGCTCGAACGCCTGCGGCCCGCGCCGCAACACCAGACCCTCGCCCACCCGACACCTTCCGGAGCTGCTCCGACGCCAGTCCGCGGCGACCGGGACTGAACCCGCGGAGTGCCACCATGAACGTCCGGAGCGGCACCGTCGAGGTGCCCGCCGCCCCCCTCCGCACGCTGCCCGCCTTCGCGTGGCGCGAGGTATCGATCGTCGCCGCCGTGGCCGCCATCCTGTTCCTCGCCAGGATCGACCGCTATCGGATCGGCGGTGACGAACTGTATTTCCTCGCGGCCGGACGGCATCCGTCGGTGAGCTATGCCGATCAGGGCCCGCTGGTTCCGCTGCTGGCGGCACTGTCGGACCACCTCGCACCGGGATCCACAGTGGCACTGCGGGTACCCGCGCTGCTGTTCACAGTGCTGGCCATCGTGCTCAGCGCGGTGATGGCCAGGGAGTTCGGCGGCGGCCGACTGCCCCAGACCGTCGCCGCGCTCGCCTACGCGACCACCCCGATGGCGGTGATGCAATCGGCGATGCTGAGCACCTTCGCCCTCGACATCACCTTGACGGCGGTGCTCGCGTGGTTGCTGATCCGCTGGGTGCGCACTCGCGAGGACTACCTGGTGGTCGCGGCGGGGTTCGTCGCCGCCGTCGACTTCCAGGTCAAGTGGCTGATTCCGATCATCTGGGCGGTGCTCGCGCTCGGCGTGGCCGTGTTCGGGCCGCGGGAGATGCTGCGCAGGCCCGCGTGGTGGCTCGGCTCGGGTCTGCTCGCGGGGTCGGCGGTCCCGATTCTGTGGTGGCAGCACAGCAATGGCTGGCCACAGCTGGCGATGGGCGCGATCGTGCGCGATGAGCAGCTCGCCACCGCCGGGGTTCTCGCGGCGCCGTGGACGATGATTCAGGTCACCGGTGCAGCCGGTCTGCTGTTGCTCGCCGGCATGTGGGCCGGGCTGCGCGCGCAGCGGTTCCGTCCGTACTACTTCCTGATCCCGATGATCGCGATCGGGCTGGGCGCGGTCGTGCTGGCGGGCCTGCGCCCCTACTTCGTGGCCGGTGCTTTCCCTGGCCTGTTCGCCGCGGGCGCGGTGTATCTGGCGGACCGGGGTATCACGCGACGCGGCGCGATCATCGGCGGTGGCTTCGGCACGCTGGCTACCGCGATCTGCGTCGCGCTCGTCGTCGCGCTGCCCCTACCGGAGTCGGCGTTGCGGCAGTCGACGACCGACTATTCCCAGATCCACTCGCGCAGTGTGCTTTTCGGTCCGAGCGGTTGGGACGACCTGGTCACCGCGGTTGCCGAGACCTATCACCGGATACCGCCGCGGCAGCGCGAGGGTGTGGTGATCGTGACCCAGAACTATTGGCAGGCAGCGGCACTCGAGGAATTCGGGCCTGCCGCCGGTCTTCCCGCGGTGTTCAGTCCGAACCGCGGCTATGGCTACTTCGGCGCCCCACCCGACACCACGACCACGGTGCTCTACCTCGGGGTCGACGGTCCCGACTCCGCGCTGCGTACCCGTTTCACACAGACGACGCTGCTGACCCGCGTCGACGAGCCCCTCGGCTTTCCCGGCGTGAACCGCGGCGTCGCGCTGTGGCTGTGCGACGGCCCGAGCGAACCGTGGTCGGCGCTGTGGCCCGACGCCAAGGAACTGCGCCTGGTCGACGGAACGAGTCGGCATGGGCGATAACGACGCAGCAGTGAACGGAGACAAGACAGTGCGCAATTCGATGGTGCGACGGCTCGCGCTCACGGTGGCGGTCGCCGCCGCGGGCCTGCCCGTCGTCGCGACGGCGCAGGCGGCCCCGGACCTGGTGGCCGCCCGTGCCATGGCGGCGGCGCTGCCCGCACCGAACGGGTCCTACGCCGTCGCGGCCGCGGCGAACGGGCCGGGCACGGTGATCGATGTGACCGTGCACTCCGCGGCGATGAATCGACCGGTCACCGTCGCGGTCATTCCCGCCGCCGACCCCGAGGCGCCCGCCGGCTCGCTGTATCTGATCAACGGCGTCGACGGTGGCACCGACACCCCCGACTGGCGCGAGGGCAGCAACTGGTTCACCAAGACCGACGCCCTCGACTTCTTCGCCGCGAAACAGGCGAACATCGTGATGCCGATCGGTGGTGCGGGCACCTTCTACACCGACTGGCAGGCCGACGATCCCGGTACCGGACGCAACCGCTGGCTGACTTTCCTCACCACCGAACTGCCGCCGATCATCGATTCGGCCTTCCACGGCACCGGCCGCGACGCCGTCGCCGGACTGTCGATGGCCAGCTCGGCGGTCTTCCGGATGGCACAGCAAGCACCGCAGCGGTTTCAGATGGTCGGCTCGTTCAGCGGCTGCATCCAGACCAGCAACCCGGCCGGACAGGCGATGGTGGCCTCGATCGTCACCGCACGCCGCGGTAACCCGCTCAACATGTGGGGACCACCCACCGATCCGGCCTGGACGGCCAATGACGCCGCCCTCAATGCCGAGAAGCTACGCGGAGTTCAGGTGTATGTGAGCACCGGCAACGGCCTGCCCGGCCCGCTGGACACCTTGAACGGCCCTGGTATTCAGCGCAATCCGGTGAAACTACTCGATCAGCTGCTCATCGGCGGCGTGCTCGACGGGATCACCGTGGTGTGCACCGCGTTGCTGCGCGACCGCCTGGCCGCCCTGGATATCCCGGCGACCTTCGATTTCCGCCCGGCGGGCACGCATTCGTGGGGCTACTGGGAGCAGGACATGCACACCTATTGGGAACGCGCCGCCGCGCTGCTCGTCCCCTGAACACACGAAAATCGGGTGCATCGCGGCCAAGCCGTGCCGCGATGCACCCGAATCGTCCGCTCGTCTACAGGGAGCCACCACCCCCGATCAGCCACGGGTTGAACGTGCAGGTCAGGTTCGGGTTCTGCACCGGATCGAGCGCCCGCAGCGCGATCGACAAAGCACGCGGCGAGTACATCATCGTCAGGTGATCGGAGATGTCCTGCTCGCACCCTTCCTGCAGCACAACGTTGTTGACCGTCGAGCCGGGGCCCTGGTCGAGGAACGTCAGCTCGTACGGGTTCGTCACCTCGTCGTACCGCGTGCCGACCACGGTGTAATCGACACCGGGAACGGTGTCACCGTTGGCGTTGAGCGTCTTGACGAAATCCGAACCGACGGTCTGCTGGATACCGGCGTGGCCGACGAAGATCTCGATCGGACCCAGCACATCGATACCCAGGTTGTTGACCATGCGACCCAGGGCGCCGATGCCGTCGAGGCTGGTGCCGTGGTGGGTGGCGCCGAAGGTGATCAGCTTGTTGACCTTGGCCGCGCCGCCCTCGTACTTGGTGTACCAGTTCGCCATCGACCCACCTTGGGAGTGCGCGATGATGTCGACCTCGTCGGAACCGGTGGCCGCGAGGACCCGGTCCACGAACGCCGCGGTCTGCTTGGCCGAATCCTGGATGTAGCCGGTGCCCATGACACCGGGCAGGAACGAACCGAGGCCGCCGCCCTCGACGATGTTGGAACGGCCGTAGTTGAACGTGAACGTGCAATAGCCGGCGTCCTTGATGGGCTGGCCCATGTAGGCGTACCCGTTGTAGGCGTTCATCCAGGTGCCGTGCAACAACACCACCGGGCGCGGATGCTGCGCGGTCGGCTTGCAGTTCCAATCGTTGGTGCCGGGAGCACCCGCGTCGGGATTGAGCAGTCCGTAGCCGAACGCGGGCAGGAACGCCGTCGACGCGGGGCCGATAGCGCCCGGGTCGGAGGAGTAGCCGCCCGAGGAGCCCGAGCTGGAGCCGGAACCACCGAGGCAGTCGCCGGAGCCGTTGCCCGAGCCCGCACCGCTACCGGAGGTACAGGCCGACCCCGTGCCGCCGAGCCCGCCGTCGGTACCCCAGGCCACATCGCGGCCCTGGTGGATGATTTCGGCCAGCTGCTGTTCGGTGGGTTCGGACGCCGGGTCAGCCGCCGCCCCCGCCCCGGAGAGGGCGACAGCAACAACGCTGACGCCCATCAGTATTGCCGCACGCACCGAGCGTGTGCGGCCACGAGTAATGGTCATGCAAGGTCTGCCTTTCCGAATGCGAAAAAGGAATCGGCTCGTAAGCCGTCCCGAACGTATGCCGGAACAACCGGCACGGAAATCGCTTCCGGTCAGGTGTGTGCACCTCACCATTCACTGTCGCGGAACCCCATGGCCGCGCACAGGAAATATTATTCCGCGCAATGCGGACCACCTTTCGGAATATTTCCACGAGAATCAGTGCAGCAGCTGGCCGAAAGGAATACCGATGCCACCGAAACCCGTCGACCGGCGGATCCGGCCGAAGCAGGAGCGGGCGAAGGCAACCCGGGAACACATTCTCGACACCGCCGCCGAACTGTTCGGGCAGCGGGGAATCGACAACACCTCCACCAATGTCATCGCGGCGCAGGCGCACGTCAGTATCGGAACGCTGTACCGCTACTTTCCGGAGCGGTCGTTTCTCGTCGACGAACTCCTCGATCGGCTCATCGCCGATGTCGAGCAGGAGTTCACCCAGCGGGTATTCAGCCTGCCCGTGGCGATGTCGCCCAGGAGCAGCGACGACTTTGTCGCCATCGCCTCCGAGATACTCGATGTCTTCGCCGAGGTGCTGATCGCGAAGTCGGATCTGGTTCGCGCGCTCGTCGGCAGTGTGCAGTTCTACAGCAGCGGATTACCCGAATTCGAGCCGCGATTGCGAATGCTGGTGAAGCTCATCGTGATCCAGTTCGTCGGGCCCGGCGACGACCGTGACAACGACATGATGTCCTGGGTTCTGGTCAACACCGGATTCGCCGCGGTCGTGCGCGCTTCGGCCGACGACGTGGCCGACGGCGACCGCGCCGCCGCCATCGCCATGACCGCGCGGATGATCGGCACCTGGCTGTACGGCGAGATGCGGGGCCGCGCATAGCACTGGGCTCACACCGGTACCTCGTCGCGGGACTGGAGGTCGGCGAGAACCAGGCGCAGCAGCTGTTCGGCCCGGATACGCTGCCAGCCCAGCATCGCGTGCGGACTGAACCTGGCTTCCTCGAACAGCGCGACCAGTTCGTGTGCGCCGTCGTCGTGCAACACGCCGCTGTCGAAAGCCCGCTCCAGTACTTCCCTCGGCGTATCCGAGATCAACGGCGCCGCGGCACGATCCGCGGCCAACCCGGCCTCCATGGCCACATAGCAGGCGATCACCGCGGTCCGTGGATCCTGACCTGGCGCGTTCATCGCCGCCAGTCCCATCTCGGCGGCCCTGGTCAGCGAGTCGACCGTCTTCGAGACCTGCTCCTCGGTCAGTTCCACGCTGTCGACCAGCGGCGCCCGGCCTGCGACGGTGACGCCGACGAGACCGGCCACCGCGATGCCGATCAGCACGATCGCCAGGCCCGCGGCTCCCAGCAACGCCATCCCGCTCAGACGCGACGAGTCGACCGCCGAATCGACCACCTGCACATCGACAGCGGCGGGCACACCGGGCTGTCCCGCTTGCGCCGGTGTCACCGAGGCGACCGGTGTCGGCTGACGCCGCGCGCCGGGCAAGACGAACAGCATGGTGATACCGACCGCGAACGTCAGCGCGACGGTACTGAGCGCGATCGGGGCCAGCACCGCGAACCGCGTGAACGACAGACGAACCCGGAGACCGTGTTCGACCGCGGGCATCGCCAACGGCAGCCGATGCTGACTGACGATGACGCCCGCGAGCAAGATCACCACCGATACCAGCAGCAAGACCGGCATCAACGCGACAGCGACCGGCGAAGTCCCACCGGTTTCACTGGGAACAACGGTCCCAGGTAAACGCCCGTGCAGCGCGATAATCGCCGCGACAATCAGAACGACCGCCGCTACCAGACGACCTATTGGCGCCAATATTTTTCCCACAGACCTACCGCCGAACCCCTGGATGCCACCCGAAATGCCCACATAATGACATTTCCCCCGGCCCTCGGGAACCGACCGCACAAGATTTGGTCGAATTCCCTCAGGGCCCCCGGATTCCTTGTCTCCGACAACATTTCCTACCGCGAGGCAAGAAATATTCCCGCGCGATCATCTCTGCTCGGGGCGTCCCCACACCGTCGGGTCCGGCGGTGGCCAGCCATCCGCCCCCGGCAGTGGAAGGTCTGGCACGGCACTCGATCGATCGGGGCTCGACGAATCGGCTATCCGATGCCATCCACCTCGAAGCGGACGTGGCGCCGGCGGTGTCGCCGAGCTCGGCGGCGCCACGACGGGGGGAGCCGCTACCGGCGGCGGTGCCGGGCGAGGGTGCCGGCTCGGCTCGGTGCGGCGTGACCGCGTCACCCGCACGATCACGAGGACGACGATGATCACGAGCACCGGGACCAGCAGGAGCGCGAGCCACGACAGGTAGCGCACGAGTTGCAAGTATCTCGCGGATTCCGGCGGCGGCTCGAGCGTCGGAGCCTGTGCGAGCACGGGACCCACAGCGTCGTGTACGGCGAGAAGGACAGTGCTCACCGGACCCCCTCCCGGAAAACCAAGCGCCGCAATCGGATACCCGACCAGTGTGCACCCCGTCCGGCGCCTCCGCATCGTTTCCGTGACCGGTTTCCCCGATGGCCGCCGCGGCCCGGGGTGTGTCAGTCGGCGAGAAACCGGGCGGCGTTCGCGTGCGCCCATCGATCGAACGTGGTGGCGGGGTGGCCGGTGATGTCTTCGACACTGGTGGTGGGCAGGGAATCCGGCGGCGGGGCGAAATCGAGCAGGACGTTGTCGACATACCAGGCCGAGTTGTCGCCCATGGTGGGTTGCAGCGCGGTGATGGTCTCCTCGCGGGTGGAGGTGCGGAAGGTGATCTCGCGGTCGAGGGCATCGGCGAGGTGCGCGACCAGGTTCGCGCGGGTGAGGACCTGCGGGCCCGCGAGGGAGTGCGCGCGGCCGAGGTGACCGTCCTCCAGCAGGGCGGTCGCGGCTACGGCGGCGATGTCGTTCATGGCGATGGGCGCACTGGTGGTGCCGGGGTGCGGCTCGTGAACAGCACCGGTGTCACGGATCTGCTGAGACCACGTCAGGGTGTTCTCCATGAAGTCGGCGGGCCACAGATGAGTCCATGCCAAGCCGCTGCCCTCGACGGCGTTACACACACTGCCCCACCAGCTTTCGGGCTCGCCCGACAGATCCACGACGTGCCGCACCCCGGCTGCCCGCGCCAGCTCGAGGACCTCGGTGACATTGTCCGGCGAAGGTGCGAGATACATCCGGTCGACACCCTCGAACGCCGCGGGCAAGCCGGCCGGTCGCCCCAGATGCCCCCGCGCCACCTGAACACCGGCGGGCAGCGCCGCCTTGGTGGGGCTGATGGTCAGCGCGCGAATGTCGGTCGCACCGCGCGCGATCAGCTGATCCACGACCATGCGCCCGATATTGGCCGTCGCCCCGGTAACCAGGATTGTCATCGGTTTCCCTTCGTCTCGGTTCGTTGGACCACTCGATCCTGCCAACGAAATCCGAGCGGCGCACATGGCAATTTCGGGCGGGATCGCAGGCAGGTTCGCAACTCCGCAGCGCTGCACCGAATCTGGTTGCCCGGGGCTTTCGCCGCTGCCGAATCGGTGCTAATTTGGCACCAGACATCAAGTTACTGGCCAGTAACATACTTGTGTTGCAGGTCAGCGGGGACAGGGGGCAACACCGTGAGCACTGTGACGATCACACTCGGCGTCATCGGCGTCATCATCACCGCGATCTGCTGGGGGTCACTGGCTCTCGGCCTGTCCCGGATGATTCGCGTTCTCCGCAGCGGTCAGCCCGACCGGTCACGGATCGGCCCCGTGCTGCCACGGATGAAGACCGTCATCGTCGAGGTTCTCGCGCACACGAGAATGAACAAGTTCCGGACTGTCGGTTGGGCCCACTGGCTCGTGATGGTCGGGTTCCTGCTCGGCATGGTGTTCTACTTCGAGTCCTACGGACAGACCTTCGACCCGGAGTTCGGCTGGCCGATCATCGGCGACACGTTCGGCTACCACCTGCTGGAGGAAATCCTCGGTCTCGCCACAGTGATCGGAATCCTGGTGCTGATCACCATCCGACAGCGCAACCACCCCCGCAGGCCCGAGCGCCTCTCCCGGTTCAGCGGGTCGAATCTCGTTGCCGCGTACGCCATCGAGACGATCGTGCTCATCCACGGCCTCGGTGACGTCCTGCTCAAGGCGGGCGAGATCGCCACTTACGGTGGTGGACACGCGTCGAGTGACCTGTTCACCATGCAGATCGCGCGGCTGATGCCTGCCGACCCACTGATGATCTCGCTCTTCGCGTTCATCAAGATGCTGGCCGGGGCGGCGTTCCTCTATCTGATCGGCCGCCATCTCACCTGGGGTGTTGCCTGGCACCGGATTTCGGCCTTCTTCAACATCTATTTCAAGCGCGAAGGCGACGGTGGCGTCGCGCTCGGCGCGGCCAAGCCCATGATGTCCGGCGGCGGCGTCCTCGACCTGGAGACCGCCGACCCCGACGTCGACACGCTCGGCGTCGGCAAGGTCGCAGACTTCACCTGGAAGGGCTTGCTCGACTTCACCACCTGCACCGAGTGCGGTCGCTGCCAGTCGCAGTGCCCCGCCTGGAACACCGGAAAGCCGTTGTCCCCCAAGCTGCTCATCACTTCGCTGCGTGATCACACCTATGCCAAGGCGCCCTATCTGCTCGATGGTGCCGACAAGATTTCCGAGGCCGCGCGTGCGGAGGCGGATCGTCCGCTGGTCGGTGGCGAGGATGTCCACGGCATCATCGATCCCGAAGTGCTCTGGTCGTGCACGACCTGTGGTGCGTGTGTCGAGCAGTGCCCGGTCGATATCGAGCATGTCGATCACATCATCGATATGCGCCGCTACCAGGTGTTGATCGAGTCGGAGTTCCCCTCCGAGCTCGCGGGTTTGTTCAAGAACCTCGAGAACAAGGGCAACCCGTGGGGGCAGAACTCCAAGGACCGCCTCAACTGGATCAAGGAAGTCGATTTCGACATCCCGGTCTTCGGGAAGGACGCCGACAGCTTCGACGGCTACGAGTACCTGTTCTGGGTCGGGTGCGCCGGTGCCTACGAGGACCGGGCCAAGAAGACCACCAAGGCCGTGGCCGAGCTGCTGGCGACCGCGGGCACGAAGTTCATGGTGTTGGGTGCGGAGGAGACCTGCACCGGTGACTCGGCGCGTCGTGCGGGTAACGAGTTCTTGTTCCAGCAGCTGGCGTTGCAGAACATCGAGGTCATCAACTCGGTGTTCGAGGGTGTCGAGCAGTCCAAGAAGAAGATCGTTGTCACGTGCGCGCATTGCTTCAACACGCTCAACAACGAGTACCCGCAGGTCGGTGGGACTTACGAGGTTGTGCACCATACCCAGTTGCTGAACCGGTTGGTGCGCCAGAAGCAGCTGGTTCCGGTCGCGACGGTCTCGCAGAACATCACCTATCACGACCCGTGCTATCTGGGTCGGCACAACAAGGTCTACGACGCGCCGCGTGAGTTGATGGAGGCCTCGGGGTCGAATCTGATCGAGATGCCGCGCCATGGCGAGCGGTCGATGTGCTGTGGTGCCGGTGGTGCCCGGATGTGGATGGAAGAACAGCTCGGTAAGCGGATCAATGTCGATCGGGTCGATGAGGCGTTGTCGACGAATCCGACCAAGATCGCGACGGGTTGCCCGTTCTGCCGGGTGATGCTCAACGACGGGGTGACCGCGCGTCAGGAGCAGGGTCAGGGCGAGGGTGTCGAGGTTGTCGATGTCTCGCAGTTGATGCTGGACTCGATCACCCGTATCGATTCCGCGGCACTGTCGGCGAACCTGGTCGTCGTCCAGGAGCCCAAGGCCGAACCGGGATCGTCGACCGTCCCGTAGGACCGGAATATTTCCGGTAACCGTACCGATATCTACGGTGTGGCAATGTAATTCATCATTTATGTCGAAGTGATGATGTTTTTCCGGTATCACCGCTGGTGGGTTCCACGGAATCGCCGTCGATGCGAAAATGTCCTCGGACCGAGATCCGGTCCGGCAGAGGATGTTCCGCCGGATCTGGCGGGCAGACTGGAGGGGCAGGATGCATTTCTCGTCTCGAACAAATTCGGGCGCACAACGACTCGGCGTGATCGCCGCTCTCGCGGCAGGTGCTGTCGGCCTCGCGGCCACCACCACCGCGCAGGCCGCACCATCAGCCGCGGCTCCGATCGTGCAGGGTGTCGACAGCGGCGTGGCGTTCACCGCGAGTCCGCTGGCCGATGGCTCCGGGCTCACGGTGTCCGCCCCGGACGGCACGTTCCGGGTCGTCGGCGGCGCGGTCACGCTCACGAACAGGGAGGGCAACGTGGTCGCGGCCGTGCCGACCCGCATCATCACCGGAGCAGGCGATTTCGACCTGGTCGCGGGGATCTCCGCCGACGGCAGGTCAGCGACGCTGACCCCCACCGCCGCACCGGCCGTCGTCACCGCCAACATGGCCGAATTCGTCGACGCGGCCGGTGACACCGAGGCCCGCAAGCAGCACAACGCGGGCATCGGCGCGCTCATCGGCGCCGGCATCGGCGCTGTGCTCGGCTTCTTCCTCGGCGGAGTCGGCGCGCTGGTGACCATCCCGATCGGTGCGGGCATCGGCGCCCTCATCGGCTACTCGACGCCGTAACGGGTCCCGAGTGGTGGCCGGCCTCGCGCGGTCACCACTCGGACCGTCGCCGGGTCGCCACCACAGGGTAGGCACCGGAGGACACACGAGTGTTCAACGAAACTGTCTGTGGGACAAGATAAGTTGAGCAGCGAAGCCGTGAGACCGCGCGGCGCTCAGGAGGCTCCGCTGTGTCCGACCCCGCACGCTATCCGACCGCTCATCAGGGCCGGACATTTCACCAACTCCCCGCGCGGCCGCAGCAGTCGTCGGGTGGGTGGATCGTGGCGGCGGTACTCGTGATCGTGGGCGGCCCCGGCATCACCCTAGCCGTCGGCCAAGACCTCGGCTCCGCCCTCGCAGGCCCGATCCTTCTCGGTATCGCCATTCTGATCGTCACCCTCATCCGCCGCAGCCGCGCCCAGCGACCACCGGCAAGCGGATTCAGGCCCGCGATGCCTCCATCGATCTAGACGATGCTCCCGCGCAGGGCAGATGCCTTCGCGGCAGTTCTCAGCCGGCCGCTCGTCCGATCAGCCGGCTCGGACTTCTCACCATCGCGGCTAAGGTCGGCAAGGTTGGCATAGCGGCCGAATCGAGGGAGCGATCATGAACGCGTCGAACGAGCGCACACCCAGTGGCTGGGAGGACATCGTCGCCGCGGATCCGGCGCATTCGAGCCGGTATGTGGAGCGGTTCCGGACGCTTGCCACGCAGGGGACCGACATCGTGGGTGAGGCGCGGTTGGTCGACGCGATGCTCGGACGTGGCAGCCGGGTGCTCGACGCGGGGTGCGGGCCGGGGCGGACCGGTGGATACCTGCACGATGTGGGGCACACGGTGGTGGGCGTCGATGTCGACCCGGTGCTGATCGACGCGGCACGCGCGGACCATCCCGGTCCGACATGGCTGGTCGGCGACCTCGCCGAGCTGGACCTGCCCGTCGCCGACTTCGACGCCATCGTGTGCGCGGGCAATGTGATGACGTTCCTGGCCCCGTCCACCCGGTCGGCGGTGCTGGCGGGATTCGCCGGGCATCTCGCGCCGGGCGGGCGGGCGATCATCGGATTCGGTGCGGACCGCGGCTACGAGTTCACCGAGTTCCTGACCGACGCCGGATCCGCCGGGCTCACCGTCGACCTGCTGCTGTCGACCTGGGATCTTCGGCCCTTCACCGACGACTCCGACTTCCTGGTCGCGGTGTTCTCCCGAGCACCCGGCCCTGGCACCTCGACACGGTCCGACGCATGATGGTCTCCGAGGAGCACTAGACCAGGAGGCGCAGGTGCCGGAAACGACGGTGGACGAGGTGCTGGCCGAACTGGCCGCCCTCGACAACCCGAAGATGCGCGCGGTGAACGAGAAGCACGGCGACGATCACGGCGTCAACCTCACCGAGCTGCGCGCGCTCGCCAAACGCCTGAAGACACAACCGGCGCTTGCCCGGCAACTCTGGGACACCGACGACACCGCGGCGAAACTCCTCGCCCTGCTGATCTGCCGACCGAAGATGTTCGAGCGTGACGAACTGGACGCCATGATCCGCCAGGCGCGCACACCCAAGGTCCACGACTGGCTCGTCAACTATGTCGTGAAGAAGAACCCGCACGCCGAGGAACTGCGTGTCGCCTGGTTCGACGACCCGGACCCCGTGGTCGCGAGCGCGGGCTGGGCACTGACCACCGAACGAGTCGCGAAGAAGCCCGGCGGCCTCGACCTCACCGGTCTGCTCGACCTCGTCGAAGCGCAGATGAAAACCGCACCCGATCGCCTGCAGTGGGCGATGAACCACTGCCTCGCCCAGATCGGTATCGACCACCCCGGCCATCGCGCCCGCGCCCTCGACATCGGCGAACGCCTCCAGGTCTTGAAGGACTACCCCACTCCCCCTGGCTGCACCTCCCCGTTCGCGCCCACCTGGATCACCGAGATCGTGCGTCGGCAGAGCGCCTAGCGGTTCCGGTGCGGCGCGCTCACACCGCGGTGGCCGTGCTCGCGATCGTAGGTTGCCCGCGGGCGGCCGATGGCCGTTAGCGTATCCGCATGGGTGTGGATGAGATCTGTGATCGGTTCGTCGAGGACTACGCGGCCGCTGATCCGGTCACGGCGACCATGTTCGGCATCGCGGGACACGACGATCGCCTGACCGACTATTCGCCTGCCGGGCACGATATTCGGGCGCGGATAGCGCGAAATGCGTTGCACGCCATGCTCGCCGCACACCCTACCGATGACGGCGAACGGGTAGCGAAAGCCGTGTTCACCGAGCGCGTGGGGCTCGACGTGGAGATCCATGACGCCGGGCTCCCCCTCGCCGCGCTGAATGTGATCGAAAGTCCGGTACAGCACATTCGGATGGTGTTCGACGTGATGGCCGCCGAGACTGCCGAGGACTGGGCGGTGATCGCCGAGCGTCTCGCGGGGGTGCCCGAGGCGCTGGCAGGTCTGCGGGCTTCGCTGCTGGTCGCGGCCGAGCGCGGGCAGGTCAGTGCGCTGCGCCAGATCATCAAGGTCGCCGAGCAGGCGGACACCTGGGCGGGTTCCGGCGCGAACACCGGGTTCTTCACCACTTTTGTCGCCGCCGCGGAAGGTGTCGAGGGTGCGCCGCTGGCGCGGCTGAGACAGGGCGCGCACGCGGCCGAGCAGGCCTATGCCGCTCTCGCCGAGTTCCTGCGCGCCGACCTCATGGCGAGCGCGCCCGCCAAGGATGCCGTCGGCGAGCAGACCTACCGGCTCTGGTCACGCTATTTCACCGGCGCGAACCTCGACCTGCGGGAAGCCTACGACTGGGGCTGGGCGGAATTCGCCCGGCTCGAGGCCGAGATGATCGCCGTTGCCGCCCGGATCGCGCCGGGTGCCTCCCTCACCGAGACCGCGACAGCGCTCGACGCAGACCCGAAATACCGGGTGCGCGGGCGGGCCGGACTCCGGGCGTGGCTCCAGAAGATGTCCGACGAAGCCCTGACATCGCTGCGCGAGAAGCACTTCGAGATCCCCGACGAGCTCATGCGATTGGAATGCACCATCGCGCCGCCGGGCGGAGTCGTCGGTGCGTATTACATCGGCCCGACCGCCGATTTCCGCCGACCCGGACGCATGACCTGGTCGGTGGAGCCGGACAAAGAGGATTTCACGACCTGGCGCGAGGTCAGCACGGTCTATCACGAGGGTGTGCCGGGCCATCATCTCCAGATCGCGACCGCGGTGTACGAGGCGGATTCGCTGAACACCTACCAGCGGTTGATGTCGTTCACTTCCGGGCACGGCGAGGGGTGGGCGCTCTATGCCGAACGCCTCATGCAGGAACTCGGCTACCTCGACGACGACGGCCACCTGTTCGGGATGCTCTCCCAGCAGCTGTTCCGCGCTGCCCGGGTGGTCGTGGACATCGGGATGCACCTCGAGTGGGAGATTCCGGCCGGCGCCGACTTCCACGAGGGCGAGCGGTGGACTCCCGATCTCGGCCTGGAGTTCCTGCTGACGCGGACCCTCGAAGACGAGACCACCGCTCGCGACGAGATCGACCGCTACCTGGGCTGGCCCGGACAGGCGCCCGCCTACAAGATCGGTGAACGCCTCTGGCTGGCGGCTCGCGAGGAAGCCCGAGCGCGCGCTGGAGCGTCGTTCGACATGCGGCGATTCCACACCCGCGCGTTGCGATTGGGCGGCATGGGACTGGACACGATGCGGGCACAACTCGCCGCCATGGAGTGAGCGGACTTCAGAACAGGCTGGTCTGCGCGGGTTCCGGCGTCGCCGTGATCGCGGAGTCGAGTTCGATGCGGCGACCGACCAGGCGAGTGTCGTTGACCAACACGAGTTCGCTCGCGCCCGCGGTGTCGCGGCAGGCGATGGTGTGGCCGTGCGCGGTGACCGCGTCGAGGACGTATTCGCCTGGCTCCCCGGCGATTTCGGTGGCGACCGGGAATCGGCCGTACGCCTGGATCGTGGCGTAGAAGTCCCGCCCACCCGACCAGGCGATGTCGGTGCGCGTGATATCGGCGGGCAGCGTGCCCGCGGCGTGCTCGGCCGCGTCGGCGACCGCGGATTCCAGCACCGCCCAGGGACGCAGCGGTTTCGTGAGGATGCGGGTCTTGGTGACCCCGGCGACCGCCTGCCCGATCCCGGCTCGCTCGGTCACCGTCCGTTCCAGATCTCGAACGTGCAGCCCGTCCGGGGAATCGGTGATGAACCGGGCGACCAGCGCACCCTGTTCGAAGAGACGGCGATTGCGCCGCGACGCCGAGGCCGTACCGACCTTGGTCATCCCGTCCCCGAAATACGCGATGTAGAGATGGTGCGGCTGCGACATATAAGCGCGGACCTGTTCGGGCAACGCCGTGAGCGGGCCCCGGTGGCTGTGCACCACCGACCACCCCTCGGTGACCCGGCACTGCTCGCACTGGCGCCCGGTCTCGACCCGTGCGCGACGAGGACACGCAACTTTCCCGCGATGTCCCGCACCGAACCCGTTGTAGCCCAAGCAGAATCGTCCCGAATCGGTGATCCGGAACGCCAGCCGTGTGCCGATCCCGGGCAGCAGCTCGGTGGTCCCGTCGTCGCCGAGCAGCTCGTAGAACCATCGACCCTGCTCGTCCCAGCGAGTGCCGCAGTACAGGGCCGTGGAGGTCATCGGTCGAACCTACACCGGCCGGTCGGTGCGGATCACAAGTCGGCAGCCGAAAGATATCTGAACCACCAGTAACCCCCGCACGATTTCCCACACCGTGAATCGGTCACCTACGTTGAGCGCACAGCAGGGGTGCGAAACCGGTAAGGGGAAAACAATGGACGATCTCGAGCTGCTACTCGACACGGCATTCACTGTGACACCGACCGTCCACATGGATTGCCTGACGCAACAGCTGATGGTCGCCGTCGAATCCTGTTCGCGCAACGGAATCCCCTTTCCCCGAATATGGGAAGAGGTCGAAGACGCACTCGACATGGTCCCGGCGGGTATCCCCGCCGAGTGGCGTTCAGAACTGAGGCTCTACCTCAGCGATCACGTGATTTCGGCATTCATGAATGTACCGTCCGACGCGAAACCGTTACCCGGCGTGTGAGCCTTTTCGGACCGGCGCCAACGCTCGATCACCGGCGTTGGACAGATTCCAACGCACCGCCGCGCGGCCTCGGCCGCTGTTAGCGTGCGGCGGTGCGTATCTGGCTGTTCCCGACGATCGTCCTGACCTTGCTCAGTGCGCTGATGGCCACGATGTATCTCGGCTACATCGTGGACCCCGAGAAGAATCTGCACGACTTCCCGATCGCGCTGGTCGACCAGGATGTGGGCGATACGCTCGGTTCACCGCCGCAGTGGCGCGATATCGGCAACGAGATCACCACAGCATTGCGCGACGGTGTCCCCGCGGACAAGATCGACCTGCGCGTACTGGGAATTGCCCAGGCCGAAAGACAGCTACGCAGCGGCGAACTCTACGGCGCGATCATCATCGCGGGCGACTTCACCAAACGACTCGGCAATCTCGGCATGGGAAGCGTGATTCCCGGCGAGATCGAACGTCCCACGATCACCGTGCGGACCAATCCACGCACCGGCGCGTTCGCCTCGGCGATCGTGCAGCGATTCAGCGACCGGGCGTTGACCGAGGTGAACACGCGCATCGGTGAGCAACTACTCGATACCGTGTCCGGGTCACTCGGTCCTGACTACGCACTGCCGGGTGCGACCGCGGTGACACTGCGCAACCCGGTCGAGGTGATCCACACCGAGTTCCATCCACTGCCCGACGGCAGCGGGGCCGGGCTCGGCGCGTTCTTCTACGCTCTCGTACTCCTGCTCGCGGGCACGCTCGGCGCGATGATCGTCCACACGATGGTCGACGGCGCACTGGGATTCGTGCCGACCGAGTACGGGCCGTGGTCACCGCACGTGCGACCCGCGCGGATCTCCCGATGGCGCACACTGCTGCTCAAATGGGGCGTGCTCATCGTCGCGGCACACCTCGTGGCAGCGGTACTGCTCGTCGTCGCGCGCGTGCTGGAAATGCCGATCGCGCAGCCCCTTCCGCTGTTTCTCTACAGCGCGTTCGCGATGATCGCCGTCGGTATCACCGGCCTGTCGGTGCTCGCCGCGCTCGGCTCGGCGGGGCTACTGGTGAACTTGATCGTGTTCGTCATTCTCGGGCTGCCGTCCTCGGCCGGTTCGGTGCCGATCGAGGCCACCCCTCGCTACTTCGGCGTGCTGGCCTCGTTCGAACCGCTGCATCAGGTGTACACGGCGGTCCGCGCGATCCTGTACTTCGACGCCGATCTGGGGTCCGGGCTCGCGAGGGGTTTCTGGATGACCGCGCTGGGCCTGGCGGTCGGACTGGTACTCGGCGCGGCGAGCACGTCGGTCTATGACCGCGTCGGCCTGCACCGCAACCGTGCAGCGAACGGTGACCCCACGCGCTTGTGAGTCCGCACAACCCCGGCTGTGAGGCCGTCGTGATCCCACCAGGCCATTCCATGGGACCGGCGACTACGACCTCCGATGTGGCTATGTTGCGATTCACACAAGTCCCACGACCAGCCCCATTCGCTGTCTGCCACACCGGAGTGCACTCGATGAATTCTCAAGCCATGGACCGGATACCCAATCCGCTCACCATCGCGGGCGGCCGGGCCGCGTCGAGTTTTCTGGGAAACGCCGACGAGCTGGTTTCGCAGCTGGTCTCCTATTTCGCCGAGAACGTGATGCCCTGCCAAGCACTGCCGAGCGAGGCGATGCGCGGTGACGTCACCGAGTTCACCCGCCGCTGCCTGGCGCTGGCGATGGAGATGCTGGACAAGCGCACCACGCCGTCCGAGCAGCAACTGGTGGCGCTGCGCGCGGCATCCGCCCAGCACGCGCGGGAGGGCGTGCCCGTCGGCACCTTGTTGCGCGCCTACGCGGAGGGGTTCCGGATCGGCTTCGAGCTCGTCGTCGGGCAGGTGACCGCAGCCGACCTCGCCGAGGTCGTCGCGGGTACCCGCCTGCTGCTGCGCACGCTCGAGGTCATCAACGCGACGGTGACGAGCGCCTATCTCGACGAACAGCGCCAGGTCGCCAAGGAACACCAGACCGGTGCGCAGACGATGGTGTCGGCGCTGCTGAGCGGCCACGGCGTCGGCGCGCTCACCCGGCAGACCGGGATCAGAGTCGCCGATTCCTATCAGGTGGTGGCGCTGATGATTCCGGAGCTGGCCGAGGAGCACGACCCGCGCGTGGACGCGCAGGTGGTGGCGCGCCGCAAACTGCGGCGGGTGCAGGCGGCGCTGGCCGATGCTTTCGCCTCACGATCACTGGCCCTGCTGAGCACCAACGGTGGCACCCTGCTGATCCCGAGCGATGAACCCGAGCTGGTGCGCATGACCGGCGATGTCCTCGCCACGATCAGCGCGACCTCGGGAGTCGAGCTCACCGCGACTCTGGTACCCGCCCCGACCGAGCAGATCCCGCAGGCCACCGAGGAGGCACACGAGCTGCTCGAGCTGGTGCGCGGCATCGCCAAACCCGCAGGACTGTACGAGCTCTCGGATGTGGCGATCGAATATCAGCTCACCCGCCCCGGTCCGGCGCGCGAGCATCTGGCCGGTGTCATCGCCCCACTCGCCACCCATCCCGAGCTGCTGGAAACGCTGCGGACCTATATGGCCACGGGCCTCAATCGCAAAGCCACCGGCCGGCGGCTGCATGTGCACCCCAACACCATCGACTACCGGCTGCGTCGAGTGAGCGGGCTGACCGACCTCGACCTGACGACCGCGGAGGGCATTCTGCGGGCCCGTATCGCACTGCTCGCCGACGATATGGTGCACACCCGGGGCGCCGCGTGATCTCGCGTGGCGCCCCGGGCCTGGCTCACGCGATCAATGCCCGGGCCGCGGCGATGCCGGATCGGTAGCAGGCCTCCAACTGGGCGCCCAGCAGGTAGTCCCCCGCAAGCTGGAGTCCCGCAACGGATTCGGTCTGTTCGCGCACCACTGTGCGGAAACCGGCGTGATCGGGAAGGTAGGCGCAATGCGCCGAGGCCCAGCTGCGTGTTTCGGTCCGCACCCGCTCGATCGCCGGGCCGCCGAGATGACCGCGCACCTTCGCCTCGGCGTCGTCGATCCACGTCGCCAAGAGCTGCGCATCCGGACTCGGCCGGGCATCGCGCCCGCTGAAGGTGTAGCGGACGATATCGAGATCGTTCACCCCGTAGACCCCCGCGGCACTGCACGGCCCCGAGTCGAACGCGATCGAGCGAACGGCGCTGCCGAAGAAGGGCCGCTCGTACTGCACCACCGCGACCGTGGACGGGTAGTAGGCCACCTCGCTCAATGCCTTGCTCAGCGCGGGAACCACGGGTTCCAGCAGGCCGGCCGCGGCGTGCGCCGGGGTCGCCAGGACAACACCGTCGTAGGCGGAAAAGGTAGTGGCGCCACCGTTTTCCGCGGTATCGAGCCCGATCACCCGGCCGTCGCGCACCACGAGGCGATCCACGCGGGTGCCGAGCCGGACCGGCACCTGTCCGGCGAACCAGTCCAGGACCGGCTGCAGGCCGTCGACGAGCTGGTCGTAGCGATCCTGCACCATGCCCAGGCTCACCCCGAACGCGCCGAGGTACACCTCGTCCGGCTCGGCGGCGTTGAGCCGAACTGTCAACGGTCGCAACACAGTACGTCCGAACTCGGCGCCGAAATGCGCGCCGAGCGCGACGCTGTCGTTGGCGGTGCCCGCTCGCCCGAACCAGTCCGACCCCAGGTACCGATTGCGTTCGTCGAATCGAACGCGCGCACCGTAGTAGAGCATGCGCGCCGCGTCGATCGGCGAACCCATCCGCAGCAGATGGCGAAGGAATCCGGCGATGCCGGGGTTGTCGAGTGTCACCAGTTCGCCGTCGATGATCTGCGAGCTGTTGATCCCGAAGGGCTCGTACGCCCGTCCCCCGGACGCGGCGACGAACCCACGCAGCTCATGGTAACGGCGGCCGATGTTCTTGCCGCCCATCATGATCGGCCGACCGCCGAGGGAGTCGAAGCCACAGCGGCCGCCGAGCACCGCGTCCTGCTCGAGCAGTTCGACGGTGTGGCCTGCCCGGTGCAGCGCGAACGCGGCGCCGATGCCGGACAAGCCGCCGCCGATGACCGCGTACCGTTTCGCCGATGGTGTCGTCATGATCCGAGCTCCTGTCGTTGCGTGGACACGGGATAGTGCGCCAACTCGACGTGGGCGAGGGCGATGCGGTTGCCGTACTGGTGCAGCGCCACCTCGACCGTGATCTCGTCCAGGTCGAGATCGCCGACGGCGGCGGTGGTGCAGGTGATGGGGGCGTCCAGTTCGGCGAAGTCGGTGAACTGGGCTTCGAGGTCGATCACCGCGGCGACCGGTGAGCCGAGCAGACCCGCCGAGGTCGCGGACAGCACCGCTGCCTGCCGGAACGCCTCGAGCAGCAACGGGCCGGGGACATGGTCGTATTGATGGTCGAAGAAGCTCGGATGGCCGCGGTCCACCACCACGACGAGGTCCTGCGCCGTGGTGCGGGCCAGCACGACATTGCGTGGGTCGCGCCTGCCGACGAGTTCGGGTGGCAATCGCCGCACCGAGTCGGGACCGACCGCGGCGAGGGTGGAGCGCTTGCCCTGCTGGAGTTCGCGGAACTCGTCGTAAGCGTCACGGGGAAAGGTGATTCCGCTGCCGCGCAGCGTCATGGCCAGCGCCCCGTGGACGGACAGCGTGGCGTCGAAGGATACATCGTGGTAGTACCCGCGTCCGGTGCCCGCCGCGCCGGGACGCAGGCGCACCACCCCCTCGAGCGGGTCGCGTTCACTGTCGCGGAACAGGCTCAGGTCTTCCACCGCGAACGCCATCCGCTGCAGGCTGGCCGGCGCGTCGGCGGGCACACCGAGGTGTCGCTGACCGACGACGAGCAGTGCCTGGCGGACGGCCTCGACGGCGGAGAACGGATCGTGGTAGGCGACGAGCCGATCGAACCACAGCGAGTGCGCCCGCGGCACCTGCACGGCGGCGAGGTATTCCGAGCTGCCGACGACGGCGGTGTCGGCGACGTAGACCTCGGCGAGTCCGCGCCGGTGAGCCAGCGCGGCGGGCACCAATTGTTCGAACCCGAGGGTGCCGCGTACCGGCGACAGTCCCCCGCTCATGCGAGCACCGCCTCGTGGGTCGGCGCGTCGCTCCAGATCCTGGTGGCGAGTACGGCACCCAGTGCCCGTGGCGTCGGGTGGGTGAACAGATCCTCCAGCGAGAGCTGGGTGCCCGCGGCGGCATTGATCCTTCCGCGCAGTTCGAGAGCGGACAGCGAGGTGAGCCCGATCGCGAGAACGGTGGCGTCGAGGTCGATCTCGTCCGCGGTGAGGTCGATGAGGATCTCGCGGATCTGATCGACCACCAGGCCGACCGCGACATCGCGGCGCCGGTCCTCGGGAACGGTCAGCAGGTCCGAACGCGTGGACGCTGCCTCCCCTGCCGGTGCGTCGTGCCGACCGGCGATCCGGTCACCGGCGAGTTCGGCGCCGGCGACGCCGATCATGCTTTCGAGGACGGCGCTGTCGGCGTGGACCCAGTAGCGGCGATGCTGGAACGCATAGGTCGGCAGATCCACAACTCTGGCGGTGTCGCCGGAACACAGTGCCGACCAACCGACTTCGGCACCGGCCACCCAGGCTCCCGCCATGGCTTCGATCGCCGAACCGGCTTCGTCGGCGCCGGGTCGCAGCACCGGAACGGCTGTGCTGCCGGTATCGGCGAGTGTCTCGTAGACCAGGCCGGACAGGGTGTCTCCCGCGCCGAGTTCGAGATAGGTGACGACGCCGGATTCGTGCAGCCGCAGCACACTCTCGTGGAAACGCACCGGCTCGCGGGCCTGACGTACCCAGTATTCGATCGAAGTGAGCTGTCCCGGTGTGGATTCCGTGCCGGTCACGGTGGAGAGGAATGGGATGCGCGGTTCCTGGAGGCGAACGGTCGCGACGACCGAGCGGAAATCGTCGACGATCGCATCCACGTGCGGCGAGTGGAAGCCCCGGTCTACGCCGAGCCTGGCTACTCGTCGGCCGCGTTCGCGCCAGTGCCGGGCGAGCTCACCCACCGCGGCGACATCGCCGGCGATCACGGTGGCGTTCGGCCCGTTGGCCGCGGCGACCGATACCTCGGCCTCGCGACCGGCGATGGAGGCCGCGACCTCGGCCATGGATGCCCGTACGGACACCATCGCTCCCGGGTCCATCCGCTGCATCAGCCGACCACGCGCGGCGACCACGGCCATGGCGTCGTCCAGGGACAGCACACCCGCGACGTGCGCGGCGCAGAGTTCACCGATCGAGTGACCGACAACGAAATCCGGTACCACTCCCCAGGATTCGAGCAGCCGGAACAGAGCCACCTGCACGGCGAACACGGCGGGCTGGGTGTAGTCGGTTCGCGCGAGCAACTCACCCGTCCCGAACATCTCGGTACGCAACGGATGCTCGAGATAGGCGTCGAAACCCACGCAGATCGTGTCGAGCGCCTCGGCGAACACCGGGTACGTGTCAGAGAGCCCGCGGCCGATGCCCGCGAGTTGCCCGCCCTGACCAGGGAACATCATCGCCAGTTTGCCGCCGGTGCCACGGCGTGACAGGACTGCCGAGGTGGCGGTGCGTCCCTCGGCGATGGCCGTGAGTCCGTCCAGGAACTCGCCGCGGGTGTTCGCCACGACGACGGCGCGATGGTCGAATCTCGTTCTCGTGGTTGCCAAGGAGTGCGCGATGTCGGCGAGATCGTCCGGGGAATTCGCGACTGCCGTGCGTAGGCGGGCCGCCTGGTCACATAGTGCGGCGGCGGTGCGTGCCGAGAGCAGCCACGGAGTCGGCGAGGGCGTGGGCCTCGCATGCGCCGGGGCGGCGGTCTGCGGGGAGGCGACCGTGGGCGACACCGCGTGGCGGGTGTCGGCCGAAATCGCCGCAGGTGCTTCGGATTCCGGTGCTTGCTCGATGATCAAGTGGGCGTTGGTGCCGCTGATGCCGAAGGACGACACCGCGGCCCGGCGTGGATGTTCGGAGGTCGGCCACGGCTGTGGCCGCAGCGCCAGCCGGATTCGATCTCCGGTCCAGTCGGCGTGCGAGGTCGGCGCGTCCACGTGCAGCGTGGGCGGAACCATCCCGTGCCGGATCGCCTGCACCGCCTTGATCAGTCCGGCCACGCCCGCGGCCGACTGCGTGTGTCCCATATTCGATTTCACCGATCCCAGCAGCAGTGGTGGCGCACCGTCGCGCTGCCCGTAGGTGGCCAGCAGGGCCTGCGCCTCCACCGGGTCACCGAGTACGGTGCCGGTGCCGTGGCCCTCCACCATGTCGATGTCGGACGCGCGCAGACCAGCGTTGGCCAACGCGGACCCGATCACCCGCTGCTGTGCCGGTCCGCGCGGTGCGGTGAGCCCGTTGGAGGCGCCGTCACTGTTCACCGCCGAACCGCGCAGTACCGCGAGCACTCGGTGCCCGTGCCGCCGCGCTTCCGACAGACGTTCCAGGAGAACGACACCGACGCCCTCACCCCAGGCGGTGCCGTCAGCGCCCGCGGCATAGGACTTGCATCGACCGTTCGGCGCCAGCGCACGCTGACGCGAGAACAGCGCGAACGGCATCGGGGTGGACATCACTGTCACGCCGCCGGCGAGCGCCATGCCGCATTCGCGCAGCCGGAGCGACTGCATCGCCTGATGAATCGCGACCAGCGACGAAGAGCAGGCGGTGTCGACGGTGACCGCCGGGCCTTCCAGACCCAGCAGGTACGCGACCCGACCCGCCGCCATCGAGGCATGGTTGCCGGTGAAGTAGTAGGTCTCCGCCCCATCCCAGGCCTGCGTGGCGCCGAATCCGTAACCCTGATCACTGAATCCCACGAACACACCGGTATCGGTGCCGCGCAATGTCGTCGGGTCGACGCGCGCCTGTTCGACCGATTCCCAGGCGAGCTCGAGCAGCAGGCGCTGCTGCGGGTCCATCGCCTCGGCCTCGCGCGGGCTGATCCCGAAGAATCCGGCGTCGAACTCGCCCGCACCTTCGAGAAAACCGCCCTCTCGCACATAGGATTTGGCGAACTTGTCCGGATCGGGATCGTAGAACCCGTCCACGTCCCAGCCGCGATCCGCCGGGAACTCCGAGATCAGGTCGCGCCCCTCGATCAGCGCCTCCCACAGGTGCTCGGGCGATTCGATCCCGCCGGGGAACCGGCACGACATACCCACGATCGCGATCGGTTCCCGTGCGCGTGCCTGCTCGTCCTCGAGCTGCTGTCTGGTCTCCTGTAACTGCCGGGTGGCGCGTTTGAGATACGTGCGAAGTTCCGCTTCGGTGGCCATCGGCCTCTCGCTTTCTGTCTCGGCTCAGACCGAACGGACCTGGTCGATGAGATCGAACAGGGCGTCGTCGTCGGCACCGTCGATGTTGTCGACCAGATCGCGCGCCGAGTCGCCGCGCAGGGTGCGCACGAGGTCGTTGATCCGCAGCAGCAGTTCCTCGACCCGCTCCGGTGGCAGCTCGACACCGGCGCATCCCGCCGCCACTGCGTCGAGCTGTCCGGCGATGCGGGCGCCCGGGTCGTCCACGGGCGCGATCTCGGTGCGCAGGTAGCTCGCCAGCGCGGTGGCGTTGGGGTAGTCGAAGACGATCGTCGTGCGCAGCTTCGCGCCGGTGGCCGCCTCCAGCCGGTTGCGGAATTCCACGGCGCCCAACGAGTCGAAACCCAGGTCGGTGAACGCGGTATCGGCGGGCACCGCCTCCGCCGACGCGTGACCGAGGACGGCCGCCGCGTGCGACCGGATGACGCCGAGGATGATCCGCTCCTGTTCGGCGGGCTCCTGACCGGTGAGGCTCGACAGCAGCTTCGCCGACTCGTCGGAGCCGCCGCCGGCCGCCCGGCGCGGGCCGCGCAGCAGCGACCGCAGCATCGCGGGCATCTCGTCGACATCGCCGAGCGAGCCCAGTGCCGTGAGGTCGAGGCGTGCGGGTACGGCCAGTGCTCTGCCGGTCGACAGGGCGTTGTCGAACAGGGCCATCCCGTCGTCGTCGGTGAGCGGGACCAGCCCTTCGCGGCGCATTCGCCGCAGGTCGCGCTCGGTCAGGTGCCCCGTGATGCCGGTCCCGCGCTCCCACAGCCCCCACGCCATCGCGGTGGCGGTCAGGCCACGGTGTCTGCGGTGCTGGGCCAGCGCGTCGAGGAACCCGTTGGCCGCGGCGTAGTTCGCCTGGCCCGGGTTGCCGAGCAGGCCCGCGATCGAGGAGTACATCACGAACATCGCCAGCGGGTGCCCGCCGGTCACCTCGTGCAGGTGCCAGGCGGCATCGGCCTTGGGGCGCAACACTGTGGCGATGTGTTCGGGAGTGTGCTCGCTGAACAACGCGTCCTCGACGACGCCCGCGGTGTGGACGACGCCGGTGAGCGGATGCGCGGCGGGGATCGCCGCCACCAGTGCGGTGAGAGCGTCGCGGTCGCCGACATCGCAGGCGGCGATGTCGACCTGGGCGCCGAGCGCGGTCAGCTCGGCGGCGAGTTCGCTCGCGCCGTCCGCGTCGGGTCCGCGACGACTGGTGAGCAGCAGGTGCCGAACCCCGTGTGTGGCCACCAGATGCCGGGCGGCCAGCGCGCCGAGGCCGCCGGTGCCGCCGGTCACCAGAACGGTGCCGTCGCGGTCGAGTGGGGTCGGCACGGTCAGGACGTATTTGCCGATGTGGCGTGCCTGGCTCAGCTGACGGAATGCCTCGGGCGCACGCCGCACGTCCCACCGGGTCACCGGAAGTGGTTGCAGGTCACCGAATTCGAACAGCGTGCGCAGTTCGGTCAGAATCTCGTGCAGCCGGTCCGGGCCTGCCTCCATCAGGATGAAGTTCTGGTACCGGACGCCCGGGTGGGTTGCCGCGATCTCGTCGGCGTCACGCAGATCGGTCAGACCCATCTCGATGAACCGACCGCCGCGCGGCAACAGGTCCAGCGACGCGTCGACCTTGTCGCCCGCGAGGGAGTCGAGCACGACATCGACACCGCGTCCGCCGGTCGCTTCGAGGAACTTCGCCTTGAACTCGGTGGTTCGCGTATTGCCGATCCGTTCGTCATCGAAGCCGTTCGCGCGCAGCACATCCCACTTGCCGGGGCTGGCCGTGACGTAGAGGTCCAACCCGAGATGGCGGGCCAACTGGACCGCGGCCATGCCGACACCGCCGGTGGCGGCATGGATCAGCAGCGACTCCCCCGACCGCACCCGCGCCAGGTCGACCAGCGAGTAGTAGGCCGTCGCGAACACGATCGGTGCGGCCGCCGCCTCGTCGAACGACCAGCCTTCCGGAATCTTGATCACCGTGCGCCGGTCGGCCACCACCGTCGCGCTGACGCCGGTGAAGATGCCCATCACCCGATCGCCCAGCGCGAAGTCCACCACATCGGGAGCGACCTCGACGATCACCCCCGCACCCTCACCACCGATGGCGGTGTTCGGGATCGGGTACATCCCGAGCACGATCAGCACATCGCGGAAGTTGACACCCGCCGCCCGCACCGCGATCCGCACCTGTCCGGGTCCGAGCGGCTCGATCTCGGCCGGCGCCAGAATCATGTTGTCGCCGTTGAGGGTTCCGCGCCCGTGGTCGACCAATCGCCAGTCGTGCGCACCGAGCAGCTCAGCCGACCCGACCGTGTCCGCACCCGCGCGCAGCAGGCGCGGCGCGTGCGTCTCCCCGTGCCGGATCGCCAGTTGCGGCTCGGTGGTGAGTGCGGCACAGCTGCGCACCGCCTCGCGGTAGTCGCTGCGATCATCGAGATCGAGCAGCGCGATGCGGCCGGGGTTCTCGTTCTGCGCGGACCGCAGCAGACCCCACACCGCCGCGCCGGCCAGGTCACCGACATCCTCGGCGCCGTGGATCGCCACGGCGCCGCTGGTCACGAAAACCACCCGCGCCTCGGCGAATTCGTCGTCGGTGAGCAATCGCTGCACCACCGTCTGTACGGCGATCACCTGCTCGCGCACGGCGGCGGGAACGGACGCGGTGACATCGCTGTGCACGCGCACGACAACGAGATCGCGATCAGCGCGTGCGCAGCGCTCTACAGCTACCCTGCCGTCCACAGAGTCCAGCTCGGACCATTCGCCCGGTCCCGCAGTGGGTTCGGGCGAGGGTACGGTCACCCAGTTCATCTCGTACAGTCCGCCGTCCGAGGATGCCGGGCGCTGACCCAGCGCTTCGAGGGAGATCTCGCGCAGCGCCAGTGATCGCGCACTGGCCACCGGCCTACCTGCCGAATCGGTGAGTTCGAGACCGATGCGGTCGGTGCCGACCGGTGTGAGGCGAACCCGCAGCGACGACGCGCCGACCGCATGCAGCGAGACGCCTTCCCAGGCGAACGGGAGCCGGATCTTGCCGGATTCGGTCGGGCCGACCGTGTCGGTCGCGATCATCGCGTGCAGTGCGGCGTCGAGCAGCGCGGGGTGCAGACCGAACTCGGCGGCCTCCCCGATGGCTGATTCGGGCAGTGCCACCTCGGCAAAGACCTCGTCGCCGTGGCGCCAGATCTGGCGCATGCCTCGAAAAGCGGAGCCGTAGTCGTAACCGACCGCGGCCATCGCCTCGTACGGGTCACCGACGGCCACTGCCACCGCACCCACCGGCGGCCAGGCCCCGCCGGCCGGCACCGCGATCTCGTCCGACGGTTGCACGGTGCCGGTGGCGTGTCCGGTCCACGGCAGCTCCTCCACCGACGCTGTCTGTAGGCGCGAGTACACCCCGACTGTCCGATGCCCGGATTCCCCGGCCGGTCCGACCAGCACCTGTAGTTCCACCGCGCCGGTCTCGGGAATCACGAGCGGGGCTTCGAGCACGAGTTCGCCGACGGTCGGGCACTGAACGAATTGACCTGCATGCCAAGCGAGTTCGATGAACGCGGTACCGGGGAGCAGTACCGCGCCACCGATCCGGTGTCCGGCCAGCCACGGGTGCGAGTGCAGCGACAGTCGCCCGGTCAGCAGCAGTCCACCGTCCTGAGCGAGGCCGATCTTCGCACCGAGCAGCGGATGGTCGTCGGCGTCGAGCCCGGCGCCACGCACATTGCTGCCCTCGCTCACCTCGAGCCAGTACCGATCGCGCTGGAAGGCATAGGTCGGCAGGTCTACCGGGCGGGCGTCGGCGCCTTCGAAGAGCGAGCCCGGATCCAGCGCTGCCCCGTGGGAATACAGAGTGGACAGTCCTGCGACGAACGCGAGGTCGCCCGCGATGCCCGGCCGCTGCAACGCGACGGCGGCCATCGCCGCACCGTCGTCGACGATCTCGTGCACCATCGCCGTCAGCGCGGCCCCCGGCCCCAACTCGGCAAAGCAGTTGACCCCGCCCTGTTCACGGGCCCACCGCACCGCATCCAGGTAGCGAACCGGCTCACGCAGGTGGCTCACCCAGTATTCCGGCGAGCACAACTGCGCGGCCTCGGCCACCTTGCCGGTGAGCGCCGAGATCACCGGCACGGTCGGCGGGCGATAGGTCAGACCCCGGCAGACTTCACCGAATTCGGCCAGCACCGCGTCCATCTGGGGCGAATGGAACGCATGACTCACCCGCAATCGGTGGGTACGCACGCCGTCGGCCGCCAACTGCTCGGCGATGGCCGTCACGGACGCGTGCGCACCCGAAACAACCACGGACGCGGGCCCGTTCACCGCGGCGATGCTCACGTCGTCGTATCGACGCACGAGTTCGGCGACGGTCTCGGAGTCCGCGGCGACCGAGACCATCGCCCCACCCGGCGGCGCGGACTGCATGAGCCGACCACGGGCGGCGACCAGGGTGCAGGCATCCGGCAGCGACCAGACCCCGGCCACATAGGCCGCCACGATCTCACCGATCGAGTGACCGAGCACGAATGCCGGTCGCAATCCCCAGGATTCGGCCAGCCGGTACATCGCCACCTCGGTAGCGAAGAGCGCGATCTGGGCGATCTCGGTTCGGTCGAGCGAGGTCGCGTCTGCCCGATCGTCGAAAATCATCTCGCGCAGCGGCGTTTCGCGATGCTGATCGAATTCCGCACAGATCTCGTCGAAAGCGGCGCGATAGACCGGGTAACCCTCGTACAGCTCGTGCCCCATCCCGGCGCGTTGCGCGCCCTGACCGGGGAACATCGCCGCAGTAACGGCCGCGATGGCGCTGCCACGCACCACATTCGGTGCGCCCTGCCCGTCCGCGAGTGCTCGCAGCCCTGCCGTCAGCTCCTGGGCATCGTGGCCGACGATCACGGCGCGATGCTCGAACCGGGCGCGGGTGTCGAGCAGCGCGACACCGATATCGACCGGGTCTGCGCCGTGTTCTGCCTCGACCCGACCGAGCAGCGCGCCTGCCTGCGCGGCCACCGCCGCGTCGGACCGCGCGGTGAGGACCCACGCAATCACCGGCGGTGCGACGATTGCGGCCGATCGCTCGATCTCCGGCGAGGACTCGCCCCGCTCGATGACGACGTGCGCATTGGTGCCGCTGATCCCGAACGACGACACCGCGGCGCGCGGCGTCCGCCCGGTCGCGGGCCATGCCCGCGCCTCGGTGACCAACCGGACCGAGCCCGACGACCAGTCCACATGCGGCGTCGGCTCGTCGACGTTCAGTGTCGGCGGCACCACCCCGTGCCGCATCGCCATCACCATCTTGATCAGCCCACCGACCCCGGCGGCGGCTTGCGTGTGCCCCATATTCGACTTGAGCGACCCGAGCAGCAGCGCCTCCCCGCCCTCGCGCTCGGCGCCGTAGGTCGCGAGCAAGGCCTCCGCTTCGATGGGGTCACCCAGGCGGGTACCGGTGCCGTGCGCCTCGACGACGTCCACCTCGGTCGTGCTCAACCCGGCATCGGCCAGCGCGGATCGGATCACCCGCTGCTGGGACCGTCCGTTCGGGGCGGTCAGACCGTTGGACGCGCCGTCGGAATTCACCGCGGTGCCACGCACCAGGCCCAGGATCTTGTGCCCGAGGCGCCTGGCCTCGGAGACGCGCTCGAGCAGCAGCATGCCGACGCCCTCGCCCCACGCGGTGCCGTCGGCGCCCGCGGCGAACGACTTGCATCGGCCGTCGGCCGCCAGCGCACGCTGGGTGGAGAACGCGACGAACGCGGCGGGCGTCGCCATCACGGTGACACCGCCGGCCAGCGCCATCGTCGACTCGCCGGAGCGCAACGATCGCACCGCCTGATGAATCGCGACCAGCGAGGACGAGCACGCCGTGTCCACGGTGACCGACGGACCTTCCAGCCCCAGCACATACGACACCCGGCCCGAGGCGATACTCGACGCCTGACCGGTCATCAGGAACTGCTCGATCGTCGCGCGCACCCGCTCGTCGATATCGCGCGACGACGGGCCCTCGGTGTCGGGCATCAAGCCGACGAAGACCCCCGTGGCGCTACCGCGAACAGTCGTCGGGTCGATGCCCGCCCGCTCGAAGGCCTCCCAGGCCGTCTCGAGCACGAGTCGCTGCTGCGCATCCATCGCCTGCGCCTCACGCGGGCTGATCCCGAAGAAGTTCGCGTCGAATCCGGTAGCGCCGTCGAGGAATCCGCCCGTGCGCACATACGACTTGCCCGGCACACCCGGCTCGGGATCGAACAGGCCCTCCACATCCCAGCCGCGATCGGCCGGCCACTGCGACACCAGACTGCGCCCCTCGACCGCCGCCTGCCACAACTCCTCCGGCGAGGTGACCCCACCCGGATAACGGCACGCCATGCCGACGATGGCGATCGGCTCGGTCGCCCGCGCTTCCACATCATCGAGGCGCGCGCGGGTGGTCTGCAGTTCCCGGATCGCCTTCTTCATGTAAGTGCGTAGTTCGTCTTCGCGAGCCATAGGGCAAACATCTCCTGCATCAGAGGTATCGACAGGGAATCGAGCAGTGCGGCGGGATCGGGTATTCGCCCGGCAATCCACTCGACAACACTGACCGGCGCCACGCTACGACAGCGGGCAACCGAATTCCTCGCGCGCCGGGCCTCTTTGGGAAACGACCAACGGTCCTCGCGTCGTCCCTGACATTTTCCAAACGCATTGCCACCCGGTGACCACGATTCGTAAGGTCATGCGCCATGGCAAGGACTCCCGATCCGATACCGGATCAGCACGGCCGACGATTCGTGATCACCGGAGCCAACGGCGGCCTCGGTGAGGTGGCAACCCGCACGTTGGCAGCCCGTGGCGCCACGGTGATCATGGCGTGCCGTGATACCGAACGGGGTCGTGCCATCGCTGATCGGCTGGCCGGCGATATCTCCGTGGCGGCCCTGGATCTTGCCGATCTGTCCGACGTACGGCGCTTCGCGCAAGAGTGCGGCGAATTCGATGTGCTGATCAACAATGCCGGATTGATGAATGTGCCGTTCGCCCGTACCGCCGACGGATTCGAAACACAATTCGGCGTCAACCATCTCGGTCACTTCGCGTTGACCGGCCTGCTGCTGGATCGGATCCAGGACCGGGTCATCTCGTTGTCGAGCATTTCCCACGGGTGGACCAAGGCACTGCCGCTCGACGATCTGCGCTTCGAACACCGCCGATACAGTCGACACGCGGCCTATCCGGAATCGAAGCTGGCCACCCTGATATTCGGCCGCGAACTACAGCGCAGGCTCCGCGAATCCAGGTCGACGCTGCGTTCCTACGCCGTGCACCCCGGCGTCGCACCGACCGGCCTCGTCGCCAAGACGCAGACGCCACTCGACTACGTCGCCGAGCCGTTCATCCGCCTGGTAGGCCAATCACGCACCGCGGCAGCACAATCGATGCTCTACGCCGCCACCGCCCCGGATGCGGATCCCGATATCTATTGGGGGCCGACCAAGCTGTTCAACACCCGGGGACCGGTCAGCGCCTGCCCGTCGAGCGCGCTGTCGCAGGATCGGGCTCTCTGGCAGCAGTTGTGGACGGCATCCGAACGCGCCACCGGTGTTCGCTACCCCGCGTCGGCGGTGATCCGTGAGAACTAGCCTACGCACCCTGGCTTGCGCCGTCATGGTCGGGCTTCTCACCGCCTCCGGCCCACCGACGGCCACCGGGGCACCGCCGGTGTATCCGGCTCCCGACCCCGACCCCTTCTACGCCGCGCCCGCCGACATCGCGAGCAAGGAACCCGGGGCTGTACTGGCGGTCCGGGTCCAGGAACCACTGCCCTACTTCCCTACCGCCACAGTCACTTTGGTGAAGTTCCGGTCCAACGACTCCCAGGGCAGGCCGATCGCCGCGACCACCACGATCCTCACCCCGAAAGACCATCGCCCCGGCGCGCCGTTGCTGTCCTACCAGCACATCATCAACGGCCTCGGTACCCAGTGCGCGGTCTCGCGGGCCCTCTACGCCTACGATCCGAATCTGCTCTATCGCGCTGTGCCGCTACTGAACACGATGCTGCTGCGCGGCTGGAGCATCGCGCTGCCCGACCATCTCGGCCCGAACGCCGCCTACGGCGCGGCCAGACTCGGCGGACAGATCACCCTCGACGGCATCCGCGCCGCGACCAGGGTCGCGGAACTGGGTCTCGCCGACAGCCCGGCGGCCATGCTCGGATACTCCGGCGGCGGCATGGCGACCGGCTGGGCGGCCGCGCTCGCACCGCAGTACGCGCCCGAACTGCGCCTGGTCGGCGCCGCGCAGGGCGGGGTGCCGATGAACATCACCACGATGGCGCGCGCCCTGGGCTTCGCCCCGCATCCCATGTTCGGTCTCGCGATGGCCGCGGCACTCGGCCTCGAACGCGAGTACCCCGACCGCCTCCCGATCAGCGGGCAGCTCAACGACACCGGCTTGGCGGTGCGCGATGCCATGGCCAACGGGTGCACGGTCGAACTCATCGCCGCCGGAGCCATGCACAGCGCCTCCGACCTCGCCTCGACCGTCTCACTGATCGACGACCCCCGGGCGTGGGAAGTGGGCGACGCCAACAGCCTGGAACTGTTCGAGCCCGTGCCGACGATCCCGATCTTCGAGTGGCACACCCCCATCGACCCACTCATCCCCGTCGACGCGGTCGATCGCACGAACCAGCGCTACTGCGAGGCCGGGACACCGGTGCACTCGGAGCTCTATCCGAGCCCCGACCACCTGGCCACCGCGGTCATGGGTTTCCCGTCTGCCGTCGCGTGGCTCGACGCCCGCTTCCGCGGCGAGCCCGCGCCGAGCAACTGCTGACCTCCCGAGAGATAAGGATCCACCATGCGCCGGATTTTGACGGCCGCACTCACGGTGCTGTTCTACGGCCTCACCGTCGCCATCTTCGCTCCCGCGGCGACGCCGGAGCCTCGTTACCCCACACCCAACCCCGATCCCTTCTTCACCGCACCGGCCGATATCGGCGACTTCGCGCCCGGTGATGTGGTGCGGCAACGGAAGTTCGACCTCGGCCCCTACCAGGGCACCGATATCTGGCACGTCGCCTTCCGCTCGACCAACTCCGCGGGTGACCCGATCATGGGCGTCACCACGGTCCTGATCCCCGCCGGTGTCACGAACCCGCCGCTGGTGTCCTACCAGGCGCTGATCAATTCCCTCGGCACCAAATGCAACCCTTCCACCTCGCTGATCAACGACGAGACCCCCGACGCGTTCGGCGCGGCTCTGCCGCTGGGCCGCGGTTGGGCGGTCGCCTTGCCGGACTACCTCGGGCCGAATGTCGCCTACGGCGCCGCCCGGCTCAGCGGCATGGTCACCCTCGACAGTGTGCGAGCGCTCCAGCGCGCGCCCGAACTCGGTCTCGGCCAGTCCCCCATCGCACTCGCCGGGTACTCCGGCGGCGGGCTGGCGACCGCGTGGGCGGCCGCGCTGCAACCGACCTACGCACCGGAATTGACGCTCGCGGGCGTCGCCGCCGGCGGCATCCCGGCCGACCTCGAACAGATGGCCCTCGGGATCGGCTTCGGGCACCATCCCGGTTTCGGCCTCGCCTGGGCGGCGGCGATGGGTCTGGAGCGCGAATACCCCCAGCGTCTGCCCATTTCCGACCAGCTCAACGGCGAAGGCCTGTGGTTCCGTGATTTCACCGCTGACGAATGCCGGCGCTTCCTGCTGTTCCACGGTATAGCCCGCAGCGCCGAACAGCTGGCAGCGACCAAGTCCCTGATGGACAGCCCCGAAGCACGAGCGGTGTTGCGGGAGAACAGTTTGCGCTACGACCCCGAGGTGCCCGAGACGCCGATGTTGATCTGGCAGGGCGTCTTCGACGAACTGACACCCTTCGACGCCGTCGAGGACGTAGCCACCCGCTACTGCGCGGCAGGCGCGCCGGTCACGTTCTCCCGCTATCAGATCGCCGAGCACATGACGACCGCGGTGGCGGGTCTGCCCGAGGCCTGGAACTTCATCGAAGCCAGGTTCCGCGGCGAACCCGCGCCGACCCGCTGCTGATCAGAGCGCGCCGAGCAGGTCTTCGAGGTGAATGGGGACGCGGCGAACGCGCACTCCGGTGGCGTGGTAGATCGCGTTGCCGACCGCGGCCGCCGAGCCGACGATGCCGATCTCGCCGATTCCCTTGCTGCCCATCGGGTTCAGATGCGGATCGTGTTCGTCGATCCAGCTGACGTCGATCTCGCCGATATCGGCGTTGACCGGGATGTGGTACCCGGCGAGATCGTGGTTGACCACGGCGCCGAGGCGCGGATCGAACTCGCCCTCTTCCCACAGCGCCATCGACAGACCCATGGTGACAGCGCCGATGAACTGGGAACGGGCCATCCGTGGATTGATGATGCGGCCCGCGCCGAAAACGCTGACCACGCGCGGAACCCGGATTTCGGCGGTGTCGGTGTGCACGCGGACCTCGACGAAGTGCGCGCCGAACGCATGGGTCGAGAAGTTCTCTCTCCCTGGATATTCGGGCGCCTCGACCGTGATCTCGGCGCCGTCGGCGGGTTCCGGCCCGAAGCGGTCACGGAACGCTCGCGCGGCGGCCACCGCGGCCGAACCCCACGACGCCATGCCGGTCGAACCGCCCGCGACCGTCCCCTGGGGGAGGTCGGAATCGCCGATACGCAGATCGATGCGATCCGTGTCGACCCCGAGGGCGTCGGCGGCGATCTGGCCGAGGGAGGTCCAGGTGCCGGTACCGATATCGACGGCGTCGATGGCGACTTCGTAGCGGTCGCCGGTGTGGCGCACGCGGGCGCTGTTGCCCCCGGCGGTGTCGGCCGGGTAGGTCGCCGCGGCGACCCCGGATCCGATCAGCCATCGGCCATCGCGGCGCGACTTCGGTGCCGGGTCACGCTCTGCCCAGCCGAAGCGCTGCGCCCCGGCACCCAGGCATTCGACCAGCCCACGGGTGGAGAACGGGCGCCCTGATTCCGGGTCGACCTGGGGTTCGTTGTGGATGCGCAAGGCGATCGGGTCCATACCGAGGGCGACCGCGAGTTCGTCCATCGCCGTCTCCGCGGCGAACATGCCCGGACAGTGCCCGGGCGCCCGCATCCATGACGAGACGGGAACATTCAGTGCCGCGAAACGATGCGAGGTCGATCGGTTGGCCGCCGAGTACATCACGCGGGTCGCCACGGCGGTCTGCTCGGCGAACTCCTTCACCGTGGAGACCTGCGCGATCGCGTCGTGGGCAATGGCGGTCAAGGTGCCGTCGGGGTGCGCGCCGAGCCGGACCCGCTGGCGGGTCGGCGTCCGATAACCGGCGAGAGAGAACAGCTGTTGCCTGGTCAGCGGCAGTTTCACGGGTCGCCCGTCGCAGAGTTTCGCGGCCATCGCCGCGAGCACGATATTGGCGTGCGGCTCACCTTTGGATCCGAAGCCACCGCCGACGAAGGGCGCGATCACCCGCACCCGCTCGGGCGCCAGGCCGAACAGGGCCGCGATCTCGGCGCGCACCACGTGCGGGCCCTGGGTGGAGTCGAACAGCGTCAAGGTGTCGTCGGTCCAGTGCGCGATGGTGGCATGCGGTTCCATCGGGTTGTTGTGGACCATCGCGGTCGTATAGGTGTGGTCGATGGTGACCGGGGCGATCGCCATGGCGGCGTCGACGTCACCGATCGTGGTGTCGGTGGGAAAGCCGCCGCTCACCTCCTGCGGGGTGTAGAGGTCGGCGTCGAGGGTGACGGCGGCGGGCTGCTCGTCATAGGTCACGCGCACCTGGGCGGCGGCTTCGCAGGCGACTTCCAGGCTCGTCGCGATGACGGCGCCGATCACTTGCCCACGGAACGCGACCTCGCCGTTTTGCAGGATGAACAGTTCGTTGTCGTCGTCGACGGCCAGCCGGGGAGCATTGTGGTGGGTGAGCACGGTGACGACGCCGTCCATCCGTGCGGCCACGGAAGTGTCGATCTCGCGGATGCGCCCGCGGACGATCGTCGACTGAATCACGAAGCCGTACAGCGGATCCCGCTGCGGATGCTCCATCGCGTAGGGCGCGACACCGCGGAGTTTGGCCGGTCCGTCGACACGGGTGGGTGAGCTGCCGATCGCCGGTGGGTTCATCGCACCTCGCTCAGTTCGCGCAGGGTCGCGACCAGCACATTGCGCGCCAAAGGGATCTTGAAACCGTTCTGACGCTGTGCGCGCGCGTCGGCGAGTTCGGCATCGGCCGCGGCGGCGAAGTTCTCCTCGGTGGCGGCCCGGCCACGCAGTCGGGCCTCGGCGGCGAATGCCCGCCATGGTTTGGCAGCGACACCGCCGAACGCGATCCGCACATCTCGCACGAGGCCGTCGGCGATGTCGACGGCGGCGGCCACCGACACCAGGGCGAATGCGAACGACGCACGATCGCGGACCTTGCGGTAGGTGGAGGTGCTCGCCCACTCGAGCGCGGGCAGGTCGACGGCGGTGATCAGGTCACCGTGGTCGAGGACCGTGTCCCGGTCGGGTTCGTCGCCGGGCAGTCGATAGAAGTCGGCCAGTGGAATCTCGCGCTCACCGACGGCGCCGAGCACCCGCACGACCGCACCCAGCCCGGCCATCGCCACCGCCATGTCGGAGGGATGGGTGGCGATGCACTGATCGGACGCGCCGAGGATGGCCTGGTCGCGATCGAACCCGCCGATCGCCGAGCATCCGCTGCCCGGTTCGCGCTTGTTGCACGGCACAGTCGAATCCTGGAAGTAGGGACATCTGGTGCGCTGCAACAGATTTCCGCCGGTGGTGGCGAGATTGCGCAACTGGGCCGACGCGCCCGCCAACAGTGCCGCCGACAGCATCGGGTACCGCGCCCGGATGGCCGGATGCGCGGCGAGATCGGCATTGCGCACCGCCGACCCGATGCGGACACCGCCGTCGGGCAGCGGGGTCACCTGATCGAACGGCAGTCCGCTGACATCGACGAGCTTGCCCGGCGCGATGATCCCGAGTTTGAGGTGATCGACGAGATTGGTTCCCGCACCGAGGAATACGGCGTCGGGGTCGGCGACTACCGCCGCTACCGCTTGCCCCGCATCAGTGGCGCGTTCGTAGGCGAACTCCCTCATCGAGCGACCTCCTGAATCGCCGCGACGATGTTCGGATACGCCCCGCAGCGACACAGATTGCCGCTCATTCGTTCCCGGATCTCGTCGGCGCTCAGCACGATCTCGCCCGTGGGGTCCGCCGTCACGTGACTCGGGGCGCCCGCCCGCACCTCGTCGAGCATGCCGACCGCCGAACAGATCTGGCCCGGCGTGCAGTAGCCGCACTGGAAGCCGTCGTGTTCGAGGAATGCTCGCTGGACCGGATGCAGATCGTCACCGTCGGCCAGTCCGTCGGCGGTGACGATTGTCGCCCCGTCGTGTGCGACGGCCAGCGCGAGGCACGACGTCGCCCGTCGGCCGTCCAGCAGGACAGTGCACGACCCGCACTGCCCGCGATCGCAGCCCTTCTTCGGGCTGGTGACGCCCAGCTGTTCACGCAGGGCATCCAACAGGGTGGTGCGGGTGTCGATGTCCACCACCCGCGCCCGCCCATCGACAGTCACCTTGATCCGCGCTCGCATCGAACGGCCTCTCGTCGTGGGACACCGACTCCGCACAGACCCTCCGGGCCCGCTACCAGCACGTACGCAACCGCTGTGCGTACCTCGGCCACGCTACCAATCCGGCCGTGGGCCATCGTGGACCTCGACCACATCCGCCGTGGTTTCACCGGACATCACGACCGGCGGGATCACCGGGACGTGCGCGCTGTGAGTCAGCGGGCGAAGCGGGCGTTCACCCAGGCGAGGGCGTCGTCGTTGCTCGCGCCGAGGATGGCGCGGTGATCGACGCCGGGGTAGGTGCGGTATTCCACGGGTTGGCCGGTCAGCTGCTGCTGAGCGACCATGGCGTCGGTGCCGGCGGGCAGAACGACGGTGTCGGCCTTGCCCTGCAACACCAGCATCGGGGTGGTCAGGGCCAGCCCGCTGGGGTCGTTGCCGTCGAGAACTCGCACCAGCGCACTGGGATCGGCGTCGGCGGAGAACGTGTCACCCACGCCGAGCCCGCCCCAGGAATCCCGCTCACGCAGCTGTCCGATGCAACGGTCATCGGCCTGGCCCACCATCGAATCAGCTTCGGCGGTAAGAAATGCCGACGGATCGATGTCGGCGACGGTCTGGGCGCCACGGATGAACAACGGAATGAACGACACCGAGCCCGCCGGTGCGTCGACCTTCGCCGCGATGCCGGTTCGCTGGGCGAGGGCGAAAGCCTGCACGACCGGCCCCAGATGCGAGGCGGGTGCCATTGCCACCGCACCGAGCAAGCGCAGCTGCGGCGCCCACTGCTGCGAGCGCGCGTTGGCGAAGACGGCGGCCTGACCACCCTGCGAATGTCCCATCGCCACCCAGCGAGTCCCGATCTCGGGCGCGATCACCCGCGCCGCCAGCGCCATGTCCGCGACCGCACGCTGCTCGGCCTCCCCGATCAGATACCCGTGCGGGCCCGGCGTACCCAAACCCTGATAGTCGGTCTGCGCCACCGCGTATCCGGCGGCGATCCATCGTGCCAAGGTCGCGCGCGTCAACGAGGTGTAGTCGTGAGCGGGGAACCCCGTACCGGTGTCCCGCGACGGTGCGCACACATCGGCGGTGCCGGTGGTGCCGTGTGCCCAGGAGATCAGCGGCCAACCGCCGGGCGGCGGCGTTCCCTCGGGAACAGCGACCGTACCGGAGACGGCGACCGGCTGACCGTGCACATCCACCGACCGGTAGAGCACAAGGAAATTGCGCGCCCCAGGCAGTCCCGGCTCCCCGGCAATCGGCTGTGACGAGATCACCGATCCGTGCTCGCCGGCCACCGAATCCGGTGCCGGAGAATAGAATTCGAGACCGGCCGACGCGGGGTCGGCGGAGGCGGCTGGGACCGCCGAAGCGCAGACGGCCAGCACCACCGCGACCGCCCGTGCGCATCGACGCGCAACGATCGACGCCGACTCCGTGCCTGATCCCATCACCACTGAATCCTCCTGATCCGTCGCGTCGAACACGTTCCCGGTCGGGCCGCGGCGCAATATACCGCTCCGCCGGGCCGGGCTCCCGTGGCGCACCGATGAGTTTGCGGGGGCGACATCGTCGTAGTGGTAGACAGTGGATCGATCGGGATCCGCGCGCGCCGGGCACCGAAAGGAACGAGCTATGAGGATCGCTACGTCGAAAGATGGCACCGAACTCGCCTACGACGTGTCCGGTGACGGGCCCGCGCTGGTGTACATCACCGGCGCGACGTGTTTCCGGCGGTTTCGGCCGATCGCCGGCGACGTGCGGGTGTTCGCCACGCACTTCACCGTCTACAACTACGACCGGCGCGGGCGCGGGGACAGCGGGGACCTACAGCCGTATGCGATCGACCGGGAAGTCGACGACATCGAGGCGATGGTGGACGCCGCCGGTGGGCGCGCGATTCTCTACGGACATTCCTCGGGTGCCGCGCTGGCGCTCGAAGCGGCGGTACGGATGCCGGACAAGATCGACAGGGTCGTGATCTACGACGCCCCCTATGTGCACGACGAGACCGAACGGGCGTCCTATGCCGAGCTGGCCGCCACGGTGCGGGCGCTGCTCGACCAGGCGAAGAACGCGCGAGCGCTGAAGGCGTTTCTGCGCGGGATCGGGATGCCGGGCGCGTTCGTCGCGCTGCTGCCGCTGTTTCCCGGGTGGACAACGATGAAGGCCCTCGCCCCCACACTGATGTACGACATCGCGATCACCGAAACACTGCCCCCGGTGCAACGGTTCGAGGAGATCAGGGTTCCCGTGAAAGTCGTTGTCGGGGAGAAGAACCCGACCGGGATGCATCAGGTGTCCCGGGAGCTCGCCGCGGCGATTTCCCAGGCGTCGCATCAGGTGCTCGCCGGGCAGGACCACATGGTCAGCGCCAAGGCGTTGCTGCCGATTCTCACCGACTCCGCTGCGAACGATTGAACCCGGACCTGGGTTGCCTGCCCAGGTCTACGTCGGCGTCCACGACGCCGGGGGAATCGTTCGGGTGGGCTGTGCGGGCGCGGCGGCCAGAGCCTCGGTTCGGCTCGGGTAGACGGGTAGCCACTCGGTGAGACCGGCCGCGACGATGATCCGATTGGTGACCGACGGCACGGGATTGACCACACTCATCCGCAGCCGGCTCTGCTGGGCGCGGGTCGCCATGTCGAGGATCGCCCGGCAGGACATGAACGTCACGTCTCTGATGTCGATCACCAGGTGGCCCGACTCGCCCTCCGCCGTGATGGCTGCGTCGAGAACGGTGCGCCATCGAGGCAGGTTGCAGGCGTCGATCTCGCCGTGCACATGCAGAACAGTGGCCGTGTGATGGAAGGTGACCTCCGCACGCAGTGCCGAGTCGGATTCATCGATCCGCGACGGTTGGTCGCCATGGCCGGAATGGGTGTTCACGAGTGCCCGATCCCTCGACACCGGCAGGCGTACACACTGCCCCGGCCGGTCCTGGTGGCTCAAAATCGGCTGGTGATCCCATTTCAGCACGCCGAATCGATGGTGTCTGCGAATGTGATGGATCTGATGCGCGCGGCGTCACGATCAGCGGCAGCCCTCGAGGGTAGCGTCGGCGAGTTCACCGATCACATCGGCGATCTCGCGTCGCCGGTTCATCGCCGCCAACTGACGGCGCGCGCCGTTTCCGCGCTCACCGAGCGCCCTGACCGCATCGGTGACGAAGTCGTGGTCACCACAACGATGCAATGCCGGCGCGATGTCCTCGACCAGCCCGGCCAGCAGGTCCTGGTGGGGAACGACGCGACCCGCGACGAGGTCGAGGCCGTTGCCGTCGAGCCCGGATCGCGCGGCGTTCCAATAGGCGGCGCGCAGGACTTCGCCGGGCACCGTGGGAGCGGGAATGTCCTGCGCGATCGCGTCGAGCGCGGTAGTGACGATTCCGCGGATGAGGGCGGCCAGCAAGGCGGATTCCTCGGCTGTCGCCGGGACATCGCTCACGCGGATCTCGACAGTCGGAAAGGATTCCGACGGGCGGACATCCCAATAGACCATCTTGTTGTCCAGGATGCTGCCGCTGGATCGCATCATCGCGACCATCGATTCGTAGTCACGCAGCGACGCGAAATACGGCGGCGGACCGGCGCTGGGCCACCGGCGCCACAAAATACTGCGCCAACTCGCGTAGCCGGTCTCGTTGCCGCGGTAGATCGCCGAATTCGCGGTCAAGGCGAGCAGTACCGGCAATCGTGGCCGTACATGATTGCTCACCAGCACCGCGGTTTCGCGGTCGGGCACCGCCACGTGCACGTGGCACCCGCACAGCCCCTGCTCGTGGGCGATCATGCCGAAAGAGTGCGCGATCCGCTGATAGCGCGGCGTATCGGTGACCGGGTATCCCTCGGGGACGGTCGGTGGAACCGCGACCGCCAGCAACCGGGTGCCGTGCTCGGCCGCGCATTCGGCCACCCGGCGCCGTGCGGTCCGCAACTCCGCCAGCAAGGCGCCGATCTCGGAGTGCACCGCGCTACTCGTCTCGACCTGACAGCTCGTCAGCTCCAGTTGCAGATCGATCCCGGCCTTCTTCGCCGTCTCGGCGACCAGCGTGTTCTTCGGCGCGGGCGCGCCGGACGCGGGATCGGTCAGCAGGAACTCTTCCTCGACGCCGACCGTCGGTACATGCGCGGACACTTGCTCACCTCCAGCACCTGCGGAGCGGGCCCGGGTCATCGGCCCGGTGAAGGACCGATGACCCCGGCGGCGTGGCCGGTCAGTCGCGGAAAGCGTCCTTGACCTTCTCGCCTGCGTCCTTCAGGTTCGACTTGGCCTGCTCGCCGCGACCCTCGTTCTCGAGATCGCGATCGTCGGTGGCGCGGCCGGTGGCTTCCTTGGCCTTGCCTGCCAGCTCTTCGGCCTTGTTCTTCGCCTTGTCAGCGATACCCATGACATTCCTTTCAGGCTGTTTCTCGGCCACTCGGTGGCCGTGGGCCGTCCTGGGGACCCATCGACGGCCTACCCGGGTCTTTCAGGTGCAAACAGGCTCGGCGTCCAGGGTGAATAATCAACGCATGACCGAACTGGACAACGCATCCACCGCAGAGCGCGCGCTTGTCGAACGCGTGGTCGGGGTCGGCGACTCGTTGACGGTCGGCCGATTCCGGTTTCGATTCGCCACCCGGCAATGGGAATGGTCCGATGAGGTCGCGCGGATGCACGGTTACCAGCCCGGCACCGTGCCGACGACCGAAATGCTGCTCTCGCACAAGCATCCCGACGATCGTGATCGGGTCGCGGCCATGATCACCTCGGTCGAGGACAGCGGCGCGTTCTCCAGCCACCACCGCATCATCGATACGCACGGCCGGGTGCGCGATGTGCTGGTCGTGTCGGAGCCGCTCGCCGACGTGGACGGGACGGTGATCGGCACCGAGGGCTATTACATCGACCTGTCCGACACCGCGGCCGAATACCGGCGCGAGGCGCTCGACACCACCCTGCCGGTGCTGCTGGAGGCGCGCATGGTGATCGAACAGGCCAAAGGCGCGTTGATGCTCGCCTACAGCGTCAGCGCCGACCAGGCGTTCCGGGTACTCCAGTGGCGCTCGCAGGAGACCAACGTGAAGCTGCGCGCCATCGCCGAACGCGTGGTCGCCGCGCTGCCGACGGTGGCCGGTGACGAGGTGCGGTTGCGCACCCGGCTCGACCACGTCCTGCTGACCGCGCACGAAGGCGCCCAGGTGGACCGCAACGGTTAGTGGCGACACCCAGCGGGGCCGGGCGGTGGTCCAGAGAACCGACCTCCCTGATTCCCTATGGCCGCGGATTCCCTATGGCCGCGCCGCGAGTTCGGGGCGCGGTGACACCGAGGACGCGGTCCGAGCCGAGCCGAAATCGAGTGCCGCGCTGAGACCTCGAAGGATCGGCGGCGGGGGAACGTCGGGGCCCGGCGGCTCCGGCGGAACGGGCACCGGGTCACCGGGACCGGGCGGAGTCGGCGGGGCGGGCACCGGATCGGGACCGGGCGGGCTCGGCGGCGGGGGCACCGGATCCGGGCCGGGCGGGCTCGGCGGGCGCGGAATCGGATCCGGGCCGGGCGGGCTCGGCGGGCTGGGTGGGGCGGGCACCGGATCGCCCGGGTTCGGCAGGAACGGGTCCGGCGGCGGGCCTGGTGGTGTGGGTTCCGGCGGCGTCGGCACCGGGTTCGACTCGGTGCGCTCGATCGCGAACATCATCGCCTCCTGTCATCGGTGTTGCGGCGGGCGCACGCCGTTGGGCACCCGCGAAAGGCCGCGACGCAGGTCGAGCGCGCACCGCGATGACGTCGTTGGCATCGTGATGGTGCGCTCGACCTGCCCCGAGGTAACTCCGGTGTCGACACCGTCCTACGAAAGCGTGGCTGAGCCGTTTCTTCGGCGCCCGTTCCACATTCGGCTGATCGCCACACTCGTGGGATGCCCGCGCATTCGCACTCGAAACGACGGACGCGCACAGTGTCGGTGCGGGTCAGGAGCCGGCTTCGATGCGCGCCCACGCACGATGCTCGGCCAGATCGGTGAGCAGCCCGCTCGTCGCTGCCACCGCGTCGGCGACCGTGATTCCCGGTGCATCGGGTTCGATGTCGTTGCGCTGCAGCACCGAGGCCGCGGTGCCGACCGCGGCGATCGCCTTGCCGTGCCGCCACATCTCCTCGACCAGCAGGTTCACGCGGGAGTCCGCCGGCGCGGCCAGCAACAGCGCGCCGTCGAATTCGACCGATCGCATCGTGGCGAAAGTCCGCGCCACCGGCACACCGTCGATGACACCGCCGCGCGCCGCGACAACCATCGGCCGGACCCTGGCCTCTTCCAGCGCGGTCGAGACCTCCCGGATCGCGTCGCCCGAGGTGGTGTCATCGACCAGCAGCGCCACCGTCCGCCCGTCCACCGGGAAACTGCCGTGTCGCTGCGACAACGCGGGACTCGGCGCGAGGTCGACATGGTCGCTGTTCGGGGCGGGCTTGTCGAGGCCGAGTTGACCGGCGACGTAGTCGGCCAGCCCGTCGTCGACATTGACCAGCATCTGCAGAGCCCGCCGCTGAATCGTCTCGGACTGGCATTTCCCGAGTTCGAAGGAGAACGCATCGGCGAGATGCTGCTGTTCGCCGGTGGTCAGGCTGCGATAGAACATGCGCGGCTGCGAGTAATGGTCGGCGAACGACACCGATCCCGCACTGTTGGCGGAGGTCCGCAGTTTCGCGGTCGGCGGCGGAATGGGTGTCGGCGATTCGACGAAGGCTTCGCCGGCGAAACTCGCCGCGTAGGGGCACCCGCCGCCGAGCGAATTGGGTTTGTAGGCAGCGACTCCGGGGTGCACGCCACCCTGGTGCATCCCGTCCCGAAAAAGGTCGTTGACGTCGGCGTGCGGCGTATTGATCGGCAACTGGGTGAAATTCGGGCCGCCGAGCCGACTGATCTGGGTGTCGAGATAGGAGAACAGCCTGCCCTGCAGCAGTGGGTCGTCGGTGACCTCGATGCCCGGAACCAGATGTGTGGGGCAGAACGCCACCTGTTCGGTTTCGGCGAAGAAATTCTCCGGATTCGCGGTGAGCCGCAGGGTGCCGATAGTCCGCACCGGCGCGAGTTCCTCGGGGACGATCTTGGTCGGGTCGAGCAGATCGATGCCCTCGAAGAGGTGATCGGGAGTGTCGGGAAATACCTGCACACCGAAATCCCATTCCGGTGCGAAGCCCGCCGCGATCGTGTCGGCCAGATCCCGGCGATGGAAATCCGGGTCGAAACCGGCCGTGAGCTGTGTTTCCTCCCATAACATCGAATGCACGCCCAGGCGCGGCTTCCAGTGGAATTTCACCAGACTCGTCGTGCCGTCCTCGGCAACGAGGCGATAGGTGTGGACGCCGAATCCCTCCATCATCCGCAACGACCGTGGCAGCGCCCGGTCCGACATGTTCCAGAAGGTATGGGCGGTCGCCTCGGTGTGCAGCGTGACGAAATCCCAGAAAGTGTCGTGGGCGGATTGCGCTTGCGGGATCTCCCGATCCGGCTCGGGCTTTCCTGCGTGGATCACATCGGGGAATTTGATCGCTTCCTGGATGAAGAACACCGGAATGTTGTTACCGACCAGGTCGTAGACCCCTTCGCCGGTATAGAACTTCACCGCGAAACCGCGGGTGTCGCGCACCGTGTCGGCCGACCCGCGTGAGCCGAGCACCGTCGAGAACCGTACGAAGACCGGGGTGCGCGCGTCGGCGGCCAGGAATTTCGCGCGGGTCAGCGACGCGGCGGCGCCGTTGGCGACGAACACACCGTGAGCGGCGGTGCCACGAGCGTGCACGACCCGCTCGGGGATGCGTTCGTGATCGAAGTGGGTGATCTTCTCGCGCAGGTGGAAGTCCTGCAGCAGCGTCGGGCCGCGCGGTCCCGCCTTGAGCGCGTGATCGGTGTCGGCCACCCCCGCGCCCTGCGGGGTGGTCAGCCGAGGCCCCTGCTGGGCCCGCACGCTCGCGTCACCGGGAATCGGCGCACCCGTGGGGCTGCGCAGCGCGGGCCCCTGCTGGTCGGCTGCCGGACCCGCCTGCTCACACGGTGTCGCGGCGTCCTCGTCGGGCGGAGTCGGCGGATGGGTGAATTCGGACGGAATATCGCGGTCGGTCATGGTATTTCGTCGTCCCTTCGTCACGCGCGGGGAATTCGGAGAACGGCCTGCCACTTCTTCGACGGACTACCGCGTTATCAGCGGGGCAAACAGCGGTTCGGACTCGGCTCGTGGGGTAAGCGGCGCCTATGGAGATAATTGCGATCGTGGCTTTGGTTGCCCTCGTCGCGGTGGTGCTGGTGATGCGCAAGACCAGGGGCAGGCGGCCGGGAGAACCGGAGTCGACGGGCAACGACCCGAAATGAGCTCGAGGCGTGACCCGGCGGTTACGGGGTAACCTCCGACAAACGGTAGTGGATGAGGGAGGTGGCGTGCGGGCTCGAGATCGCGACACCGCTCCCCGCTCGAGAACTGTCGGGTTCCAGGTGCCCGCCGAACTGGACCAGCTGAGCATGGTGCACGCCCTCGCCGAGACAGTGCTGCTCGTCGGTGGTTTCGCGCTCGACGAGGTCACCGACCTGCTGCTGGCTCTCGACGAGGTCGCCACCGCGTTGATGCTGGTCGCGACGCCGGACTCCCTGCTCGACTGCGCGTTCACCGGTGGGGACGGAGCGCTCGGCGCCCGGGTGAGCGCAGTGGCACGAGAGCCCGCCGCCCTCGATGAGCAGTCCTTCGGCTGGCATGTCGTCGCGACGCTGACCGACGCGCTGCGCACCGACTACGCCGGGTTCGACGCGGCCCGCGGCGGCTACCCCACCACGGTCGAATTCGGCTGGATCCGGCGATTGCACGGACCTGCCAAGTCGTGACCATTGCGCGCTAGCCTCGTGGGTAGGGCATAGCCCCGGGTCCCGGTGGGTACCCCATGAACACATCTGCAACCGCCTGGAAGTGAGGCAAGTAGCGATGACATGGGAATCAACGACAGTTTCGGCCGACCGTTCGACCGCCCGGCGATCGCATTCGCACGGCGACAGCTACGACAACATCGAACCGTGGTTCGAGAAGCTGCGGGCGCTCGAGCCCGGCGACGAACACCACGACACCGTGCGCGCGCAGGTGATCGAACTGTGCTTGCCGCTCGCCGATCACATCGCGCGCAAGTTCAACGGCCGCGGCGAGCAGTTCGACGACCTCGAGCAGACCGCCAGGGTGGGCCTGGTGCTCGCCGTAGATCGCTATGACGTCACCCGCGGCTCCTCATTTCTGTCCTTCGCGATCCCGACGATCATGGGTGAGGTGCGCAGGCACTTCCGTGATCGCACGTGGGCGGTCCGGGTGCCGCGCCGGCTCAAGGAGATCCAGCTCAGGATCGGGCCCGCCACCGAGGAACTCTCGCAGCGGCTCGGCCGGTTCCCCACCGCGCACGAACTCGCCGACGAACTCGATGTCGACCTGGTCGAGGTGACCCGCACGCTGGTCGCGGGCAACGGCTACCAGACCAACTCCATCGACGGCGTCACCCACGACGGCCGAGACAACTCCACCCAGCCGATCACCGACACGCTCGGCAGCGACGAGCCCTGCTACCAACTCACCGAGGACGCGATGGCGGTACGCCCGCTGATCGCCGCGCTGCCCGCCGAGGAACGGCAGGTGCTGATCATGCGTTTCTACGAGTCCCAGACGCAGGGCCAGATCGCCGAGCACCTGGGTGTCTCGCAGATGCAGGTCTCGCGGATCCTGTCGCGGACCTTGACCTTTCTGCGTGAGCAAGCGCTCGCCGAGCCAACGTCGACCCAGTGACAGCGGCGGCGACACGTGCCAGAATTGTTCCAGGTTGAGACCTCCAGCCGACCCCGGTCCTCGTCTACCGCTCCCCCGAGCCGGTAGACGGCTGTCGGCAGCGACGACCGGTCATTCCTGTCGCACAGGAGGTTTCATGTCTGTCGTCACGGATCGTCGGCATTCGAGTCGGCTGCGCTGGTACCGCGGCTGCTCCGCGGATACCGCGGCCGAGCCGGCCTTGCGCGACCCGGGACGACCTGGCTGCTGGGTGCTCCAGGGCGGCATCGAGCTCGACGCGGCGCGCATGCCGCGATTCCGTTCGCTCCTCGATCGCTCCGTGCGTTCGGGCGCACGCGTCGTCGTCATCGACCTGCGCGACACCGAATTCCTGAGTATCCGCGTCGCGGCGATGCTGCGCGACGCCAAGGTCGAGGCGTGGACGCACCGGGTCGACATTCGCCTGCTCACCGGCACCCGTGAGGTGGAGCGAGCGCTGGATCTGGTCGGTGTGCGGCCGCTGTTCCGGTGTTACCTGTCGATCGACGAAGCCTCGCGATCGGAACCAGGTCACTGACAGGCCGTTTCGATCACCCTGATCCTGGGTATGCGCTCGATGAAGCCACTCCGGCGCACGCTCGGGAGGAGGACATCGTGGATTCGAGCGACCGGATCATCACCGACTCGACCCGTGCGACATCGACCCGCGTCCAGATCGACGCCGATCTGAGCCAGGTTGTCATGCTCCGGGCGGTCGCCGAAACTGTCGCCTTGATCGCCGGTTTCACGGTCGACGAGGTAGCCGATATCCGCGTCGCGCTCGACGAGGCGGCCACGTGCCTGATCCTCGACGCGGTACCCGAGTCCGAGATCCACTGCGAGGTCACCGCCGACGGATTCCGGATCCGGGTCGCGGTTGCCGCGGTCTGCGACAGCGACCACCCGGTAGACACGACCGGTTTCGGCTGGCACGTGATGCACTCGATCACCGACCATCTCACCGCAGACCACGAGGCCTACGACCGGGAACAGGGCGGTTACCCCGTCGGGATCACTTTCACGCAGGTGCGGCGGGTGCACTGAGTGCCTCGCGCAACGAGCTGCGATCCGCGTTCCAGCACGTCAGGACATGTTCGGCGAAGCGATCCTCGAGCAGGTTCGTCGCCTGGATGCCGAACACGACCGAGGCAGCTCGGCCGGGTTCGGTGGCCAGCAATCCGGCGATGACGTCGCGCCGCATCACCTGTTCGTGCACGGCGTCGGCTTCGACGTGTTCGGTGTAGAAGTGCGCGCACGCGGGATGCGGGAGCAGCGTGCGGGCGAGCTCGGCCAATCGGCGCGACGCGGGCGGCGAGGTGATCTCGGCGGTCGCGAAATGGCCGATCAGCGCGCCGCGCAGGCCACGGTGCAGGCCGAACAACGTCATCATGTCCACCAGCGCCAGCATCGGCGCGGGCACGGTGTCGAGGTAGTGCAGGTAGCCCGGCTCGAGGTCGGCGCCGGACAGGAGATCGGCGAAGAGTCGCGCGTGCACGCGTTCGCCGCGGCCGGCGCCGAACTCGTCGAACTCGACCGCCACCAGCGACGCTTTCACCTGTCCGCGCAGGCGCGGGATCACCCAGGCGTACGGGTCGGCTTCGATGTGGTGATAGATCGAGCGGTGGACGAAGTATTCGCGCAACCGATCGGCCGTCCCCCGCTCGGCGAGGAATCCCGCGATGCCGTCGGTGTCACGGGTCGGTTCGAGGAGACGGTCGAGTTCTGCCTCGACGTCCTCGCCGCCGGGGACATCGGCATGCAGGGCTGTGAGCAGCTGGTTCTCCAGGTCGCGGCGCAGCCGCAGCAGGTCGGGATCCCACTCCCAGTTCTCGTCGACACCGGCGAATCCCTGATAGTGCAGTTCGTAACAGGTGTGCAGGGTCAGCAGGAGATCCTCGCCGTAGGGGTCGAGTCCACCGACTTCGGGAACCGCTAAACCTGGTGTCCGCGTGAGCAATTCGGTGACCGCGGCAGACAACTCGCCACGCGGGCGGGGCAGTGATCGCAGAGCCGTCATTCGGCACTCCTCGGATGACGCCGGCGCCGGTGGCTCGTATCGCACAGCGGGTAGGTGCTCGACCGGCGACACAGACACAGCGCCACCACGAAACGGTCGCAGTGCAGGACCGTCCCGTCGGGGGTGACCACGTCGACGGGACCGTCGATGAGCGCGGGCCCGCCGTCGGTGAGCACGACCCGCCGCGCCTCAGGCGAGGTCGGCGACGGGAGACGATGTTCGGTCGACACGGATCACCACCAGTTCCTCCTCGCGCTGGCCGGGCCGGATGAAGCCGTTGGCGGCCAACCATCCGGCGCGAGACCGCATGACCGGTCCGAACGGCACCGTTCCGGTCGCCGCGACCTGGGCGTTCGCGCCCAGTCCACGCAGTTGGCACAGGCTGCGCTCGGGGTCGTTGATCGCCGAATGCACGATCAACCCGACGCCACGCTCGGTGAGCAGGTCCGGCAGCATCGCGCACAACCGGTCGAGCACACTTCGGCCGTCGGCGCCCGCGTCCCAGGCCAGCGCCGCACCGCGACCGGTCGCCCGGCCCGCGGGAACATAGGGCGGATTCGCGACCACCACGTCGAAGCGGGGCAGCCGCAGCGCGGATCCGAAATCGCCGTGCAGCAGCTCCACCGCGATGCCGCGTAACCGGCAGTTCATCCATGTCGACATCAGCGCCGACCAGGACAGGTCGACGGCGGTCAGACTGCTCGCGCCCGCCGCGGCGGCGGCCATGGTGAGCGCGCCGGTCCCCGAGCAGACGTCGAGCACCCGCCCGCCGGACAGCGACGGCACTTCACGCATCGCACGGCTGAGCAGCCAGGTATCGGCCTGCGGCCGGTAGACCCGCGGCGCCCGCAGGACGACCATCTCAGTGTCCCCGTGGCTCGCCCAAGGCGAGACCCTCCTGCGCCTTCACCCGTCGGTGCTCGGCGACCACGAGCCCGATCCCCACCACCAGACACACCGCGCACGCCACACCCGCCAGCACGGCCCAGCCGCCGAAGCCGTACCCGGCCGCGGTGAGCGTGAGACCGAGCAGCACCAGCCCGACAGCGGCAAGAATCAATCCGGGCCAATTCCTGGTGTCCCTGATCGACTCGCCCGCATGGGTTCGAGTGGTCCGAGCGTCATCGGGAAACTGTTTCTCTGACTGATTCATCGCGCAGCTCCTTTTCGAGGACGAGACCGCCCTGTGGTGGACATGCCCGCAATCCATCGAAGCAATCAGCCGCCCTCGCGCCGACGCGGTCGAAACACCGATCGACCAGGTGATTCAGTTCGTTTCGATGACCTCGGTCACCGGGCGGCGCGGGGTGGATTCCAAGGGTGCCGCGGCGTGCGGCATGACGCCGACTCGGATCATGACGTGCGGATAGGCGCATTCCTGCAGGACCGTGGTGCGGATCTGGTCGCGGAGATCCAGCATGCCGAGAGGTTCGGATTGCAGGCTCGTCGCCAGGCCGAGGTAGGTGGCCTGCAGCAGGATCGCGCTCGTTGCCTGACCCGCGCGCAGCTGGGAGACGCGGTTGTCGTGCGGGGTGCACACGACCAGCCAGTGGGCGGAGTCGGGCTCGTCGGTGTACTCGGACAGTTCCGCTTCGGCGAAGACCCGCACCGGTAGTTCGTCCGATGAGCGTGCGACGGGTGCGTTGCGGGCGGGTACGCCGTTGGGCTCGCCGTGGCAGCCGCTCCACTGCTCCAGTTCCGCCAGGTAGTTCGTGTCGGTCGCGTGCCGGGCGGCGGCTCGGTGCATGGGGGCGGCCAGCTGCGAGAGCATGCTGTCGGGGACGTGCCGGGCCGCGGCCCCGAACGGGGCCGCGCATCGCGACACCGCACGCAGGTCGCGCGCGGGCACCGGCCCGCCAGGATAGCGGCGCCGATCGGATTGGCGCAGGTGGATGGCGGCGGCCAGCCGGATATCGCGATCCGACGGCGGACGCGGGGTGAACCGCACCGTCGCGAGGTGGTCGGGTCGATCCGGGTCGGGCAACCGATCGATCTCGGCCTGCCAGCCCAGCATGGCGAACGCCACCTCGAGATGATGCAGCGCGGCGCCGCAACTCACCACGAGAGCGCGTGCCAAGGGGTCTGTCGCGGTGACCTGACGCCCGAAGTCGGCGAACAGATCGACGCGGCCGCGCTGGATCCGCCAGCGCCACGGTTGGGTGTTGTGCACCGAGGGCGCACGCACCGCCAATTCGAGTGCGTCTCGGCACGTTGTGATGCTCGGCATGTCTCGCCAGTCTTCCTTCCTGTACAGGTCGGCGTACTGCGGCTGGACTCGACCCTAGGTGGCGAATCTGAGAAATTACACAGCCGGAGAGACCTCGGTCGGGACGCTGGTGGCCGCTGCCCAGTGCAGCAGGCAGTCGCGGGTATCGAAGTGCCGCACGTCGCCCGCACCGAGGTCGACGGTGATCCATCGGTGGTTGACGTCGTGATCGATGCGCTGCCAGCTATCGCAACCATCGCGGTCGCAGTGTCGAGCCAAGGCCATCGGAACGCTCCTACTCGTGATGCGAAGAGACCAGGATATAGGGGCATTCGATGTGGTCAGGACCACTCCTACGACTTCGGGGTCACAGCGAGTTGATGAATCCGCCGCACGCGTCCGTCGCCGGCGACGCTGCCGATCATGATCCATTCGATCCGTAGGTGCCCGAGCTTGCGATGTTCGGCGTCGAGGCGGCACCGCGCGGCGAATCGGTGGCCGTCGACGAGCAGATCGTCGATCGTGACATCGACGGCGGTGACGTTCTTGCGGGCGGGCGACGCGTGCGCAATCAACCGGTCGCGGTCGAGCTCGGTGCCGTCGGTCTGCCAGATCACGTCCTCGGTCAGCGTGCGATCCACGATCGCGGCGGGGTCCTCGTCGGACAGGGCCATGTCGCGGGTGTAGTCGAGCACGAGTCGACGGGCTGCACGTTCAGTTATCTCTGACATACCTGACAATTTTAAGTGGGCTGTTATCGTTGTCAATCGTGTCAGAGATAAGGCGGCGCCGTCAGCGCGTAGAGGTAGGGCGCAACCGGTCGGCGCTGGTCGCCGCCGCGATCCGGGTCCTGGGCGAGCATCCGGAGGCGAGCATGGCCGAGATCGCCGCCGCGGCGGGGGTCACCCGCCAGACCGCGTACGCGCACTTCGGTACCAGGGAGATGCTGCTCGCGTCGGTGCGCGACGAACAGAGCCGACGCGCGCTCGATGTACTGGAAGCCGCCGACCTCGACACCGGCACCGCCACGGCAGCTCTCGACCGGCTCCTCGCCGCCGTCGCCACGATGCTGGCCGAACAGACGCGATTCGACTTCTCCGACAGCGACTCCGCGGCCGACGCCGCACGCCACGTACCGGTCGAGGAAAACCTCGACGCGCTGATCCGGCGCGGCCGCGAGACCGGAGAATTCACGACGGATCTGTCCACCGAATGGCTCGTCGCCGCGACGATCGCGCTCGGCCACGCGGCGGGACAGCAGCTGCGTGGCGGCCGGGTCGACGCGGCCACGGCGGCCACGCAGTTCCGATCGTCGGTTCTGCGCCTGTACGGCGCCGACTGACCGGGCTCGGTCGAATACCGAGCCCGGTCCGCCGAGTACTACGCGGGCAGTCGCGCCTCGATCGCGTCGATGATCCGCGGACGCAGATCCGCGACGCTGACGATGGCGTCCACCGAACCGACCTCGACCGCGCGCTGAATGTTGTGCACGCGGTCGAATTCCGCGGCCACATCGCCCAGCTTCTCCGCGCGCACCGAGGACCGTGTCTCGTCGAGTTCGGCACTCAGCGTCGCGCGGTCGGTGCCGACGGCATTGGCCACCCGGCTTTCCAGCTCCCGTACGCGCAGATCGGCCGCGGTCCTGGCCTTCACCTCACCGGCGAACACCACCGCGGCGGCCGGCGCGCCGCCGAGCACCGAGGCGAACGATCCTTCGAGCGCGAGCACCGTCATGTTCGGGTTCAGCGCCTTCGAGAACACCACGAACGCACCGCCGTGGTAGCGCGAGATCACGCAGAACACGATGGGTCCGTCGAAATTCACGATGGCACGGCCGATTTCGGCGCCGTACTCGAGCTGCAGCTTGCGCATCGATTCGGGCGAGCCGTCGAAGCCGGACAGGTTCGCCAGCACCACCAGCGGCCGGTTACCGCTGGCCGCGTTGATGGCCCGTGCTGCCTTCTTCGACGAACGCGGGAACAGGGTGCCCGCGGTGTAGGTGTCGGGGCCGTCGGTGGACGGGAAGCCGCGTCGCGCCACATTGCGTGACTCGATTCCCAACAGGCACACCGGGATTCCGCCGAGGTGCGCGTCGTGCACCACCGCGGTCTCGGCGTCTGCCATCCCGGCCCAGCGCTCCAGGACCGGGTGGTCCTGGTCGGCCAGTGCCCGCATCACCGTGCGAATGTCGAAGGGCTTCTTGCGATCCGGGTTGGCGTGAGCGGAGAAGATCTCGCCGACGGTGGCGAAGCTGCTGTCCGCCAGCACATGCGGGAAGCTCGAGATGTCGCGGTCGACGGGATCGCCGGTCGCGGCCCGACGCGGCGCCTGCTCTCCCGGGGCGACGTAGGTGTGGTCGTAATGGGCCATCAGCACATCGCGGGCGGCGGACAGGTTCGGCGCCCAGTACTGCGCCTGCCCGTTCGGGCCCATCACCCGGTCGTAGCCGCCGATGCCGAAGTTGTCCTCGGCCGAGACACCGCCGGAGAAGTCCAGCGACTGCTTTCCGGTGAGCACCATGGCCGAGTCGGGCGTCATGACCAGCACACCCTTGGTGTGCATGAGCATGGTGGCCTCGGCATTCCAGTACGGCTGCGCGCCGACGTTGATGCCGGCGACCACGATATTGATCTCGCGACCGTCCTGGGTGAACTCGACGATCCGCTTGAGCGCGGCCGCCACCCAGTCCATGTTCTCGGTACCCGAGGACATCGAGATCCGCGCGCCCGAGGACAGCGCGTACCACTCGAGCGGCACCTGCAGGCTCTCGGCCAGATCCAGCGCGGCGATCACCCGGCGGCATTCCGGCTCCGAGAGCGCGCCGAGGGACTTGGTGGGGTCACCGAGCAGCAGCACTCGGGTCACGCCCTGCGGATGCTGCGCGGTCGCTGTGGTCACCACACCGGCAACGATCGCCGCGGTGTTGTGGCCCTTGGGCCGATCGACCGGCACCAGCGCATGGTTCGCGTCGAGATCGTATTCGGCGAAATCGCCCAGCAGCGACGTCAGTTCGTACGGGTACACGGTGTTGCGGGCCGCGGCGCGCAGCACCTTCTGCCGGTATTCGTCCAACGGCTCGACGGGTTCGTCGGTCCGTTCGCCGACCGTCACCTCGGATCCGCCGTCGGGACGGAACGAGATCCGCACGCCGACCTTGGTGAGCTCGCCGGTCTCGGGATCGCGCTGGCGGGCGATGAGCAGGATCTCCTCGAGCCCGGCGCCCGCGGCCGTCGGCAGCACGTGGCCGCCGATGGTCTCGAGCTCCGCGCGGGTGACATCCATGTGCGGCCAGATGTACATCACGATGCGGTTGGTGTTGAGCCGCTTGGCCGAGGGGAACCGCGACTGGGCCCGCCGGATCGAGTCGACGCAGGTGGCGATGGCACTCTCGGCGGTGGGCAGGGCGACCAACCGGCCGTCGTGATCGCGCAATGCCGCGAGGTCACGGACCTGGGCGAAGGCGATCAGGCGCTCGTCGGAGGGGTTCTCCTTGGCCACGCCGCGGAACAGGTAGACCTCTTCGTCCGAGGACGGCAACCGGGTGAGGTCGAACTTGCGCAACCGCTCCAGCTGCATCCGCTGCGCGATGTAGGGGTGCAGTCCGCGGATCAGCCGTTCCTCGGCCATCCCCGTCACCGACGGACGGAAGGTGAAGTGGTGGTGCATGACCGAACCGCCGCTGCCCGCGACGGTGGCGGTGATCCGGTGCACCTGATTCGGTACCGGGTGCGCGCCCAGCACCTCCTGTAGGGCCGCGGCCATCGCGTCGAAGTCCTCGGGCTGCGATTCCCAGCTGAGGTAGATGTCGGCGTCGATGGAGACGGCGCCGCTCGCCAGCTCGGCGAGCCCGTCCAGTGCGGCGTCGAGCTTGTCGAAGCCGACAGCGGTCGAGACCAGCGTCGAACCGTAGCGTTCGGCCACGACGAACGTGGTGTCGCCGACCTGTTCGGTGCGGACGCCGGTGAGGCCCTTGTTGCCGTAGTAACGCCGGGTCAGCACCTCGAGCATCGAGGTGTGGTCGGGCTTGTCGCGCTCGAGCCGCTGGCCGAGCAACCGCACCAGGGGTTCGGTGCTGCGCACCATTTCGGCGATCCGGGCGCCGCGATCGTCGGCGGCCGGGTTCGCGTCCAGGTAGCTCAGGTGCTTGCGGACGTTGGTGTACACGCGAGCGCGGTTGCGGCGCAGCAGCGGCTGGCCGTACCAGGCGTAGACCAGACCGCGGGCGAGATCGGCGATCACCGGGAAACGCACCTGCGTCGCCGCGACGAGACGCTCGAGCGCCAGGCCGACGGGTTCGCGCAGCACCTGGTCGGGCATCGGCTCGGTCAGCCATTCGCGCAGCAGCGCGGTGACGACGGTGACGGTGTCGGTGGGACGCTGCTGAGCGAGGAAGATCCGGAAGACCGCCGCTTCGAGGTCGGGCGTGCGGTCCAGCTCGGTGACGCCGTAGTGGCGCAGCGCCGTGCCGAGTTTGGCCTGGTACGACTCGGGGAGCCCGGCCCGCTCGACATCGAGACTCTGCAGGTAGGTGTGGAAGTACTCACGGGCGCTGTGGACGTGTCCCTGGACGTGATCGTCGTCGGCCGACCGATTGTGGCTCAGCTCGGCGAGATCGGCGAACATCTGCACCAGTTCGAGCTCTTCGGCGAGCGGGCGCAGGCTGTCGGCGACGGCTTCGCGTCGCGCCGTGAGGTAGTCGTCGAGGACGCGGCGGTCGTCGTGCGGGTCCACGTCGAAGCCGAGCAGCAGGCTGCTCAGGTCCTGCAGGCCGCGGGCCACGCGCTCGTGGGCGCGCAATGGTGTTGCCGCGCTGGGCAGATCGAGCTCGACGGTGCCGGTGGTCTCGGCCTCGGCGGCTTCGTCGTCGTCGGCGAGCGGCTCGAGCCGCAGCAGCGGCGCGCCCGCTTCGACCTGGGTGCCGACCGAGACCGCGCATTCCTTCAGCCGGGCCCGGAACGGTGCGCGCAGCACCGTTTCCATCTTCATGCTCTCCAGCACCAGCACGGGCGCTCCGGCCTCGACCTCGGCGCCGACCTCGAGCGGCGTGCCGACGACCAGCGCGGGGGCGGGCGAGCGGACGACACCGCCCTCGTCGCGGCTGATCCGGTGGGTCACGCCGTCGACGTCCACCACATGGGTGGGTCCGTGGGTGCCGGTGATCAGGCGGTAGCGGGTGCCGTTGACGACGATCTGGCCGGTGTGGTGATCGAAACGCTCCAGATCGACATCGGCGGTGCGCAATTCGCCACCGGCCTCGATGCCGACGCGGAAGCGGTGCGCGCCGATCCGGGCCACGCGCACGCGATATCCCGCGCCACGCAGCTTCAGATCCAGCGGCCGTCCGCTCTCGTGCTGTACCTGCGGACGCCCGCCGGACGCGGTCGAGAGCAGTCGATGCCGCTCGACCCGCTCGTCTTCCTCGTAGGCGTCGATCGCGGCCACCGCCAGCGCGACGGTGGAGTGCCGATGGGTCACCAGGCGGCCTTCGCCGCGTACCCGGTCGATCCAGCCGGTGTCGGCGCTGGCGTCGATGACCTCGGGCTGGTCGAGCAGGTCGAGGACGAAACTCTTGTTCGTCGCGCCGCCTTCGATGACGACGCGGGTCTGGGCCATGGCCCGGCGCAGCCGGCCGAGGGCCTCGGCGCGATCGCGGCCGTAGGCGATGATCTTGGCGATCATCGAGTCGAAGTCGGCGGGGATCGTGTCGCCCTGGCTGACGCCGGTGTCGACGCGGATGCCGGGACCCGCGGGCAGATCGAGTCGCACGATGCGGCCCGGGGCGGGCGCGAAGTCGCGGTCGGGGTCTTCGGCGTTGAGGCGGGCTTCGATGGCGTGGCCGCGCTCGACCGGCGGCTCGCCCTCGAGCTTGATGCCCGAGGCAACCCGCAGCTGCGCGTGCACCAGGTCGAAACCGGTGGTGAGCTCGGTGATCGGGTGCTCGACCTGCAGGCGGGTGTTGACCTCGAGGAAGGCGAACAGCTGGTCACCGGGGTGGTAGAGGAACTCGACGGTCGCCGCGCCGCAGTACCCGACCGCGATCGCCAGGCGCTCGGCGGAGCCCTTGAGTTCGGCGGTCTGCTCGGCGCTCAGCACGGGAGAGGAGGATTCCTCGATCACCTTCTGATTGCGTCGCTGCACCGAGCAATCGCGCACGCCCAGCGCCCACGCGGTGCCCTGACCGTCGGCGATCACCTGGACCTCGACGTGCCGGGCGCCCGTGACCAGGCGCTCCAGGAAGACGACGCCGCTGCCGAAGGCGCGGGCGGCCTCCTGCTTGGTGCGCTCGTAGGCGTCGACGAGTTCGGCCTCGTTGGTGATCACGCGGATGCCGCGCCCGCCACCGCCGGCGGTGGCCTTCAGCATCAGCGGGTAGCCGATCGCGGTGGCCGCTTCGATGGCGTCTTCGACGGTGTCGACCGCGCCCCGGCTCCACGGCGCGACCGGCACGCCGACTTCCTCGGCGATCAGCTTGGCGCCGATCTTGTCACCGAGCTTGCGCATCGCCTCGGCGCTCGGCCCGACGAAGGTGACGCCGATGTGGTCGCACAGTTCGGCGAACGCCGGATCCTCGGCGACGAAGCCCCAGCCGACCCAGGCCGCGTCGGCCTTGGTGGCCACGAGGGCATTCTCGAGGGCTTTGAGGTCGAGATACGGGCGTGCCGAGGCCGGACCGAGGTCGTAGGCCATATCGGCTTCCCGGACGAAGGTGGCGTTCCGGTCCACGTCGGTGTGCAGGGCTACGGTTTCGATCGGTAGCCCGGTTGCCGCCGCCAGATCACGGACGGCATGGATGAGGCGCATAGCGGCCTCGCCCCGATTCACGATGGCGATACGGCTGAACACTCGCCGACTCCTTCCATTTACCCAGGACATCGTCCTGCGGGTGAGATTTGCAACTCCCGGTCCGTGCGCAGTCTGCACCCCCGTGCCCCATATACAAGCACCGTGCGCGGGTTACCGGCACGTAGCCAAGGCACGAGCGGCCGCCGAGCACCATACAACCTGACGAACGCGAGCGGCCGGAGGCGCTGAGATGACCGCTGGCAGGCGTCGCGATGCCCGCTGGTTGAACAAGTATCTCCCCTGAGTGAGTGGACGGCCAAGGTCTGCGGTCCCGGACCATCCACTCACTGCGAAATCCTATCAATCATGTTGACCTACAACATATTCGAGGTGGCATCCCACCCGTCCCACCAGGTGCGGGACGTGGGCGGGCCTTCGGCTGTCATCCGTGCCATAACTACGCGCCCGAGATCGTGAGTTCTGCCAGTCGGCGCGCCGAATCAGTCGCGTCGGCACGCGGGCTTCTACCGTCGGGTCCGTGTCAGCAGACTCTCCCGGCAACGCCGCCGCCCCTTCCTACGACTACGACGTCTTGATCGTCGGATCCGGGTTCGGTGGCAGCGTCACTGCCCTGCGCCTGGTGGAAAAGGGATACACCGTGGGTGTCCTCGAAGCCGGTCGCCGGTTCGCGGACGCGGACTTCGCCGCGACCAACTGGGATCTGCGCCGGTATCTGTGGGCCCCACGGTTGGGTTGCTACGGCATCCAGCGCATTCACCGCCTGCGCGACTGCTTCATCCTGGCAGGCGCCGGGGTCGGCGGTGGTTCGCTCAACTACGCCAACACCCTGTACAAACCCGGATCGGCGTTCTTCGGCGACCGGCAGTGGGCCGATATCACCGACTGGGACGCCGAGCTCAGCCCCCATTACGACCAGGCCCGCCGCATGCTCGGCGTCGTGCGCAATCCGCACATGACTCCGGCCGACACGATCATCGAGTCGGTAGCCAACGAGATGGGAGTCGGTGACACCTTCGTGCCGACCCCGGTCGGGGTGTATTTCGGCGAACCCGGCCGGACCGCCGCCGACCCCTACTTCGGCGGCGTCGGTCCCGCGCGCACCGGCTGCATCGAGTGCGGGGAATGCATGACCGGCTGCCGTCACGGCGCCAAGAACACCCTCGTCAAGAACTACCTCGGGTTGGCGGAGCGGGCCGGCGCCGTGGTCTCGCCGATGACCACGGTGACCGCGATCCGGCCCCGACCCGACGGCAGCTGGCTGGTCGACACCGAACGCACCGGGAGCTGGATCCGCAAACACCGTGCCACCCGGTCGGCGCGACATGTCGTCCTGGCCGCGGGTACCTGGGGCACCCAGCATCTGCTGTTCCGCATGCGCGACACCGCGGTGCTTCCCGGGATCTCACCGCGACTGGGTGTGCTCACGCGCACCAACTCCGAAGCCATCCTCGGCGCCGGACGCACCGAGGTCGACCCCGCCGTCGACATCACCAAGGGCGTGGCGATCACGTCCTCGTTCCACCCCACGCCGAACACCCACGTCGAACCCGTGCGCTACGGCAAGGGGTCCAATGCCATGGGATTGCTCAACACCTATCTGGTCGACGGCGATCAGCGCCTGCCGCGATGGTCGCGGGTGCTGCTCATCGCCGGGCGACACCCGGTGCAGACCGTGCGACTGCTGCGCACCAACCGGTGGAGCGAGCGCACGCTGGTCCTGCTGGTGATGCAGAGCCTGGACAATTCGATCACCACCTACACCCGGCGCGGGGTGTTCGGCCGCCGGTTCACCAGCAAGCAGGGTTTCGGCGAACCCAACCCGTCGTGGATCCCGCCCGGGCACGAGGCGACCCGGCACGTCGCCGCGAAACTCGGTGCCACACCGGGCAGTACCTGGCCCGATGTGTTCAACGTCCCGATGACCGCGCACTTCATCGGCGGTTGCGTGATCGGTACCGATGCGAGCGACGGCGTCATCGACCCCTATCACCGGGTCCACGGCTACCCCGGTCTCAGCGTCGTCGACGGTTCGGCGATCTCGGCCAACCTCGGTGTCAATCCGTCACTGACGATCGCCGCCCAGGCCGAACGCGCGGCCGCGCTGTGGCCCAACAAGGGCGAACCGGATCCACGCCCCGCACCCGGCGATCCCTACCAGCGGATCGCCGCGGTGGCACCGAACGACCCCGTCGTGCCCGCCACCGCCACCGCCGCCCTTCGCCTGCCGATCTGGCCGGTCACCGCGTCCACCCACGAGGACCGCTGAGCTCGGTGTAGAGAATGCGATGAGATCGCCGACCGAGACTTTGTGACCTCTCCCGCCTCCCCCGCTTATCGCGCTGCCACACCGTGATTCGACTACCGTCGCGCACAGCATTTGAGTTGGTTGGAAGGTGGCAGTAAGCGTGGTAAGTACCAAGGCGAAGCTCGACGGGCTGGCCGAGATTCTGGCGATCGCCGCGGAACCAGCAGGTGAGGCCGCCGTAGCGAAGCGAGCGAAGAAGGGCGTTCCGAGCGTTCGCGAGCGGATGAACATGCTGCTCGACCCTGGGACATTCATCGAAATCGGAGCGTTGGCACGTCAGCCCGGACAGCCCGATGCCCTCTACGGCGACGGACTGGTGACCGGTCGTGGGCTGATCCATGGCCGGACAGTGATCGTGATCGCTCATGATCCGACCGTGTACGGCGGGTCGGTCGGTATCACGGCGGCGCGCAAGTTCATGCAGGCGCTCAAACTCGCGTTCGACAACGGTTGCCCGGTGGTGACGATCAACGAATCCCCCGGCGCGCGGGTGCAGGACGCGGCCGGTTCACTCGCCTCGTTCGGCGATATGACCCGGGTTCTGGAGAAGCTGTCGGGCTATGTGCCGCAGGTGTCGATCATGCTCGGCAAATGCGCGGCGGGCTCGGTCTACGGACCGATCAATACCGACGTGCTCGTCGGCACGAAGGATACCTACATGTTCGTCACCGGGCCCGACGTGATCAAGGCCGTCAACGGTGAGGACATCAGCGCCGAGGCGCTCGGCGGCGCGGAGGTGCAGGCCAAACGTGGCACCCTGCATCACGTCGCGGACAACGAGCAGGAAGCCTTCGACTGGGCCCGCAATTATCTCAGCTATATGCCGTCGAGCTGCCTCGAACAGCCGCCGGTCGTCAATCCCGGCCTGGAACCCGACATCACCGCCTACGACCTGGAACTCGAGACGATCATCCCGGATTCCGATCGTGCGGGTTACGACATGCACGACGTCCTGTTGCGCCTGTTCGACGATGGTGAATTCCATGAGATCCGGGCGGCTTTCGCCCCGAACCTGATCACCGGGTTCGCCAGGGTCGACGGCTATCCGGTCGGTGTGATCGCCAATCAGCCGCTGGTCCTCGGCGGGTCCGTCGACGCCGCGTGCTCCGACAAGGGCACCTACTTCATCCGGCTGTGCAACGCCTTCAACATCCCGCTGATCTTCGTCACCGATACTCCCGGCGTGCTGCCCGGCCTCGATCAGGAAGACGCGGGCGTGATCATCCGGGGCGGCCGGATGCCGCGCGCGATCATCGAGGCGACAGTACCGATCATCAGCCTGGTGGTGCGCAAGTCCTATGGCGGCGCCTACGGCATGATGGGCTGCCGTCAGGTCGGTGCCGACGTCAGCTTCGCCTGGCCGACCGCCCGGATCGCCGTGATCGGCGCCGAAAGTGCGGTCGACCTCGCCGCCAAACGCCAATTGGCCGCTGTCCCCGAGGAACACCGCGCCGCGGCGCGCGATTTCATGATCAACCAGTACAACGAGACCATCGCCACCCCGTGGGTCGCCGCCGAGCGCGGCTACATCGACGCGGTGATCGAGCCCTCACGCACCCGCCTCGAGATCCGGCACGCACTGCGTCTGCTGCGCGACAAGCCGCCGGTCAAGCCGGAGTTCAACCCGCGTAAGCACCCGCTCTACCCCATGTGATCAGCCCGCGCGCGAACTGGTTTCACTCGGGGGCCGATAGAGCTCTGTTGATCCGGACCCGCGGTGGGCCCGGATCAACAGAGCGGCGCGCAGATGACACAGACCGGACACGTCGTTGAGGTCGAACCCGGTCATCTGGCCGATCCTTTTCAATCGGTAGTCGACGGTGTTCGTGTGGATGAACATCATGCGCGCGGTCCGTGACCGCTGCATATTCGTGGACATGTACACCTCGAGCGTGCGTAGTAGTTCCGGATGCGCTTCGAGGGAATCGACGATGGAACTCAGATAATCGCGCGCGGGGCCCGGCCGGGTCAGCTGATATTCGAAGGCCAATTCGTGCGGGCGATATACCTTGCTCGGACCACCGAACCGATGCACGATTTCGACGAGTTCATGGACTTGCTCGGCGGCGTGCGGGATTTCGGACGGCGTCGCCGACGTCGCCACCGCACGCACCGGCACCTGCGCCGCGGCGGACAGGTGCACGATCAGCTCATCCAATTCCACCTGGGTGAATTCGTGCGCGGGCAACAGTAGCGTGCCGCCGTCCACGCTCAACAGCGACAGCACCTTCCCGTCACAGCGGTCCGCCAGTTCTGCCTGCACGCGGCGCAATTTCCGTCGCGCGACGACTTTCGCGTCCAGAGTGGGATCGAATTCCTCTGCGTGCGGCGGGAGTTCGAGTGCCATCACGTGATAGCGATCGGCGACCTCGATGCCACATTCGCGCGCCATCGTCGACGTGTTCTGGCCGCCGAGCAGCGCCGACGTGAGGGTGTGCACCGCGGTGTGGTGCTCGCTGTCCACCGATCGCAATTCGCGGACGTAGGCCACCGAGACCGCCGAGGTGATCATCTTCTGGGCGTCCATCAGCCGCCGAGCCACCCCGATCACGGTGTCGTAGTCATGATTGGTGACGTTGGTGATGACGAGATCGAAGCCCAGTTTGAAGCCCTCGTGCACGGCGTCGTGAATGGTGTCGATCGGGATTCCCTCGCGCGCCCAATCGGCGGCGGCGGCCTGTACTCGCTCGACCCGTCCCGGGATATCGCGGCCGTCGAGCATGCTCCTGGTCAGCTCGAGACAGACGCGGGTCACCGTGGTGACGTCTCCGTCGAGTGCTTCGCCGGGCAGCGTGCCGCACGGCACGACATTCTCGATGAAATGCACCACCATCTGGCGGGATATCGTCCGTACATCCTTCAAGGGGTTCGACACCGGCCGCCCCGAAACGGTCAGGAACGGCTCGATGGACGTTGCGCCAGCCATGATGAATCCTTCCCACCCAGATCACTGGGCAAGCCCCCAAACTACCGTGAACGACAATCCCCCGTCCAACCTTCACTTGTGACAAAGAGTAAGAGAAGGCTGGATCAATGATGCTTTCCGACAAAGAAACCCGCGGGCCTGCGGGTCCACAACGGTGCGGCGGTGGCGGATCCGAACCGGAGCCGCGCACATCTTCACTCCGTGAACGGTGTCGCCACCGCCGCATTTAGCCGTGTCAGTCGGTTACAGGCAGAAGCTGACCTCGAGCACCGGGAGCGGAAGGGGGACACACACTTCCACCGAACCCGAGACGGGCGCAGGCGCCGCGGCCGTGGCGGTGCCTGCGCCGATCGCACCGGCGGACAGCGCGATCGCGGCGACGGCGAGCGGACGGGAAATTCTGGAGTTCATACGGTCATCCTTATTTGCACTCTGTGAAGCATCCCAGCTTCGGGACATCTCGATCAGATCACGGCCACCACACGGACCGCTATCACCGTGCACAGGTTTTGACGTTCCAATTCCCTTTCCGCGGAATTGTCATGGATTTCCACAACAATTTCCATCGCGAACTTCTCGCGTTTCGGAGCGCCTTCAGGTATTGCGCGGTCGCCGGTCCCGAGCGGGATTCGGGATCGGTTGCGGCACTTGACGCATGAGCCATCTGCGCGGGCCGCCACCCGGAAGGTCGAGCACCCCGGTCGTCTCGAATCCGAGGCGTTCATAGAAGGACAGGTTGTGGGGATTCGTCGTTTCCAGGTGCACGGGAACGCCGTCCGCGGCAGCTCGGTACATTCCCGCCGCGATCAGCTCCCGTCCGTGTCCGTGCCCACGCGCCGCCGCGGAGACGCCCACGGCCAGCAAGTGCCAATGCTGCTCCTGCACGCCTGCCGCGTAGGTCGCGCGCGCACCGGCACTGGCACGTCCGGCATGCGAACCGTAGGTGTGGATCGATCTCAGCTGTCGACCCAGCGTCGCTCGCGGCAGGATGTGAAAGGTGGCCAGCCATACCGCGACGCCGACGATCGCGCCGGTGCTGTCGAGCGCGAGGTCGACGCCGTCGCTGCAATCGCGGGCGTCATCGAGCGAGAATCGAAACGAGCGGACGAGCCGGGTTCTGCGGCTGGATTCCTTCGGGTGCAGCCACAGGCTCGCCGGATCATTCGCCAAGGAGGTCGCCAAGAGTTCGGCGGCGACACCGAAGTCCTTCCGGTTGCCGGGGCGAATCCGCCGGGCATCTTCCTGTACCGCATCTCCCACGGGCGGAATGATAATGGCGAGCCGTCCGTCCGGCTGCTCGAGCAGGGCGATCAGACCGGAACGGCTCGGCCGCGCAGGTAGGCGATGACGTCCTCGGCGCCCGACTCGTTCGGGTCGGCGACGGATAATCGGAACTGGGTCACCGCATCGTCGAGTCGCGGTCCCGGCCCGTGTTCGGCGAGCAGAACGATGATCGCCTCCAGCACGGCAGGCCGTGGATTCGGGTCCGCCAGTAGTTCGTCCAGATAGGCGTCCGGTTCGAGCAATCGCAGTGCCCGGCGCGCGTAGGCATGGACGCGCACCGGCAAGTCGGCGCGCACGGCGTCGACGTCGGCCTGGAGTGCGGGGCGCTCCCGGTGGGCCGGATCGACGCGCAGCCACCACAACTCGGTCAGCTCCGCGCTCAGGCCGTGGTTGTCGATCACGCCGGGACCGGTGGCTTGCTCGAGCGCCGCCGGCGAGAGGTCGCGCACAGCGTCACGCCACGCGCGGTATTCCCACCAGGCGGTCGGCGTCGCGCTGAGCTCGAGACCGAATCCGAGCGCCTGCTGACCGTCTGTCCAGGTCCGCTGGACGCGGGTGCGGCGGATCGAGGCGACCCCGCCCTCGGTGACCTGGGTCCAGGATGCTTCCGTTCCGTGAAAGCCATATGGCCGCAACAGCTTTCCCGCCTCGCGGGTCAAGCGGCGTAGCGCAGAGTCCGGTCCGTCCATGAGAGCAGACTAACTTCGCGCACCGACAAGTTCGGTTCACCGAGCAACAGCGCCCGCTCCGCCGCATGTCGCAGCGGAGCGGGATTCACCCCCGGCGGTGGTTCGTTCGTACTAGGAATCGACGACGCGGGCGCCCGTCGTCGCGGTGCGCACCGCGGCGGTGACCTGATCGGGCGCCTCGACCATCACCAGGTGCCCCGCACCCTCCACGACGATCGCCCGAGACGGCGCCAACGTGCGGTTCAGCGTGGCGCCGGCGCGAGCGCACAGCACTCGATTGCGGCTGCCCCAGACCGTGGTGATGGACGGAAAGCCGGGGGGCGGCACGAACTCGTCCAGTTCGCCGAGCCGCGGGATCTCCCGGGAGATCGCGGCGGTGACCATCAGCCGGCGGGGTTCGGTCCAGCTCTCGCGTAGGTGCGCGACGATGTCCGCCGCGTGCGGCGCCTTCTCCGAGCCCAGCTGTTCCGCCACGATCAGTCCCGCCAGCAGGCCGGGAATGCGCACACGGGCAAGCAGTGCGTCGATGTGCACGCGCCGACCCAGTCGCGCCGCCCACGCGGTGCGGGTCGGCCGCAGAGTGGCCGGGGTCAGCGGGCTGCTCAGCACCAGTGACCGCACCCGGTCGGGATTGCGCTGTGTGTAGAGCAGCGACAGCGCACTGCCGAAACAGTGGCCGACCAGCGTCACATCGCGCAGATCCTGCTCCTCGAAGAACGCGGTGACCATGGCCAGATAGTTCTCGACGGTGTATCCGCTGTCGGGAGCGTCGGAATCGCCGTAGCCGATGAGGTCGATCGCGAAGACCCGATGCGTCTGCCGCAGGGCGTCGAATTGCGCACGCCAGATGTGACGATCGCCGCCGAGGTTGTGCAGGAAGACGATCGGGGGCCCCGCACCCGCCTCGTCATAGGCGATCGAAGTTCCGCGAAAGTCGAAATACCGCATCCCCGGGCTTCCTTCCGGTGGCAGCCACGTGACCACGCCGTCGTGGTCAACCCACGGTAGCCCCGACCCCCTCGTCCGCACGGCGAAACTCTCGCTTCTGCTCCTCGGCACGCCACACCACCAGGGCGATGATCAGCGCGAACGCGACCAGTGCTGTCCCGGTCCGCAGGAAGTGGAACAGATCCCACCGCGCGAGGATGTCGGCGTAGTCGGCGGGCGCGCCGTCGACAGCCCAGGCGTTGATCTTGTGGTTGATCGGCACGTTGCCGAGCCGGGTGATGAGGAACGATCCGACGACGAGCAGCGCGGCCGCCGCGGCGAGCGCCCGGTCCCTGCCCGTCTGCACGACGGCCAGGACGAGGCAGCTCAGCGCGGCGGCGGCCATGGTGAGCTGCATGCTGATGCTGTTGTTCTGCATGAGCTCGGTGTGGAATTCCAGGCGCATCTGCAGCGGGACCCGATGAAAAGTCGGGACCAGATTCGCGGCACCGTAGCCGAACGCACCGGCGAGAAGACCGGTGGTGAGCAGGGCCAGTGCGCGTATCGGAGCGTGTTTCATGAGGTCGAAGTTAGCCGCCCGCCTCTAACTCTGACAAGACTGTCAAATTTAATCGAGGCAGAACTCGTTGCCTTCGGGGTCGGTCATCACGATCCACCCGGCACTCATCGGCGGCTCGGGCTCGAAGCGCTCGCCCCGCTGCGCACCCAGCGCGACCAGTCGCGCGCACTCGGTCTCCAACGCCGCCATCCGCTCGTCCCCCTGCAACCCGGGCGCCGCCCGCACATCGAGGTGAACCCGGTTCTTCGCGGCCTTGCCCTCGGGTACCCGCTGGAAGAACACCCGCGGACCGTGACCCGCTGGATCCTCGATCGCCGATTTCGAGTTCCGCTCCTGCGCCGGAACCCCGATCCGTGCGAGGAACTGATCCCACACCACGAGCGGGTCCACCCCGGCGGGCACCTCGACGCCCGGCGGCCCCGGATGCACGTATCCCAGCGCATCCCGCCAGAAGGTCGACAGCGCGGCCGGATCGTGCGCGTCGAAGGTGATCTGAATATGGCGGCTCATCAGTACTCCGTTCATGGCAACCGAACACACGGCGTGACAGATCTCCGGTCACCGTATGTCAGAGGTCCGACAATCTGCCGCTGTCGTTGCCGAGGACGGTGATTCGCCCAGTCCGAATCTGGCGTGGACGGCCTTCATCCAGGTGGGAGCCCACCAGCAGTCGTCGCCGAGCAGTTTCATCGTCGCGGGGACCAGGAGCATGCGCAGCACGGTGGCGTCGATGATGAGCGCGGCGATCATGCCGTAAGCGACGTATTGCATGAGGACGAGGTCGGAGAAGGCGAAGGCGCCGGTGACGACGAGCAGGATCAGGGCGGCGGCGGTGATGATGCGGCCGGTGTGGGCGGTGCCGATGCGAACAGCCTCCGTCGTGGAGGCACCCGCGGCCCGCGCTTCGACCATCCGCGAGAGCAGGAAGACCTCGTAGTCGGTGGACAGGCCGTAGATGATGGCGATGATCATCACCAGCATGTTGGCCTGGATGGGTTGCGGGGTGAAGTTCAGCAGACTCGCGCCATGACCGTCGATGAAGATCACGGTGAGGATGCCCAGCGTCGAGCCGAGGCCGAGCGCGCTCATGAGGGCGGCCTTGATCGGCAGGACCAGCGAACCGAAGGTCAGGAACATCAGCAAGGTGGTGACGAACAGGACGAGGGCGATCATCCATGGGATGCGCTCGAGCAGCGCGTCGATGCTGTCCTTCTGGATGGTGGGGACACCGCCGACGAGCATCTGGACCCCGTCGGGAAGTTCGATGCCGCGCAGGTACTCGATGGTGTCACCGGCCGCATCGGAGTCTGTGAGCGTCGTTGTGGTGCGGTAGACATCGGACTGCACCGGCGAACGCGACGGCAGTTCGAACTTCGCCGCCAGCCCGGGTGCCCGGTTGGCCAGTTTCAGGGCCGCACCGATCGCGACGCTGTCGTCGGAGACGAAGATCAGGTCGATCGGATCCGATCGGCGGCCGGGGAAGGTCGCGTCGATCTGCTCCTGCGCGACGCGAGTGCTGTTGTCCGGCGGTAGATATCGTTCGCTGAAGCCACCGAAGGCGAGGTTGCGGGCGGGCAGAATCAGCAGCACCAACACCACGCACAGCACACCCGCGACCTTCACCGGATGCCGCATCACCCACTGGGTGCTCCGACCCCAGAAACCGTTCTCCACCTCGTGCGCGGACTTCGTTCGCCGCAGCCGTCTGCTGCCCCACAGATCTACGCGCGCACCGAGGATCGCGAGCATCGCGGGCAGCAAGGTGATCGCGGTGAGCGCCGCCAGCGACACAGTCGCGATGGCGCCGTAGGCGATGGATTTCAGGAACCCCTGCGGGAACAAGAGCATGCCGCCCGCGCTGGCGATGATCATCGTCGCGGAGTACACCACGGTGCGCCCCGCCGTCGTCATCGTGCGCCGCACCGCCGACGCGGTGTCGTAGCCTTCGGCGAGTTCCTCACGGAAGCGACTCACGATGAACAGCCCGTAGTCGATGGCCAATCCGGCGCCGATCATCGACACCACCGGCGCGACGAAAGAGTTCACCTCGGTGACGTAGGTGAAGGTGCGCACGATCCCGCTCGCACCCGCCATCGTCAACCCACCCACGATCAACGGCAGCGCGGCCGCGACCACACCGCCGAAGATGAAGAACAGCAGCAGGGCGACCACCGGGAAGGCGAGGACTTCCATCCGCCGAATGTCGTCGGACAGGGTGTCGTTGAGTGTTCCCGCCACCGGCTGCAGGCCGCCCACCTGCACATCGACACCGGGAATCGTGAAGGCGTCCTTCACCTTTCTGGTGTTGCGCAGCATCTCGGTGTCGTTGTCGCCGACGATGGCCACGGCGGCGACCGCACGGGTGCGGTCAGGGGTCGCGAACAGCGAACCACTCGCCCGGCCCGTTTCCGTCGGCCAGTAGGCCCCGTTGACGCCGGAGATCGCGCCGGGATACGCACGAGGCAGGCTGTTGAGGTTGTCGACGATCTTGCGGCTGAACTCGGGATCGTCGACGGTCCGGCCGGGCGGCGCGGTGTAGAGCACCACCACATCGAGGTCGTGGTTGCGACCGAAGGCACTGTCCGCCAAGCGCCCTGCCAGCGCGGATTCCGAGCCGGGATCGTCCATGCCGCCCGAGCTCAGCTCATCGTGCAATCCCAGGCCGTACCCGCCGAGCGCCAGCAATGCGGCCACGACGACGCCGAGTACCGCGAACCGGAATCGATGGACCAGATCGCCCCAGCGCGCGAACACTAGCTCGCCGTCCGTTCATCGGCTCCGAGCGCAATCTCCAAGAGGCCGCGTCCTTTCCCGTGGTTCGCCTGATCTGCCTCCCATCAAAAGTACCGCCACTTCGCGGTTTTCCACCGAACGACTACGCGAGCAGGCTCACCGCGAGATTTCCTGACCTACGACCGCGCGCGCTGATCGACGCCGACCTCCCGTAGCGCGGCGATCAGGAAGTCGTTGACCGCGTCGGTTCGCTCGAGGTGGACGAGGTGGCCCGCCCCCGGAAGTTCCACGACCGCGCGAAGGTCGGTGACATTGGCACGGAGCGTGGCGAGGGGGTCACGACCGCTGAAGCCCTCCATGTCGGGATCGTTCTCGCCGTAGAGGAAGTACGTCGGGACCTCGATCCGGGCGTCGGCGAAAGGCTCGGAGAGCTCCCAGTTGCGATCCAGGTTGCGGTACCAGTTCAAGCCTCCGGTGAAACCGGTCCGTTCGAATTCGGTGGCGAGGGTGTCGAATTCGTCCTCGGTGAGCCAGGCCCACGGCAGCGCGGGCGCCTGGGGCAGCACATCCAGGTAACCCAGACCCGGCGGGTTCTTCCAGGTGTCGAGATAGTGGTAGTCGCCGGAGAGGGAGAAGTAGACGCGGGACAGGAATTCCCGCGGCCGTGCGGCGAGTTCGACATCGGCGACGCCGGGTTGCTGGAAATAGGACAGGTGCAGGAAGTGACGCTGGGCGGCCTTGGTCCAGAACGCCGACGGCGGGCGCGGCGGGCGCGGCGAGTACGGATTGTTCAGCACCACAACGGCTTCGACCCGCTCGGGAGCGCGGAGCGACAGTTCCCACACCAGTTGGGCACCGAAATCGAGGCCGACGAACACGGCCTTCTCGGCGCCGATGTCGTCGAGGAGCGCCAGGAGGTCGCCGATCACGGCCGCATTGGTATAGGCGGCGACATCAGCGGGCGCCTCGGTTCGGCCGTACCCGCGCAGGTCGGGCGCGATGGCCCGGTATCCCGCCTCGGCCACGGCGTCGATCTGCCGGTGCCAGATGAACCCGGTGTGCGGAAAGCCGTGACAGAACACGACCGGGTAGCCCTGCCCCTGCTCGGTGACATGCATCCGGATTCCGCCCGTGTCGAGGAATCTCTGCTCCACTACCGCCTCCAATTTCTAGAACGTGTTCTGATTTGACGGTAGTGTCCGGAGGTCATGAGCGGAACACCCAAGATTCTGGCCGGGCGCGTCGCGGTCGTCACCGGGGCAAGTCGTGGCATCGGCAAAGGCATCGCCCTCGAACTGGGCGCGGCAGGCGCGACCGTGTACGTCACCGGGCGCACCACCGAGCCGGGCAGACTGCCCGGCACCGTGCAGGAGACCGCCGCGATGGTCACCGAGTTCGGCGGGCACGGTGTCGCGGCGGTCTGCGATCACCGCGACGACGATGCGGTCGAAAAGCTGTTCGCCCGGGTCCGCGAGGAACAGGGCCGTCTCGACGTGCTGGTCAACAACGTCTACAACTCCCCCGCCGCCGCCCGCTGGCTGGGCCGCAAGTTCTGGGACGTGCCGCCCAAGGCTTGGGACGAGACCTTCGAAATCGGCGTGCGATCGCACTACGTGGCCAGCGTTTTCGCCGCGCCACTGTTGATCGAGTCGGCCGGGCTCATCGTCAATGTCTCCTCCCCCGGCGCGCGGCGGTACATGCACAATGCCGTCTACGGCGTCGGCAAGACCGCGCTGGATCGCCTCACCGCCGACCTCGCCCACGATCTGAACGGCACCGGTGCGACCGCCGTCTCGATCTGGCCGGGAATCGTGGATACCGAACTGCTGCAACTGGTCCCGGCCGACGAACACGGTCACCGCCGGGTGACGCTGCCCGGCGAGGGCTCCTTCGATCTCGATGCCGCCGAGACCCCGCGGTTCCCCGGGCGCGCCGTGGTGGCACTGGCCGCCGACCCGGGCCGGTCGACTCGCTCCGGGAAGTCATGGAAAGTCGCCGACCTCGCCGAGGACTACGGATTCACCGACGTCGACGGACGCATCCCGCGCGCCGACTGACTCCCCCTAGAATTACCTGCGACAGTGCGTTACATTTACATTGAGGATCAGCCGCTCGATGGCTGTCCAGGTGACAACGGAGAGAAACAATGACGTTCTCGAAAACCGCGGCTGCCGAGTACGCCGAAACCCTGCACACACTGTCGGAAGGGTCGGTCCATCGCCGGTTCGACCCCTACCTCGACATCGACTGGGACGCACCGGAACTCGCGATCGATCGCGACGATCCTCGCTGGGAGCTCTCCGGCGAGCTCGACCCGCTCGGCGCCACGAGCTGGTATCAGAACCTGCCGCTGGAGCGCCGGATCGAGATAGGGCGGTGGCGACAAGCCAACGCGGCCAAGGTCGGGCTGGCATTCGAATCCATCCTGATCCGCGGGATGATGCAGTACGCCATGACCTTGCCCAACGGCTCTCCCGAATTCCGGTACTGCCTCCACGAGATGACCGAGGAGTGCAACCACATCCAGATGTTCCAGGAGCTGGTCAATCGCATCGGCGACGATGTGCCGGGCATGCGGCCGATGTTCCGGGTGATGTCACCGTTCATCGGTGTCGCGGGCGGCTACTTCTGGGCCATTCTGTTCATCGGCATCCTCGGCGGTGAGGAGCCGATCGATCACTATCAGAAGGCGCTGATCCGCTCCGACAAAGAGACCCAGCCCGCCCTCCTGCGGATCATGCAGATCCATATCGCCGAGGAGGCGCGCCACATCTCGTTCGCCAACGAGTTCCTGCGCACCCACATCGCCCGCATGGGCCCGGTGCGCACCGCGGTCTGTGCGGTGGCGTTCCCGATCGCGATGCGCTGGCTGGCCGACGAACTGGTCAAGCCGTCGAAATCCTTCGCCACCAAGTTCGACATCCCCGACGAGGTATTCGACGACGCGTTCTGGCGCAGCCCCACCTCCCGTCAGATCCTCAGCGGATTCTTCGGCGACATCCGAACGCTGGTCGACGAACTCGGCATGATGAACCCGGTGACCCGACAGCTGTGGAAGCTACTGAAAGTCGACGGCGGCTACACCCGCTACCGCGGTGAGCCGCAACGCCGGGCGAGCTGATCGCCACTGATGCCGAGCGAATAACCCGCGTCGTCGTCAACTAAGATCAACGACGGTAATTCTCGGCACCCGAACGAACAGGACTCCCATGGCGCGCAAAGTCGTTGTCACACTTGTCGATGATTTCGATGGCACGTCCGCTGCCGATGCGACTGTCACATTCGGAATCGATGGGGCGGCCTACGAAATCGACCTGTCGGATGCCAACGCGGCACAGTTGCGTGAGGTGTTCGAACAGTGGGTTCCGTACGCGCGTCGCACCGGCCGCGCGAAGGCAGGCGCCGCACGTCGTCTCGGCGCGGCACCGGCGGCAGAATCCACCCGTCGCAACGATCTCACCGAGATCCGGGCGTGGGCTTCGCAGAACGGACACACGGTGTCCAGCCGCGGCAGGATCTCGGCGGACGTCATCTCGGCCTATGAGCAGGCCTCGGCGTAAAGTTTCGGTTCGTCGACAGCACGGCGCGCATTCCCTCCGCGCGCCGTGCTGTTTTCGTTTCAGTTGGGCAGCGGGATATCGGCTTTGAATCGCTCGCCCGGCGGGAGACCGCGCAGCACCGCACTGGTCCAGGCGACCGCGGGCGGCCAGCCCGCGACGGCATTGACGATGTGTTCCGGCAGCGGCATCGTGTAGAACCGCAGATCCGCGCCCCGGTTCCAGTAGTCGTGCACCGTCGGTAGTACCGCCGACGTCGGGATCAGTTCGTCCCAGATTCCGTGCCACCAGAAGATCGGGCTGTCCGGAATATGGTGTCCCAGACTCTGGTCCGCGAGAACCTCCATCACCCCCGGTGCCGTTTCGAGTGACTTCCCCGGCTGGAAATAGGCACTGATCGGCCGGTACGCGCCGGCAGCGGCGATCGTGTAAACGCAACGACTGCGCATATCCGCCACGATCGCCTGCCCTTCCGGGGTCAGCAATTCCTTCGCGTCGAACTGATCGGGAAATTCCCGCGACAACGCGGCGAACCCGAGCCACATCGTGAAATTACCGGCGCCGGTAAGGCCCGGCCGCTGGGCGATCGCGTACTGGGCCTGGGCTCGCAGATCGGCGGGGAATCCACCCACCGCGGTGCCGAGCAACCGCACATCGGGGGCGTAGCTCTCGCGGAGTTCAGCCGCCCGGATCGAACCGGAGCCGCCGCCGGAGTACCCGTAGAGCGCGATCCCGGAGTCCGTCAGGCCCAATGCCGAGTTCTTCATGGCGCGCAGGCTGTCGAGCACCATTTTGCCTTCGTCGTAGGTGTTGAAGGTGTTGAACTTGCCGTCGAAGTCGGCGACATTGATCGCGAACCCCTGTGCGAGCCAATACACCGCCAGCGCAGCCTCTTTCATCGTGCCTGTCTGCAATGTGTAGGACGGGTTGCACGACGAATCGGTCGCGTCGATGGCTTCCTGGAAGGACACCACCGGCCGCGGACTGCCCGACCACGGGATACCGGGAACGATCACCGAGGTCGCGGTCGCGATCGGGTTGTCGTGCACGTCGTTGCTCCGGAACAGCAGCTGTTCGGTATGCACCGGGAAGGGTAGGCCGAGCAGGCGTGTCTGCACCGTTCGGGAACGGATGATCTGTCCGGGCGCATAGGAATCGAGGTCCGCCGGGTCGTCGTACCAGGGATCCTCGGCGGGCACCGGGATCGGCAGCATGTCGTAGAGCTGGGGTTCGGCGGGCAGCTGCGGGAGCTGGTTCTGATCCGGCGGGAAACTCGGATACGGGTCACCGGCGGCGGTGCCGACGCTCGATATCGCCAGGCACACCGCCGCCAAGGGCACCGCCGCCCACCTCGTTCCGAGCCTGCGTCCCCACCCCGGGCGAACGGTGGCTGCCGCGCTGCGCTGCATGGCGTCTCCTCTGTCTAGGTGACGCTGATTACAGCACGGTGACTTGTTTCTAACAAGACTTCTTGTTCACATGTTCACCACTCGCCGTTGACAAGCGATCAATCGTGCCCATACTCTCTTCCTATACGCAGATACTTCTTTTAGGCAGAGTTAATCGAGAGGCGCCCCATGACCACCATCGCCACCATCCGCCCCACCAAATCCCGACGGCGCACCATCGGGCGAGCGCTCGGTGCCACCACCCTCGTGCTCGGCCTTGTCGGCGCCGCCGGCTACCTGTGGTTGGGCTACACCTCCGAGGTGCGCAACATCGGCGTCACCGAGTGCGCGAGCCTCGTCCCCGACGGCGGCACCGAATCCGATCTGCGTGCGGTGTGCGCCACGCTCAGCGCGATGACCGCCGCCTGGGACCGCAACGACGCCGATGCCTTCGGCGCCACGTTCACCGAAAATGCCACCTACACAACGTTTATCGGCACCCACTACCAGGGCCGCGCGGATCTGACCGAGGCGCATCGCGCACTGTTCAACGGCTTCCTGAAAGGCTCCAAGCTCGCGGACTCCTTCCTCGATGCCCGCTTCTACGGCGCCGACGTCGCCATCGTCACCAGCCGCGGCGACCGCTACGACGACGACAAGCCCGCCGAACTGTCCAAAACCCAGACCTACACCCTGGTGCGCGAACCCGACGACCAGTGGCGCATCGCGGCCTTCCACAACACCCAGCGTCAACCCAGGATGGAGCGGATCTCGTTCCTCTTCGACCCGGCAACCAAACCGACAGCCGAACGATGAACACCGATCACCTTGTGCGAGTAGACAACCGGCGCGGGGTAGAGTGCGCGTGAACGTTACAGGGGTGTCGGCGCTCGATTCGGGGGAATACGGTGGACGAAGTCTTGGCCTTGATCGGGGTGGGTGGTCTGATCCCCACGATGATCGCCGCGGTGTCTGCGTGGTTCTCCGCGACATTCAGTCGCCGCGTCAGCAAGCGGGCCATCGAAGTCACCATGACCGGCGACACCGCTGCCCCGGTCGTCTCGGAACCGGCGGATCCGGCCACCGGCGACACCGGGACGCCGCGTCATCGAACAGAGGAATACCTTCGCCAGGTACGCAGCGCGATGGCGCAGAGCACGGCGTTCTTCTGGGCGTACATGATCAGCGGTTGCTGCGGCGTGGTGGTGGTTCTCGCCGCGGCGTCGATGGTGGCGTTCGGCAATCGCGACGCCGCCGCCGCGACCTCGATCATGGGCGCGGTGCCGGTCGGGATCACCGCGCTGTTCTACAAGCGTTCCACCGACCTCGACAAGATCGTGGGCGAGAACCTCACCCGCTTGAGCAAAGCCGACGAGATCGCCGAGGCCAACCGCGCCGCCCACGATGTGGTGTCGCGGATGGGCGTCGGTGCCGATCAGGATCGGCTCCTGGCGATGATCGGTGTGCGGCAGCTCTTTCCGTCCGCCACACCCACCGAGGTGGCCGAACTCCTTCGCACGGTGCCCGTCGAAGCCGGGACGGTGACCTCGCGGGTGTGACGTGCGCACGCGTTTAGTTGCCGTACTGCGCGGTCTCCGGGCGCTCGATCAAGAGCACGTGCGCGACCTCGTCGGCGACCGGCCGGTGCCGAATTCCTTTGGGCACCACGAACAATTCGCCGGGTCGCAGGATCACGGGTGCGCGGTCTGCCAGTTCGACGCGGAACGTGCCGTCCCAGCAGAGGAAGAGTTCGTCTTCGTCGTGGTGGTGCCAGGGAAACTCACCCGCCAGCCGGGCGACGCGGACGACGGTGTCGTTGACCGTTGCCAGCTCGTGCTGCTGGAACGGGCCGGGCAGGGCTGCGATGGCCGCGGGGATCGAGACGGAACCGGTGGTGCTCGAGGCTGTCATGGTGATCATCGTCGGGCCGCGCGGGGCGACGATCCAGCGCCAATCGAGCATAATTGGTCTGCCTATGGAACCAATTGACGTGACAGATCGGCTCGGCCGCTGGTCGGCGGGGCGTGGGCCGCTGTACGCCCTGCTCGCAGCGGGGTTGCGCGCGCTGATCGAGGACGGGGAACTGGCGCCGGGGGTGCTGCTGCCGCCGGATCGGACACTCGCCGTCGCCTTGTCGGTCGGGCGGAGCACCGTGGTAGCGGCCTACGACCTGCTGCAGGACGAAGGCCGGATCGTGCGGCGGCAGGGCAGTGGCACCCGGGTCGCGGGGACGCCACGGATCGACCCGCCGGCGACCACGAGCGAGCCGATGTTTCTCGACCTGCTCGAGCCACGATCCGACGTGATCTCGCTGGCCTGCGCGGCACCGGACCGGCCGCCGGTCGAACTGGCCGAGTCCTACGCGGCGATGCTGCCCGCGTTGGCCGCGACGACCGACGACATCGGCTACTACCCGTCGGGCCATCCGACGCTTCGGGAGGCCGTCGCCGCGTATTACCGGGGGCGCGGGCTGCCGACCGAGGCCGGACAGATCCTCGTCACCGCCGGTGGGCAACAAGCACTGTCGTTGCTCGCCAGGGCTTACCTTCGGCCCGGCGATCACGTCCTCGTGGAAGCCCCGACCTACCCGGGGGCGTTGGAAGCCTTTCGCGCGGAGGCAGCGGTCGTCTCCGGACTGCCGCCCGGACTGCACGGTTTCGCGGGCGCGATCCGAGACCGTCGGCCCGCACTCGCCTACGTGATCCCCACCTTTCAGAACCCGACAGGGTCGGTGCTTTCCACGCTCGTGCGCCGCGGTCTCGCGGAAAAATCAGCAGCAGAAGGGATTCCGCTGATCGATGACGAGGTGCTCGCCGAACTCGGTTTCCCGGGCCAGGAGACTCCGCCGCCGCTTGCCGTGTTCGCCGACACCGTGATCACCGTCGGTTCGCTGAGCAAGAGCGTCTGGGGCGGACTACGTATCGGCTGGATACGCGCGGCGACCCCTGTCGTGGCCAAGCTCGCCAGACTGCGCGCGGTGCATGATCTCGGCGGCAATCTTCCCGCCCAGCTGGCCGCGGCCGAGCTACTCCCCCGCCGCGACGGCATGCTGCGCACCCAGGCCGCCGAACGCGAGCGCCGCCACGACCACCTGTGTGCCGAGCTCGCGCGCCGGATTCCCGAATGGGACGTGGCGCGGGTCCGGGGCGGACAGACGCTCTGGATCCGGCTACCGCACGGTGATGGCGCCTCCTTCGCACAAGCCGCACTTCGACACCGTATTTCGATCCTGGCCGGCGGTGGGCTCGATCCGACCGGCGGCAGCGAACGTTATCTGCGGATCCACTTCCTGCATCCGCTGGAGACCCTCACCACCGCAGTCGATCGCCTCGCGCAAGCGTGGCGTACCTACCGCCCGCCGACCACACTCACTGCCGCCGCGCCTCCGCTCGCGCTGTAGCCGACGCAGAGGTTGACCTTGACGCAGCGTCAGGGTTGCACCCTTGTCGCATGACGAACAACGACATCTCCTCGACGAAGCCCGCACCGCCGGTCGGCGGGTTCACCGAGATCGACGGCAATCGCCTTTTCGTCCATCGGTCGGGCAGTGGTGGACCGGCGGTGGTCTTCCTGCCCGGCGCGAGTGCGGTCGGCCTCGACTATTTCGGTGTGCAGCAGCAGGTTTCGCAGTTCACCAGCGCCGTGGTGTACGACCGCGGCGGCACCGGCTACAGCGATCCGCTGCCCCTGCCCCGCACCGCCACCGCGGTCGCCACAGAATTGCACCAGCTGCTGGGCACTCTCGACGAACTCTCGGGCCCTTATGTTCTCGCTGCCCACTCACTCGGATGCCTCTACGCGCACCGGTTCGCGCAGCTGTACCCGCAGCACGTGGCCGGACTGGTCTGGATGGACGGCTTGCACCGAGACTGGGACCAGTTCATGCCACCGGCGATGGGACTGGCCGCGGCCGCGGCGCCCGCACCCGATGCCGAGCAGCTCGAACGCCTGCGTACAACCCTTCGCGAAATGGCCGCCGGGCTGCTCGCGGACTACCCGGAACCGGTGCGGCGAGCATTGACGGAGGCGAAGGCGAGCGACGAGTGGATCCGGGCGGGCTTCGCCGAGCGCAACGGATTGCCGGAACTGGCCGCCGAATTGCACGCCGGGCCCAACATTCCCGATATTCCGCTGGTGGCGCTCAGCGTGCTGGGCCCGGACCCGCACCAGCCGCCCGAGGCGCTGGCCGAGATCCACGACGGCAGGCGGCGAATGGACGCGGCGATGGTGCGCGGGGTTTCCCAGGGGCAACAGCGCATTCTCTCCGACACCGTGCACCACCGGCTCTGCTTCGATCGCCCCGATGCCGTGGTCGAGGCGATCCGCGATGTCATCGACCAGGTTCGTCGCCGCTAGGATCGGCGCGGTGCTCACCATCGGCCAACTCGCGGCGACCGCCGGCGTGACCGTGCGCACCGTACGCCACTACCACCAGGTCGGCCTGTTGCCCGAGCCCGAGCGCGACGCCTCGGGCTATCGCCGCTACCCCGCGCAGGCGGCGGTCGATCTCATCCGGATCAGAACCCTCGCCGACGCGGGCGTTCCGCTGTCCCGGATCGACGCGCTGCTCCACGCCCAACCGGCCGAATTCGCCACGGCCATCAGCGAGATCGACACCGCGCTCGGGCGCAAGATCGATCAGCTCGCCGAGTACCGCCAGCGGATCGCCGAACTGGCAAGCGGCGAAAGCCTTTTCCTCCCCGGCGAGGTGGTCGCCCTGCTGAACCGGATGCGGGGTCTCGGCATCAGCGAACAACGGATCCGCCTCGAGCGTGACGCCTGGATCTTGTTGCACGCGTTGGACGCCGACGCGATCCCGCACCGGGTCCGGGAGAAGAACGCCGAATTCGACGACCCGGAAACCATCCGCCTGTACCGCGCGGTCGATGAATCGGTCGACTGGCACCCCCACGACCCCCGCCTCGACCGCCTCATCGACGACCTCGACGCCTGGGAAATCGCCCACACCCGCGGCCCCACCCGCTCCACCGAACTGGTCGCTTCCCGCATCGCGGAGTCCTCCCCCGCCTGGCAACGCATCGTCGACGCACTCACCCACCGCGCCGAACACCGAGCCTCCGGAACCTGACCCGATTGCGCGGTCGGTATCACGCTGGTCCGGACCGCGTCGGATCACTGCGCCGCGCTGCGACGCGGCACGTAGCGCGAGCTCAGCACGGCGATCGCGACGAAACACACGGCTGTCAGAATGATCCCGATGCGCGCACCGATGATCGGATCCGGAGCAGCCAGGCACCCACCCAACAGTGCGATCCCGATCGCCATTCCGACCTGACGCGAGGTGTTGAGGACTCCAGATGCGAGACCGGCACAGCGCGGCTCCGCGGAGGCCATCGCCGCACCGTTGCAGCTGGGCCCGAACAGTCCGCAGCCGAATCCGACGACCGCGGAGCCGAACAGCACGGCGGGCCACCTGTCCGGCTCTCCCACCGCCGAACACATGACAGCCCCGACCCCAGCGGTGAGGGACCCCGTGATCAGCAACCACCTCATCCCACGGTCCGCCCACCGGCGGTTGAGTACCAGGGTCGCGAACGTCCACAGAACAGCGAACGGCAGGAAGAACAATCCAGTGGTGCGGGCGTCGTAGCCCCACTGTGTCTGCAGGAACACCGCGAGCATGAATTGCAGGCCGTAGGCGCCGAATTGGAAAGCGAACCCGTTCGCGATCGAAGCGGAGAAGGGTGCGCTGCGCAACATCGTCAACGGCAGGACCGGCGACGGAACCCGCGATTCGGCCCCGACGAACCCCACCAGGAAGAGCACGGACGCGGCAAGGAGTACCAGCGTCAACGGCGACGACCAGCCCCGTTCACCACCTTCGATCAGACCGCCGACGAGTGCCCCCAGACCCGCAATCGCCAGGAGTTGGCCCGTCCAGTCGAAGGATCCGTCGTCACGGCGTGCGGTTTCGGCGATGTGCTGCCAGGTCAGCCACAGCGCCGTCGCTCCGATCGGCACGTTGAGCAAGAAGATGGATCGCCAGCCCAGTACCTCGGTGAGCAGTCCGCCACCGATCGGCCCGGCAACCAGTGCGACACCGCCGGTCGCGCCCCACACGGTGATCGCGCGTGCGCGCTGCGTCGCGTCCGGATACATCCGGGCGATGATCGCCAGCGTGGTGGGCAGGACTCCGGCGGCGAAGATCCCTTGAAAGCACCGCGCGACGAGGAGCACCGGCAAGGTCGCACTCACAGCGCAGATCAGCGACGCGACGGTGAATCCGCCCAGCGCCCAGGCGAACACCCGGCGGGCGCCGAGCCGATCAGCCAGCGTTCCCGCGCTGAGCAGCAGCGCGGCCAGCGGAATTGTGTAGACGTTCACCAACCACTGCACGGCCACCATCGACCCGCCTGTCTCGGCCCGAATCGACGGCAACGCGATATTCAGCGCGCTGCCGTCCAGCAGAATCATGAAGAACCCCAGGCAGAGTGCGGCCAGGGCGGCGGTTGTGTTCGGCGACCGCTCGCGACTCCTGCCCGACTGCGCGGACTCGTCCGCTGTCACCGACGCCCGTTCCGAACCCGCTGCCCCCATCGCGCTGCCTTTCGTCGATCCTGTACCTATGAGTACAGATCGCCACTGTACCTACTGATAGGTACAGTTGGGCGATGACCGCGTCCGAGCGATTGATCGAGAGCATGCACACCCTGCTGTGGGAACGCGGCTACTCGGGCACGAGTCCGCGAGCGGTCCAAGAGCTCGCCGGTGCCGGACAAGGCAGCATGTACCACCATTTTCGCAGCAAGGCGGCCCTGGCCGTCGCTGCCGAGCTGCAGATGAGCGACGAGCTGAAACACCAGATCACCGCCCGGCTGGACAGCGGGTCCACCACCCGCGAGAAGGTCTCGGCATTCTTGACCCTCGACGAAAATGTGCTGCGCGGTTGCCGACTCGGGCGGCTCGTCCAAGACGCGGCAGTGGTGGACGACGATTCGCTACGAGAACCGATAGCCACGACGTTCGACTGGATCCAGGATCAGATCCGGCAAGTCCTCGCCGAGGGCAGACGAAACGGGGAACTCGACCCGAACCTCGATGTCGACGACCTCGCCGCCACGATTCTCGCTGTCCGACAGGGCGCCTATGTCCTTGCTCGCGGCGCACAGTCCAGCGAACCGTTTCGCCGGGCCACCCGGGGCATCCTTCAACTTCTGCCGCGATAGCCGAGGCCACACGCCGTCCCGCACGGTGCCCTGGATGCCACGCCCGGCCAGTTCGGCGTTGATCACGCCCGGCGAACAGTTGATCATGGATCCGTCTACGAAATATGTTCAGAGAGGCCGGTTTCGACATGGCGGTAGTGACCGTCCCACATATCAGGCACAGGGTCGTCGAGGTCGACGGGGTGCGGGTCTTCTATCGAGAGACCGGACCCGCGAACGCACCGACACTGCTTCTCCTGCACGGCTTTCCGTCGGCCTCGCACCAGTTCCGACGGCTCATGGACGCCCTCGGTGGCCGATTCCGGCTGATCGCCCCCGACTATCCCGGTTTCGGGCACACCGAGGTCCCCGACGGTTTCGTCTACTCCTTCGAACGGCTGGCCGACATCGTCGAAGGCTTCGTCGACGCGATCGGCCTGGACCGATTCGTGCTGTACGCCTTCGACTTCGGCGGACCGGTCGGCCTGCGTCTGGCCACCCGCCGCCCCACGCGGATCGCGGGGCTGATCGTGCAGAACGCGAACACCTACGACGAAGGCCTGTCCGACATGGCACGCGCGATGACCGCGAACAAGCCGGGACAGCCGGGCGCACAGGACAACGTTCGCCAGATCCTCGAACTGCCCGTCACCCGCGGCCAATACGAGGGCGGCACCACCGATCTCGAACTCGTCGCACCCGACGGCTGGACCCTGGACCAGCATTTTCTCGACCTCCCCGGCCGCAAGGACGCGCAGGTACACCTGGCCCTCGACTACCACACCAATGTGGCGCTCTACCCGGTGTGGCAGCAGTGGTTGCGCGAGCACCGGCCGCCGACGCTGGTGCTGTGGGGTCGCAATGACGCCTTCTTCCCCGAGGCGGGCGCTAACGCCTACCTCCGCGATCTCCCCGACGCCACCATCCATCTCTTCGAGACCGGCCATTTCGCGCTCGAGGAGAGCCTTCCCGAAATCGCCCCGCTCATCAGTGATTTCGTGGAGGGTCTGCGCCGGCGCCAGCCGATGAGGATCGCTGTCATCGGCGCCACGGGCAATCTCGGCGGTGCGGTTGTCCGCGCGGCGACCGCTCGCGGTATGCAGGTCACCGCACTCGGCCGGGATACGGTGGATGTCACCGACGCGGCCTCGGTCAAGAATGCCGTCGCGGGACACGACGCCGTCGTCGCGGCGGTCAAGGGCGATGACCGACTGGTGCCGCGTGGCGCCGAGACCCTCCTGGCAGCCCTGCCCCTCGCCGGGGTCGACCGCCTGGTGTTCCTCGGCGGTGGCGGCAGCCTCGAATACGCACCGGGACAGCGTTTCCTCGATTCTGCCGAGTTCCCCGCCCAGTACCTGGAGACGGCCCGTGACCAGAGCGAGGCGCTGGAAATTCTGCGTGCCGCCGACTCCCCGGTCCGGTGGTCCTACGTCAGCCCGCCGCCGGTGCACCTGGTCCCCGGCGAGGCGACCGGCGTCTATCGGTCCGAGGCTCGCGACACCCCGATCGTGGACGCCGCTGGTGAAAGCCGGATCAGCGTGGGCGATTACGCGAGCGCGATCGTCGACGCGCTGGAGGACAACACTTTCGTCGGCCTGCGCTTCACCGTCTCGTACTGAGCGGTGCCGCGCCGACCTCAGCGCCGGAGAAGCTCGCGCAGGGCGGCGGTGACGGTCCGGGGGTCCTCCTCGGCCATGAAGTGACCCGCGTCGACGGTGCGGTGGTCGAGGTCGGGCGCCCAGCTCGACCACAGTGCCGCCGCTTCGTATCCGAGCGCGGCGCCCCAGTCCTGCTGCATGACCGTGACGGGCATGGACAGCCTGGCGCCTGCCGCGCGGTCGGCGCGGTCGTGGTCGATATCGATGGTTGCCGAAGCACGATAGTCGGCCACGATCGAGGGGACAGCGCCGCGACAGGCGTCGAGGTACGCGGCGCGCACGGGCGCGGGGATCGCGTCCGGAGTCTTCGCCCACTGGTCGAGGAAGTAGGCGAAGAACGCGTCGGCGCTGGCGGCGATCATCTGTTCTGGCAGTCCGGGCGGCTGTGCCATCAGGTACAGGTGGAATCCGACGGCGGCGGTCGAGCCGTGCAGCACGTCCCACATGTCGAGTGTGGGCAGCACGTCCAGGCAGGCGAGATGGGTGACCGCGGCGGGGTGGTCGAGCCCGGCGCGGAAGGCCACCAAGGCGCCGCGGTCGTGACCGGCGAGCGCGAAGCGGTCGTGACCGAAGACAGCGGCGGCAGCGACGATGTCGGCGGCCATACTCCGCTTGGAGTAGGTGCCGGTGCCGGATTCCGCGGGTTTGTCGCTGTCGCCGTAGCCGCGCAGGTCGGGGACTATCACTGTGTGGTCGGCCGCCAGGTCGGCGGCGACGTGACGCCACATCAGGTGGGTCTGTGGGAAGCCGTGCAGCAGCACGATCGGGGTTCCCGCACCGGCGACGGCGACGTTGAGGGCGACGTCGTCGGCGACCGGGACGCGGTGGTAGTCGAAACCGGGAATGGTGCGGGTCATCGCGTGGGCTCTCGCTTCGTTCGAAGGGTGTTCCGCGGGGTCTGCGCGGATCGAGTTCGAGCGTGCGGTGTCGCGATGAGCAGCCGATGAACGCGCACTACATTGGCCTGATGCGGTTTCAGGTGCTCGGACCGGTCATCGCGCACGACGACCGCGGTGCGCCGGTCGCGCTGCGCGGTCCGCGCTACCGCGAGGTGCTGGCACGGCTGATCCTCGCGCACCGGCGGGTCGTTCCGGTCGGTCGCCTGGTCGAGGATCTGTGGGACGAGCCGCCCCTGAACGCGGTGGGTGCGGTCCGTACCTTCGTCGCCGGATTGCGGCGCGCACTGGAACCGGATCGTCCGCCCCGCACCCCGCCACGTCTGCTCGTCACCGAGGGGCTCGGTTACGCGCTGCGACCCGAACCGGCGGATGTCGACGCGTGGCGATTCGACGATGCGGTGCGTTCGGCGGCAACCCTGCCGCCGGAAGCGTCGTTCTCGCTGCTCACCGCCGCACTGAGCTGGTGGCAAGGGCCTGCCTATACCGACTTCGCCGACGCCGGATGGGCGCAGGCCGAACGGTCGCGGCTCACCGAGCAGCGGTTGCTGGCCGTCGAGCGTCGTGGGGCGGCGCAATTGGCACTGGGTGCCGCCGCCGCGGCGGTTCCCGACCTCGACGCGCACGTCGCCGAACATCCCTGGCGTGAAGACGCGTGGGGGCTGCTGGCCACGGCCCTCTACCGTTCGGGCCGCCAGGCCGACGCGCTCGCGGTCCTCGCCAGGGCGCGGCGGATGCTGGCCGAGGATCTGGGCATCGACCCTGGACCGGCGTTGCGCCGCCTCGAACACGACCTGCTCCGCCAGGCCGACTACCTCGACCCGGTCGCGACCGACCCCACGGCACGGGTGTGGGAACAGGCGCGTGCCGCCTACGACAGCGCGGTCCCGCCGCGTACGAGGACGCGGCTGGAATCGACCGCGGGCCTGATGCGCGATCTCGCGGTCACGGGTGGCGGCGGCCTGGCGGCCGCACGCGCCCACCGGATTTCGGCGGTTGTCGCCGCCGACGACCTCGGTGACGCCGAGCTGACCGCGCGGGTGATCGGCATCTACGATGTCCCCGCGATCTGGACCCGTTCCGACGACCCGGCGCAGGATCGACGCCTCGTGGGCATCGCCGAGAAGACGCTCCTGCGCCTGCCCGCCCACGACGATGCCGATCGAGCCAGGCTGCTGGCGACCATCGCTGTCGAATCGCGCGGCGCTCTGCCGGTGGACGATCCGACCGAGGCGGGACTGCGCCCGCTGCGTGCCGCCCGTCAGGCCGAGGAGATCGCCCGGCGTCTGCACGACCCCGCCCTGCTGGCCTTCGCACTCAACGGTGTGTTCATGCAGAGCTTTCAGCGAGCGGGACTGGCGCACCGGCGCGACGCTGTCGGCACCGAGATCATCGCGGTGGCGGCCACCAGCAAACTCGCGACCTACGAGGTTCTCGGCCACCTCATCCTCATCCAAACACGTTGCGCCTCAGCGGATTACATGGGCGCCGACCGACACGCCGATGCCGCGGACGCGCTCGCGCGGCGTTATGAATTGCCGCTGGTGGAGGTGTTCACCACCTGGTACCGCGCCTTACAGGCCAGTGCGACAACAGACCTCGCGGTTGCGGAAGCCGCGTACGCAACGGCGGCCGCCTCACTCACCGGAGCAGGCATGCCGGGACTCGACCGTGGCCTGTTGCCACTGGCGCGGCTGAGCCTGGCTCTGCGGCGGCGCGAGACCGGCAGGATCGCCACGATCGACCCCGAGACGGACTGGGGTCCCTATAAAACCTGGGTCGAACCCATCCTCCTCGTCACGCGGGGCGAGCTCGACGGTGCGCGAGAGGCCTTGCACACCATGACATCCCCGCCGCGCGACCTGCTGTTCGAAGCACTGTGGGCCATCGTGGCACACGCGGCCACCGCCGTCGGCGATCGCGAGACCATGCGCCGAGCCCGGACCCAGCTGGCCCCCGCGGCGGCCGAAACAACGGCACAGAGTGGACTTCTCAGCGTAGGCCCGGTTCGCACCTACCTCGACGAGATCGATGCGGCGCTGCTGCGATCGCCTGTCATATGAGGTCGAACTGCGCGCCGCCCGAGTCGGCCGGTGCGATCAGGAGAAGACATAGTCGGTGAGTGGGAAATGACTGCTGCGCCAAGCAGATTCGATGGTGGAGGTGGGTCGTAGGGGGACGTCGCCGTGTTTGTCGAAATAGTAGCTGTTGGCGGTGACGCAGCTTTCGTCCCAGAACACCTGGCCGCCGCGGCGGGCGAGCATCTCACGGAAGTAGCGGTCGTTGGCTTCCTCGGTGACCTCGATGCGGTCCGCGTCGTTGGCCCTGGCGTGGTGCAGGCAGCGCAAAATGTGGCGGGTCTGGTTCTCGATCAGGGTGAAATAGGAGGCCCCGTTGTAGCCGTAGGGGCCGATGATGGAGAAGAAGTTCGGGAAGCCGGGGACGCTCACGCCCTCGTAGGCTTGCAGCCGGTTCTCGTCCCACCAGGTCTCCAGATCGCGGCCACCGACGCCGTGCAGGTCATAGGTCGGCATATTGCCCGATTCCATGACCTTGAAGCCGGTGGCGAGGATCAGCACGTCGGCGCGATGTTCGGCACCCGTGGCGGTGCGCACATCGGTGGCGGTGATCTCGCTGATCGCCGCGGTTTCCAGGGTCACGTTCGCACGGTTGAAGGTCGACAGATAGTCGTTGGAGAAGCTCGGCCGTTTGCACCCGAGGGCGTATCGCGGGGTCAGCGCGTCCCGGACGACGGGGTCTTTCACTTGACGCCGCAGATGGGCCAGGCCCGCGCGTTCGCCGATGGCGGCGGTGGGCAGCGAGCGGTGATAGTGGGCGGCGAGCGGGAAGGTGACCTCCACGTAGGTCTGACTCACCAGGCGGGTCACGGTCCGTCCGCCGGGGACCTTCAGCGCCAGCCGGGCGGCGAGCGGCAGCGGCAGGTCCGGGCGCGGCAGGCACCAGATCGGCGTGCGCTGGAACACCGTCAGATGTTGCACCTGCGAGGCGATCTCCGGGATCACCTGGACCGCCGAGGCGCCGGTGCCGATGATCGCCACCCGCTTGCCCCGCAGGTCCTGGCGATGATCCCAGCGCGAGGTGTGCATGGTCGCGCCCGCGAAGCCTTCGATGCCGGGGATATCGGGCAGTTTGGGGCGGGTGAGCACACCGGTCGCGCTGATCACGAACCGTGCGGTCAGATCGTCGCCGTCGGTGGTGTGCAGCACCCAGCGGTCGGCCCGCTCGTCGAAATCCGCGCCGACCACGGTGGTACCGAAGCGGATGCGCGGGCGGAGTTCGTACTTGTCCACGCACGATTCGGCATAGGCCTTGAGTTCGCGACCGGGCGCGTAGACCCGTGACCAATCGGTGCGCTGTTCGAAGGAGAACTGGTAGCTGAACGACGGGATATCCACGGCGACACCGGGATAGGTGTTCCAGTGCCAGGTGCCGCCCACGCCGTCGGCCTCGTCGATGATCACGAAGTCGTCGAACCCGGCCTTGCGCAACTCGATCGCCACGCCGATGCCGGAGAAGCCGGCGCCCACGATGACGATCTCGTGGTCGATTCCCTTGGTGCTCATGCGATCTCCTTCACGAGTGCGGCCGACGGATGCAGGCGGCGGGGCCGGGCGACGGTGCGCACGACACAGCCCGCGTCCTCGGCGTAGACGATGCTGTCCACCTGATGCTCGATGCCGTCGACGGTGCGCACGCCCAGCGGCACCAACCGTGCGATCGGCCAGGTCACCAGGGTGCAGTGCGGTTGCCGCAGGGTGCGGTAGTAACTGTTGTGCACCGCGACGCCCGCGGTGTCGTCCGGTGTCAGGCGGTGGCGCAACCACGAATCACGCACCTGGACACGCAGATTGACACCGGCGATGAGTCGCAGGAGTCTTTGCGGCATCGCCGCGACAGGCAGCGGAACGCGCGGGAGCACCCACACCGCCTCGGTCTGGAACACCGTCACCTGTGCGGCCTCGGCGGCGATGCCGGGCAGCAGGCGCGCGGCGGCCGCCCCGCTACCGATGATCGCGACCCGCTGACCGGTGAACTCGTGCCGGGGCGCGAAGGCTGTGCGGTGCACCTGGGAACCGGTGAAGGTGTCGGCGAAACGCAGCGTCGTCATTTCGCCACCGGTTCGTAGGTGAGCTCGTCGGACCAGGACGGTCTGCGGCCGAGCACCCGGATCGGGAACCGATCGATGCAGGCGTTGGACACATCGGCCAGTAACTGGAACGGCTGACGACGGTGAATCGTGGCCTTCCCGTGCATCTTCACCACGTGGTAGAGCGGGAGCTTGCGGATGGCCGGGCTGCGCTGCCCCACGTTCTCGAAACGGCGCACCGCCTGCCACAGCTTCTCCTCGTCGAGGCCCAGCGCCATGATGTTGGTCGACATCCGTGACAGCAATGGCGCGTACAGCAACGCGCCGAGCACGAACGAGGGGCGCACCGCGAAACCGGCTGTCTCGATGACGGTTCGGCGCAGCGGTCCCGCGCCGAGTTGTTCGAGAACCTGGAAACCTACTGCGAGGTGACGGGATTCGTCGCTGTTGATGTGCCGGAACACCTCGTGGCACACCGGGTCGTCGACCTCGTCGAGCAGGAACTTCACCAGCGCGCCGTCGAGGGCGGTCTCCAGTGACGGGATGACGGTGCCGAGCACGGGCAGGGTCAGCTGGTCGGCGTAGCGGTCGAGCCAGCTGATGACGAGGCGAATGTTCTTGTTGGGCACCGGCATCGCCTCGCCGTCGGGGAGCATGCCCCAGCGGCGCATCAGCGCCAGTTCCGCGTTGGCGTGCTTTTGTTCCTCGGCGTGGAAGTACCGGTAGATCTCCCGCAGTGGGCCGGGTGGCGCCTGGCGGGTCAGGGCGGCGAAGCCGCGCGCGCCGACGTGTTCGATCCACACCAGGTCGGCCATGAAGGTGGCCAATCGCGGGCGTTGCTCGTCGGTGATGGTATCGGCGCCCGGTGCGTCCCAGTCGATATCGGCCAGCGCCCACTGCTTGGCGCGAATCGTGGCGAGCATGTCGGGGTAGGCGAACGTCATTGTTCGATCTCCTTCGGTGTGGATCAGCGCACGACCCGCTCCAGCAGGCCCGCCGAACGGGTGTAGGTCGCGGGTAGCCAGCGTTTGGCCTGCCACAACACCTTGGCCTCGAGCTGCGGCACCACATACAGCTCGCCGCGGTCCGCCGCGTCCAGCGTGGTGCGGGCGATGGCGGCGGGCGCGCGGCCGGTCCAGCGCAGCAGCAGCCCGCCGAGCCGCTCGGCGGTGTCGTCCATCGGCGAATCCGCGGTCATGATGTTGGTTTTCACGCCGGTCGGGCACAGCACCGTGACGCCGACGCCGGTGCCGGCCAGCTCGGCCGACATCGTCTCCGACAGCGCCAGCACACCCGCCTTGCTGACGTTGTAGGCGGCCATCCGCGGTGCCGCGCCGAACGCGGCCGCCGAGGCGACGTTCACCAGCGACCCGTGCCCAGCCGCACGCAGGATCGGCGCGAAGACATGGCAGCCGTGGATCACGCCCCAGAGATTCACCCCGAGCGTGCGGTGCCAGTCGTCGAGGGCGAACTCGCCGACCACCGGTCCGCCCGCGCCGATGCCCGCGTTGTTGACGACAACGGTGGGCGGGCCGCCGAACCAATCCTGCGCGGTGGCCGCCAGCTGTTCGACCTCGTCGATCACGGTGACATCGCAACGGGTACCGATCGCCTCGGCGCCCGCCGCCTCGACCAGTTCAGCGGTTTCGGCCGCACGGTCGGGGTCGATATCGGAGCACACGACGCGCCCGCCTCGACGACCCAGTTCGACGGCGAACGCACGTCCGATTCCGCTGCCCGCGCCGGTCACCACAGCATCGGCGGCAGCGGTTCGGCGGTGTCCGCCGAAGGGGAACAATCGCATGGCAACTCCCGGGTCGACCCGGCGAGGCTCTAATTGGTGGCATCTGCCACCATTGGCCGCACCTGACACCAATTAGGCGTGCGGAGGAGTACTTTGTCAACCATGGATGTGCGCGCACCGGCACGGACCTGGGGCGGGCGGACCGCCGAGGAGCGCAGGGCGCAGCGGCGGATCGGCCTGGTCGAGGCCGCCCTCGATATCTGGCTCGACCACGGCTGGGCCGCGGTGACCATGCGCGGTGTCTGCCAGCGGGCCTCGCTCAACGATCGCTACTTCTACGAGCACTTCGCCGACCGCGACGAACTACTGGCCGAGGTCTGGGACGAGGTGTGCGCCGGGGTGTTCGCCGAACTGGCGAGCGTCGTCGCCGAGAACGCCGACCGGACCCCCCTCGAGATCACCCGCGCGGCCATCGCCTGCGCCGTCGGATTGCAGACCGATCTGCGCGGTCGTGCCCGGATTCTGCTGGCCGATCACGCGGGCAGCGCCGTGCTCGAACAGCGCCGCAAGACCATGCTCACCGACGCGACCGATCTGCTCATCGCCGCCGCGTGGCCCTACCTGCGCCCCGACGTCGACGAAACCGCCATGCGGATGAGCACATTGGCCGGCATCGGCGGCTTCGTCGAGCTACTGTCCGCATGGCGTTCCGGTGTGCTCGACGTGGACGCCGAGCGCATCGTCGATCACACCAGCGCGATCGCGGCGCAACTCGGCGCGATGTTCCTGCCCCCGGAGATCATCGGATGATTCGCGCGCCCGCCGGGCAGCGTTCGGCGCGACCGCGCGGCGGTACTACGCGGATCCTTTCAGCGCGCGCAAGCCGGCCGCCATGAACTCCGGGGTGGCCTCGGCGGCCCGGTCGGCGGCGGAACCGGTGTCGGAACCCTGATGGGCGCGATGGGTGATGCCCTCGCCGATGATGCCGAGTTTGAAGTTCGCCAGCGCGAGGTAGAAGCCCCAGTTGTCGAGCTCGCGCCCGGACGCGGTGGCGTAGGCCTGGGCGAGAGTGTCGGCGCTCGGCAGGCGCGGGCTGGTCCACGCCGCACGGGTCCCGAGGATCACGTCGAAGATCGGCGACCGGTAGACGCACATCAGGGCGACATCGGTGAGCGGGTCACCGAGGGTGGACAGCTCCCAATCGACCACGGCACGAACCTTTTCCGGTTCGGCGCTGTCGAGGATCGTATTGTCGATGCGGAAGTCCCCGTGCACGATCGAGCCCGATGTCTCCGGCGGGATCGCGGCGGCCAGTGCGGCATGCAGGGCTGCCACATCCGCGAGCTCGCGGGTTTTGACCCGCTCCCACTGGGATGCCCAGAGCTTGACCTGCCGGGCCACGAAACCGGTCGGCCTGCCGAATGATTCGAGACCGACAGCGCCCGGGTCCACCGCGTGCAGATCGGCGAGGACGCGGACCAGCGCGCGCACACTCGAATCCACCTGTTCATCGGTGAGCGCGGCCAGATCGTCCTGGTCGCGAAACACCGTCCCGTCGACGAACTCGACGACGGTCATCGGCGCGCCCAGCGCGGATCCGGTCGCGTCGAAGGCGATCGTTCTCGCCACGGGCACAGCCGATGTCTGCAACGCGCTGGTGACGGTGTACTCGCGGGCCATATCGTGCGCGGACGGGGTGAGCCCGGCGACGGGCGGGCGGCGCACCACCCAGCGCGAGACGTCATCGGCGGCGGCGAAGGTCAGATTCGACCGGCCCCCACTGATCAGTTCGACGCGCAGCTCGCCTTCCACCTCGACGCCGTTGGCGCGCAGGAACTGTTCCAGTGCGGCGATGTCCATGCCCGGCAGTGTCATTCGGAGTCCCGCTTCGTCCGCTTGGCGGCGCTCACCGCGCGTTTGGCGATGGCCCAGCGATGCACCTCGGAGGGACCGTCGTAGATCCGGAACGGGCGCACCTCGCGCGAGAGTCGCGCCAGCGGCAGATCGGCGGAGACGCCGAGCCCGCCACACATCTGCATACTCCGGTCGACGATGCGGAAGATCGCCTCGGCGGCATAGGTTTTCGCGATCGAGGTGGCATTCGCGGCGGGCTCGCCACGGTCGAGTTCCCAGCAGGCACGGGTCAGCAGTGCGCGGGTGGCGGCGATGTCGATTTCGTTGTCGGCGATCATCTTCTGGACCATGCCGAGGTCGCCGAGGCGCGAACCGAAGCCCTCGCGGTGCGCCACGTGCGCGACCGCGACGTCATGACCGCGACGCGCGGCGCCGAGCCAGCGCATCACATGGGTCATGCGGGCGGGGCCGAGCCGCACCTGGGCGTATTCGAAGCCTCGGTCCACTTCGCCCAGTACCGCGGACTCCGGGACGAGAAGGTCGTCGAAGAAGACCTCGCAGTGGCCACCGATCATCGACTTGTCGAGGGTGTCCAGATGGCGGCCGACGCGAATGCCCGGGCTGTCGGCGGGTGCCAGGAACATCGTGGCGCCGCCGCGCCGGCCCGGCTCGCCCGAAGTGCGGGCCATGATGATGAAGAACCCCGCCCCGTCGGCGCCGGTGATGAACCATTTGTGGCCGGTGATGCGCCAACCGCCGTCGGCACGGACCGCGCGGGTGCTCAGCGCGGAGGGGTCCGAGCCCGCACCCGGCGCCGGCTCGGTCATGGCGAAGGCCGAGCGCACCTCGCCGCGAGCGAGCGGGGCGAGGAACTGCTGTTTCTGCTCCGGGTCGGCGATATGGGCGAGCATGTGCACATTGCCCTCGTCGGGGGCGGCGATATTGAGGGCCGTCGGGCCGAACAGCGAGTAGCCCGCCTCCTCGAACACCGGGGCACGGTTCGACATGTCCAGACCGTGGCCACCGTATTCGAGCGGCGCGTGCGGGGCGAAGACACCGGCGTCACGGGCGGCCTGCTGGAGTTCGAGGCGCAGCTTCTCGCCACCGGCCGCGGCGATGTCGCCGTCGTGCGCGTCTTCGACCGCGAGCACGTGGTCGCGGACGAAGGTACGGGTGCGGTCGGCCAGCCGCTGCACCTCGGACGGATAGGACAGGTCGATCGGCACGGGTCCGCTCCTCGGCTCGGTTGCCGAACGATCGCTCGGCAAATATCTGTTACGACAGTCGCACGCGCGTATTAATGCTGTCAACAAGCCTGGTAGGGCCAAGATGCATGTTCAGCTATTCTGAACATTATGGATTCGACGGCAGCCGAACAGCAGGCGGTGGGAGCGCGGGTGCGTCAGGCGAGGACCGCGGCGAGGTTGTCACTACGGGCGACCGCGCAGCGAATCGGGGTCAGCGCGGCCACGCTGAGCGCCATCGAGACAGGCAAGACCGGCGCGTCGGTTCCGCGCCTGCGATCCCTCGCCGCCGAACTGGGCACGACGGTGGCCTGGCTGATCGGCGACCGGCACACCACCGGCGCTGCTCCCCCCGAACCGCGCGCGACCGATTCGCGCCCCACCCACCCCGCCGGGAGCCCCGCCCACGGCGAAACCGGATCGCCCGACTCCGGCGCACCGGACTCCTGGCGTGAGTTCCCGCCCCTGGATCTCGACCCGGTGCTCGCCGCCGCCATCGATTCCTTCGTCGAGACCGGCTATCACGGCGCCACGATGCGCTCGATCGCCGCGCGGGCCGGCATGAGCGTGCCCGGTGTCTACCACCACTACCGCGACAAACAAGACCTGCTGGTCCGCGCACTCGACCTGACCATGGACGAATTGCACCGGCGGGTGCGCGCGGCACGCCTCGACGGCACGAACGGCCGCGAACGAGTGAGCCGTGTCGTCGAAGCGCTCGCCCTGTTCCACACGCACCACCGCGAACTCGCCTTCATCGGCGCCAGCGAGATGCGCAGCCTGAACCCGGCCGATCGTGATCGGATCACCGCCTCCCGCAACGAGATCCAATACCTTCTCGATGCCGACATCGACGCCGCGCTGACCGAGGCGAACCGATCGACCGCCCAGGCCCGCCACGCGGGACGTGCCATCGCGACGATGTGTACCGCACTGCCCCAGTGGTTCCGGCTCGACGGCCCGTCCTCTCCCGAACAGATCGCCGCCGCCTACGCGGACTTCGCCCTCGGCCTGCTCGGCGTGGTCGGCCGGCACCGATAGCGGAACCGTGGGACGGGCTTCAGCTCTCCGCCTTGCTGGTGATGTCGTCGAGGGACTCACCCATGGTCTCGGGCACCCGGCGATAGCAGAACACCAGCGACAGCGCGGAAACGACCGCGAAGAGGAAGAACATCGTCGACGCTCCCCAGAGTTCGCCCAGCGGCGGGAACACCAGGGAGACAGTGAAATTGCCCATCCAGATGAGGAAGGTGCAGATACTCATCGCGGTGGCGCGGATCGGGGCGGGGAAGATCTCCGAGATCAGCAACCAGGTGGGAACCCCGACGCCGAGCTGGAAGGCACAGACGTACACGATCATCAATGTCACCAGCACATAGCCGGTGGCAGTGCTCTGCGTGAGACGTTCCATCAGACCCATACCGACCAACGCGACGACCATGATCGCCAGACCGAGGAACATCGGTGGGCGCCTGCCGATCTTGTCGACCAGGCTCATGCCGAGCATCACGCCGATCACCGCGCCGACACCGATGCCGATCGACGAGGTGATCGCCGCATTGTCACCCATCCCCGCCTGAGCGAGAGTGGACGGCGCGTAGTAGATGACGGTATTGACGCCGACGAATTGCTGAATCAATGCCAATCCGATTCCGGTGTAGAACAGCGCACGCACCTTCGGTTTCCGCAACTGGTCGCTCAAACTGTCCTTGACCGCCGCATCGGCGGCCTCGGACTGTTCGATCTCGGCGATCGTCGGCTCGACATTCTCCGGGTAATAAGACCGTTCGAGCACTTTCTTCGCATCGGCGGTACGACCCTGTTTCAGATACCACCGTGGTGAATCCGGCATGAAATACATGCCGATCACGAGCGCCGCCGCCGGAATCGCCGCCATCGCGAGCATGAGCCGCCAGTTCCCGGTCGGGGCGAGCAGCGCGTTGACGATGTAGGCGAGCAACTGCCCGCTGGCGATCATCAGCGAGTTCATCGACACCAGGCGCCCGCGATAGGTCGGCGGGGAGATCTCGGAAACGTACATGGGGACCACCAGCGAGGCCGTACCGACAGCGACGCCGAGGACAAGGCGGGTGATGATCATGACCGTGGCATCGGGCGCCAGCGCCTGGGCGAGCGCGCCGAGGAAGAACAGGGCGCCCGCGAACAGCAGCGTCGTCCGCCTGCCCCACCGGTCGGCCATCCAGCCGCCGGTGATCGAGCCGATCGCGGCGCCGATGAGCAGCGAACTCGTGATGACGCCGACCTGGGTCTGGCTCAGTGCGAAATCAGGCGTGAGGTAGACGAGCACGCCGGAGATGACGCCGGTGTCGTAGCCGAACAGCGCGCCGCCGAGCGCGGCGATGACGACGACAGTGAGCACGAACTTCTTGATCCTGGCCCGCATCGCCGCCCGCTCCGGCGAATCGGGTGGCGTCTCGACCGCTGATTCGGTGGCAGGGGACACCATCACCGTCTCCGGTCCGCCCTGGACGGTGTGCGGTACCCGGACCGAGGTATCGGTATCCGGCCCGATCAGGCGTCCGCCGGAAACCTGCGCCACAGGAACGGTGGAGTTCAAGACGGCGCCGCGCCGCTCCGGCTCCTTATCGGTGGATCCACGAGGGGAATCGGGCATGTCCACACCTCCGCCGGATGGAGTAGGTCGATTCCTGCACCTTAATCGAGCGCGGAAGGGTTCGCGATAGCTCGAAATCCACGGATATTGCGTCCACAAATCAGAGGTAAGGGCGATCGGGGAATGTATCCCACCCCCTGCGTGGGATACATTCCCCGATCAACACACTCTTATCGGAATCGCCGCCGACCGAAATACTCACCGTTTGCCCGGATCGGAGAAAGTGTCGCGTAGCTATCCGACACCATCCATCCGTCAAACCGCAATCACCAGATGCCGCTTTTGCCGGGTTGTCACGAATCTCGTCGACACTCGGCTATCGACGATGCAGCGACCGGACGGTGGCCGCACCCCAGAGCATCAGGCTCGCGGCCGCAGCCATATAGAGGAAGTAGGCCAGCACAACCAGGACGGACCCGTAGTTGCCTACCCAGTCACTCAGTCGCAGCAGGCCGACCACACCGAGGCCGAGCAGGATCAGCCCGAGAATCAGCCCCGGCATCGCCAGCGGCGCGATGGGCGATTCGATCGCGGAGGTAGAGGAGACGCGGCAGCCTCGCTCGGTAACTGACAGATTGCTGTTCGATTCGAAGTAGATGCTGCTCATAACAACACGTCCCTTCCGGACAGCCGCCCCGACACGGCCGATAAGTGATCTATACCGGATCTTTCGATGACCGCCACGCCGCAGCGGAAGTGCGGGTCGTTCGCGACCCCGGATCCCTGTCGACCCGGTCCATGATCACGAACGGTTAACGTTCAGCAATTACAAGCTTGCCAGCCGGGTCGAACGGAGAAAAGATGGTGTGATCTGCATCACATCGAACTCCTGTGCGACACGATCCGATAACGTGCGTTACATTTCGTCGGAATACGGGCCGGAACTGGCGAAAACCTCACGCAACTGGGCATCTGTTCAACAAGCCGACACAGCTGTCATTTATCGAACCGTTACGGCCCTGACGTGGGAAAACACACACTCCCGCCTCCCGCGATCCAGTTGGTACCTCCCCGAGCCACCGACACGGCACCGTGACGGAAACCGCTCAGCGAACGCGCTCCTCCACCCGAAATCACCACGCCCCGAACAACTTCGGTGTCGACGCCACACAGAAACCGTGCCGAGACGCGGAAGTTCTCCTACCATGGGCCACGTCCCGCACCGCAGCACCGTACGAGGGGTCGTCGAGGATGAGCGACAACGCGCATGTGATCGACCAATCCAAGCCGAGCATCGCCCGTGTCTACGACTATCTACTCGGCGGCAAGGACAACTACGAGGTCGACCGCGCCGTCGGTGACCACTTCAAGGTGAACCTGCCCGGCTCGGTCGACATCGCGTCCACCAACCGCCGAGCCCTCACCCGTGCGGTGCGGGCCATGGCCGAGGCCGGGCTGACCCAGTTCCTCGACTTCGGCAGCGGGCTGCCCACCGCCGACAACGTGCACCAAGTCGCCCAGTCGATCGACCCCGACACCCGCGTGGTCTACATCGACAACGACCCGATCGTGCTCGCCCATGGTCGCGCACTGCTGGCGACCAACGACCACACCACCGTGATCCACGCCGACGTCCGCGATTCCGCGGCGATCAGGGCCGATCCCGAGGTCGCCCGGCTGATCGACTTCGACAAGCCGGTCGGGCTCATCTTCAGCGCGATCCTGCACCACCTCAACGACGAGGAGGACCCGCAGTCGGTGGTCGCGTACTGGGCGCAACAGATTCCCGTCGGCTCGCGCGTGTTCATTTCCCACTTCCGCTCCGGCGACAACGCCGAGACCATCGAGGCCGAGTCCAAGCTGCAGTCGACCTTCGGGCGCGGCCGGTGGCGCACCGACGCGGAGATCACCGCACTGTTCGGTGATCTGCGCGTGCAGGCCCCCGGCGTGGTCGCCGCGGCCCGCTGGCATCAGGTGAACGAGGATTCCGCACACATCGGCGCACCCGATCGGGACCTGTCGGTCTGGGAGGAACTGATCGTCTCGGCGATCGCCGAGAAGCGGTAGGACCGATCGCCGAGGCTCGAAACTTTCCGGCCGCGACTTCTGCGTGGGTTCGAACGAGGGAACGCGTCACGTCGGCTATCTTGATCTAGTTTTTCGATGCTGCTGGATCGTTCGTGTCGCTTCGCCGAAATCGCGTGCCGCGTGAGATCCACGCCTCGCGCTGTCGGCGACCCTCTCAGACGAAGGGACGCCGGTCACCATGCCCGCACCCGTTATCCTCCACGGCCGCATCGCACGGCTGGAGCCGCTCGCACCTCACCACGTTCCCGGACTGAGCGCCGCGGCCGCGGCGCTCGACGGACCGGCCGGGTTCACCGTCGTCCCGCACGGTGACCAGGAGGCGCGCACCTATGTCTTCCAGGCCGAAGCGGCGCAGCTGGCAGGCACAACGCTGGCCTTCGCGATCGTCACCGTCGCCGACGAGTGTGTGGTCGGGGCGACTCGATTCGCCCGGCTCGACTACTGGCAGGGACCACTGACCTGGCCGTTGTCCGCCGAACCGGTCACCTCGGTGCCCGGCGGGGCGATCCCCGACGCCGTCGAGATCGGCAATACCTGGCTCACCCCCGCGGTGCGGGGCGGTCAGGTGAATCTCGACTCCAAGCTGCTGCTGCTCACCCACGCCTTCGACAGCTGGGGCGTGCGGCGGGTGACCCTGCGCGCCGACGCCCGCAACCTGCGCTCCCGGGCGGCGATCGAACGCCTCGGCGCGGTGAGTGACGGTGTGCGCCGGGCACATTCGCGTGGGCTCGACGGCGCGGTGCGCGACACCGCGTTCTATTCGATCCTGCACGACGAATGGCCGGGGGTGCGCGGACGGATCATCGAACAACTGGCCGCCCGCGCCGCCCTGCGGGGCGCGCCGTTGATCCCGGCGACCGCGGCGGCGTTGCGGCCGTTGGCTTCTTCGCCGATCGGTTGAGGTCTCAGCCCGGCAGCGACTCGATCCGGTCGACGATCAGGTCGGCGAGTTCGTCCGGACGCTCCTCGGGCAGCCAGTGCGAGCCGTCGAGCACCGCAAAGCGATAGTCACCGGTGACGAATCCGCGGGTCAGCTCGGCACCACGGCGGGTCAGCGCCGCGTCGCCGGTGCTCCACACGTGCGTCACCGGCACGGTGACGCGTGCCGTCACCGCGCGCGGGGTGATCAGCGCCAATGCGCGATACCAGTTCAACGCGGTGGTGAGAGCTCCGGTGTCGATGATCTCGGTGTGCACGCGGTCGATCGCGTCGGCGGACATGCCCGATTTGGCCAGGATCTGGTCGAAGACGCCGGGCCGCGCGCGAATCAGGCGCTCCGGGAGCACCGGCAGCTGGAACAGCGCCATGTAGGACGAGCGAAGGAGCTGATCGCTGCTGATCATCGAGCGGGCGAAGGCGCCGGGATGCGGCACCGACACGGTCACCAGCGTGCGGACGAGTTCGGGGCGGGCCGCGGCCACCGACCAGGCGACCATCGCGCCCCAGTCGTGCCCGACCAGATGCACCGGACCACGGTCGATGTCCTCGATCAACGCGACCACGTCGTCGACGAGTTCGGGCACGCGGTAGGCGAGGCGGCCGGACGGCCGAGCACCGGGTGAGTACCCGCGCTGGTTCGGGGCGATGGTGCGGTAGCCGCGCGCGTTGAGCAACGCGGTGAGTGGCTGCAACGAGGTCGCGGTCTGCGGGAAGCCGTGCAGCGCAACGACGACGGGGCCGTCGGGCGGTCCGGAGTCGACGACGTCGAACTCGAGTCCAGCCCTGGTGAAAGTGGTCAACTGGGTGCTCAACGAACCCTCCGATCCAGTAACTTACTTATCGGTAAATTACTCGGGGCCCGTACCTGGCGTCAACAGCGCTCACCGTCCTGTTCCCCCGTGCACGACGGCGACTTCCGCACCACCGAGGTCGAAGGCCCGGTGCAGGATGCGCACGGCTTCGTCGAGGTCGGTGTCGCGGACGAGCACGGAGATGCGGATCTCCGAGGTGGCGATCAGGTCGAGGTTGATGTTCGCCGCGGCCAGCGCCTCACAGAAGCTCGCGGTGACGCCCGGATTGTTGCGCATGCCCGCGCCGATCAACGAGACCTTGCCGACGCGATCGTCGTAGCGAACATCGGCGAAGCCGATCTCGGCACGGCGGTCGCGCAGCAAGGCGACCGCCCGCGCGCCGTCGGCGGCGGGCAGGGTGAAGGTGATGTCGGTGCGGCCGGTCCCGGTGTTCTGCACGACCATGTCGATGCCGATCTCGGCGTCGGCGACCGCGCGGAACACCTCGGCCGCGTATCCGGGCTCGTCGGGCAGACCGACAACGGTCACCTTGGCCTCGTTGCGGTCGTGCGCGACGCCGGTGAGCACGGCCTGGTCGGCGGGGATATCGGCCATCGAGCCGAAGACGGTGGTGCCGATCGCGTCGGTGTAGGACGAGCGCACATGCACCGGCACCTGGTAGCGGCGCGCGTATTCGACGCAGCGCAGCATGAGGACCTTCGACCCGCAGGCAGCCATTTCCAGCATCTCCTCGTAGGAGATCTGGTCGAGTTTCTGAGCGTCGGCCACGATGCGCGGGTCGGCGGTGAAGACTCCGTCGACGTCGGTGTAGATCTCACAGACATCGGCTTTCAACGCCGCGGCCAGCGCGACCGCGGTGGTATCGGAGCCGCCACGGCCCAGCGTGGTGACGTCGTCGCTGTCCTGGCTCACACCTTGGAACCCGGCCACGAGCACCACCTCGCCGTCGTCGAGTGCGCGGCGCACCCGGCCCGGGTCGACTTCGATGATCTTGGCGCGGCCGTGGGCGCCGGTGGTGATCACGCCCGCCTGCGAGCCCGTCAAGGATCGCGCTTCCGCGCCGAGTGCATGAATCGCCATGGCCACCAAGGCATTCGAGATCCTCTCACCGGCGGTGAGCAACATGTCCAACTCGCGCGGTTCCGGCGCGGAGGCGATCCGGCCCGCCAATTCGAGGAGCTCATCGGTGGTATCGCCCATTGCCGAGCAGACCACCACCACATCGTGCCCCTGCTTCTTCGTCTCCACGATCCGCTCGGCGACCCGCCGGATCCGCTCCGCGGTGGCTACCGACGAACCGCCGAATTTCTGCACAACCAGGGCCATCCCGAGTCCTCTCCCCTGCTCCCCCGCACGCGATCCGCGGGTGACCCCTTCGAGTATCCAGGCAATCCGGGCACGGCCGTACCAATTCGGCAACGAAAACGACTGCCGCCGAATGGTTTCGGCGGCAGTCCTCGATCACGTGAGCACCGGGACCGTCCTGGCGGCCGGCGAAAAGGACGCGCTGCTCGTCTCGCTCTACGACAACTGGATCACCGCGGTGGCGGCGACGATCACGTACGTGGTGTGAGCCGCGGCGCTGTTCGGTACCCGACTGGTCCGCCGCCCGGTGGCAGCGGCGGCGGACCGCTGCCACCGGGCATTTTCAGGTTTCTGGCGTATTCGGGTCGCCTCGGAGTGGCGGACCGTTGGCCATCCTCGGAGCAGCAATCCCGGGCTGCGGATCAGATCGTGCGCGGATTCCAAGTCGTGACGGCCCAGATGACCACCACATCGAGCACGATGATCAGGATCGACCACGCCGGATAGTAGGGCAGCCACAGGAAATTCGCGATGATCGACAGTGACGCGATGACGACCGCCACAATCCGCGCCCAGGTCGCGCCGCCCATCAGCCCCAGCGCGCTCAGCGCGAGTATTATCCCGCCGATGATGTGGATCCAGCCCCATGTCGTGGTGTCGAATTCATAGACGTAGTCGATGCCGACGACGAACAGGTCGTCCTTGGCCACCGCGGCGATGCCCTGCAGAACGGACAACACGGCGACGACCAGGAGCAGGATCGCGGCGCCGATGGAAGTGCCTGCGGCGAAACCCTGCTGGACCGGATGCTCGGTTTCCGATAAGTGAGCCATCATGAATCCTTCCGTAGAAGACCGACGACCAACGTTTCCCGATGGCAGCCGCGAGGGCCTCACCCGAAACGGATGAACCGGATCGCCACACGCGATGCGCGGTCGGTCACCCGTGTTCTTCGACTGGTTTTCGAGATGACGGTGCGCTGCTGTGCCTCGGCAGAGCGCGCTGCTGCCACCGAAGGGTTTCGGCGGCAGCCCTCGATCATCCCTGTTCGGTGGGTACGACGATGAGTTCGGTGCGCAGAGTGCGGGTCAGGTGCGCTACCGCGGCCTTGGTGGCGCAGTAGACGCCATAGTTCGCAAACGGGCGTGGCCGCCGATAGAACCGACGAACACCAGGTCAGCGCGGTGACCCGCGCCCGCGGCGGCGAGTAGGTCATCGATGAAAGCTCTTCCGGTGTAGAGCAACCCGTTACACGGAAAAGGCGTGGCTGCGTGACTACGCCGAGAACCTCGCGGCACGGTGGGGCGCGCTGGAGTAGCCGAGCCCGTGGTGTTCCCTGAACTGAACATTCGCGCGCCGGAGGCTTACGCGCTGCCCGCGTCATGCGACCTCGGTCAAAGCTATGGTGCGACACTGCCAGTTCACGATGCTCATCAGGTCGAGTCGGCGGTTGGGATCGTCGATGGGTCGGCCGATCAGCTCGGTGATACGGCGGAGTCGATAGCGCACAGTCTGGCCATGGATGCCCAGTCGCTCGCCGGCGACGAGGGCGTTGCCGCCGCATTCGAGGTAGGCCAACAGTGTTTCAAGCAAAGGTTGCGCTCGTTGCGGCGGCAACGTCGCCAGCTCACCGAGCAGTTCCCGTGCCGAGGCATCCATGAGATCCTCGGCCATCGAAGCGGAGATCGTGGCCGCGTGCTCGACACAGCGCAGGCCGTTGTCGGCGGGAAGGATCCCGCGCTCGATCAGAGTGATGGCATAACTCGCCCACTGCAGCGAATGTGCGGCATGGGTGACTGCAGCGGTCGGTCCGATCGCCACGTGTCGCTGCTGAGTGAGGTTGACGAGCTGCCGAATCAGGTGTGGTCGTTCCGGATCGGGCACGATCAAGTAGGGCGTCGATGCCTCCCAATCGACTAACACGTCGGGAGGCAGGATGGCGTGGCACCGCCGCCCGTCCCGGGCGAGAGCCATCACAGCGACCCGTTTCGGAATCGGCCACGACGCGGCACGCGCCGCCTCGTGGATCTCCTCGAGCTCGGGCGCCCGATCGCGAATCAGTAGATTTCGCAGGCTCGTCCGATGCCGGTCGCGGTCGGTGACCACCTGACCCTGCTGCCGGAGATACCCCTGGTTGGCGGCCTCCATGGCCGTGGCGATCAGCGCGAAGAGTCGGTCGGTGAGGGTAGCGAGGACCTCCTCGGTCCAGCCATGGCGATAGGCGGCGCTGATGAATCGCCGGCAGGCGACGTTCCCGCCGACCTGCAGTGCGGTCTGCAGCGCGTCAAGATCTCGTTCCTGATTTCCGAGTTCCGCGCCGAGTCGCCGGTAGAGCGAGGTCGCCGCTGACCAGATCGGCGGCTCGCAGGTCAGTTCATCGAGAAAACCGGTGATCGTCTCGTCGATGATCGCGTGTAGCGACCAACTTGTCGCGGCTTCCCAGGTGTCGGCGATGCCCGGCGTTCGGAGCCGGAAGTCTTGCTCGATCTCGTCGATCACATCGGCGGTGCGTGACCGGAGCAGGTCCGGCAGCCGTCGGTCGAGTTGTGCGGTCATCGCGCCCTCCCACCGTCACAACGGCGCATTCGGTTTCCCACACGGCGTCGTCGCCCGGACAGGTAATCTCTGTACTAGTTGACAAGTTGAGTATTCAATCTATCTCGTCCGTAACCTCTTCGTGACATTTTCGGCCGAGCCGAGACCGACACAACTCACCGGTGCGGATGTCCCGGAGGTTCTAGTGCGGTACAACCTGATCGATCACGAGCTCACCGAATTCGAGTCCGCCGAGGTCATCGCGTTGTTGCGGGCGCACAACGCCGAGGTCTCTCGCGCCGCGATCGAAGCGATCGAAACTCAACTTGCCGATCAGCTACGCCCCCTCGGCCGCCGCGACCACGAGATCGGCGCCTTGATCGTCCAATGGTGCAACACCAAGTTCCTCGATCTGCTCGAAGACGACGAGACCCCGTTGTCCGACTTGCGAGCGTTCCTGCGTGAAGTGGGCCGCACGGATGCGGCAGAGGGCTTCGCCCCCGAATTGCGACAGACGGCGTTCCGGATCGGCACGGGGGTATCCATCGCACGCTTCGCCGAACTCTCGATGACTTTGCCTGCAGTGACGGCGGCGACGATCGGTCAGGTTGCCCAGCAGGTCCTGATCTTCCAGAACACGGTCATGGCGGCGCTCCGTGAGGGCTACGCCGATGTCGGCGCGGGCGGCGAACGAACCAAGTTGCGCAGTCGGTTGCTGGAATTGCTCATCGACCCGGACCCGGACCTACCCGCCATCCGCACGGCGGCGGTCGCGGCCGATTGGCCACTGCCCGAAGCGATCGCGGCTGTCGCAGTCGACGAGTGGACCCGCGATCCCTATCGACGGTCCATTATCGATATCCCGAACAGCTGGGTGTCTGGCCTACACCTCGAGCAGCAGTGTTTCATCGTGACCGACCCCGGTAGCCCAGGAACTGTCGAGGCACTGCGCACTCTGCTGCACGGCCGGATCGGCGCTATCGGCCCGACCGTCGACCCGAGCAGGGTCGCCGATTCGCTGAACTGGGCGGTGCGAACCCTGAAGTTGTTGCGGAACAGGCAAATTCGATCCGAAGTACCTGTTCGCGCACTCGACCACGTTCCCGACCTGCTGATCTTGGAGAACGGCAGCCTCGTGGCCGAGTTGGCCGCCGAACACTTGGCACCGCTGGCGGGCGACGGCCCTGAACCGTACCGTCTCGCCGAGACTCTGCTCGCATGCCTCGAATGTCGATTCAACGCTCCAGCCGCAGCACGGCGCCTAGGCGTCCACGCCCAGACGGTTCGCCATCGCATCCGCCGACTCAACGAACTCTTCGGCGAGGACTTGCATCTGCCCGATCGCCAGATGACTCTGGAGATCGCGGTTCGGCATTGGCTCATCGCTCATGGGCCCGACAATCCTGAACCGCCTCACGCATCTCGGTGACAATCCTGGTCTCTGAGGTATCTCGATGATGACAGCCTTGCTCGGCGGTGAGTAACCGCGCTCCAAACTCCGCTGTCCGTGGTGAAGAACCCGACGCCTTCCCCGCGCAAGATTTCTCTCGCACCACCGGCACCGGTTCGTGGTGCGAGAGGAAGTCGATGACGATCCCACTGGACAGTGCGCCGACGTGGCGACCGTTGCGCGACGTGCGAAACCTCACCGCTCAGCTCGTCGCCCACTTCGTCGACAACGTCGCAGCCTGCGCGACAATGCCAGGCGACGCGATCTCGGGCGACATCACCACCGTCACTCGAATGTGTGTAGAGATCGTGGGCGGGGTCGTCGACGGCAACGACGTGAGCGTGAAGATGAACCGACTCGCGATCGCAGCGGCGGGGTGGGCGCACGAAGGCGTGCCGATCGACGCGATCCTGCACGCGTTCTACGAAGGCCTGCGCCTGAGTCTGGACCTAGTGCACGACCAAGGCGCCGACCTCGACAGAGATACCCTGATCGACGGATTCAATACGGCCATGGCGATTTCGGATCTACTGTGCACAACAGTCGCGCGCGCCTACGTCAGGGAGTACCGCGCAGTAGCGGCCCAGCATCACACCGAGGTGCACACATTGACCTCCGCGCTGCTTGCCGGACAGCCGACCGCGACAATGTCTCGAGAATGCGGTTTCAGCGTCGCCAGCGCCTATCGAGTTGTGGCCCTGTCGATCCGGGCACACCCTGACGAACACGACAAGCGGCTCGACGCGGGCGTCGTGGCTCGACGAAAACTACGGCGGGTGCAATCCGTGCTCGCGCAACGCTACGGAGAGCCGATCCTGTCGTTGTTGTCCGTCAACGGCGGCACATTGCTGATCCCCTCCGAATCGGCCGACGAGGATGCCCTCGACACGCTGATCGCCGAACTCTCACAGGCGGCTCGCGCCGAGATCATGGCGGCGCTGATCGACTCGGAGGCAGCGGACATCCCGGCCGCGGCGAAGCGAGCCCACGAACTGCTCGACATCGTGGAACGTCTGGATTGCCCGCCAGGGCTCTACCGATTCGATGATCTGGCGCTGGAGTACCAGCTGACTCGGCCCGGGCCAGGTCGCGCAAGGCTCGGCGAGATTCTCGAGCCGTTGGATCAGTACCCCGAACTGTACGAAACCCTGCGGGTGCACGTAGCCAACAACATGAACCGCCAACATACCGCGCGCCTGTTGCACATCCACACCAACACAGTCGACTACCGCATGCGCCGCATCGCTCACCTCACCGGCGTCGACCCGGTCAAATCCACCGGTCTGTGGCAGCTGCGCTCGGCAATGGTCGCGCGCAGCTACCACCGCGGACCGTGACCGATCGGTGAAGGGCACCACCGGGTCGTCTCGGTAAATGAGCCTTACCCACCTCAGATACCAAACTATTTGCCTAATCATGTTCCGTAGACACCTTGGTGATCCATGCCATACGATCGCAAAAGCACCTACTAACATAATTGAGTATTGGAGTCAGGATGTACAGATGTCGTCACCGACGCAGCTCTTCGCCGACGGTCTCAGCACCGCGGCACGCCGACCGAGGACAGGACGCCTGACATGCTCAATCTCGCAGTTCTCCTGGAAGACTCCGCACGCAACTACCCAGCCCGAGACGCCCTGGTGGTCGGCGATGTTCGCCTCACCTACGCCGAAATCGATGCCGCCGCCAACCAAGTAGCCGGGCTTCTGGTCGAGCGTGGAATCCGGCCAGGCGACAAAGTCGCGCTGTCGTGCCCGAACACGCCATGGTTCCCGATCGTCTACTACGGCATCCTCAAGGCCGGTGGCGTCGTGGTCCCGTTGAACGTGCTGCTCAAAGCCAGGGAGATCGGCTACCACCTGCGCGACAGTGACGCGGTGGCCTACTTCTGTTTCCAGGGCACGATCGATCTGCCGATGGGCACTGAGGGTCGGGCCGGGTTCGATGAGGCCGGCGGCTGCAAACATCTGTTCGTCATCACCGCCGATTCGTCCGCTCCGTCACCACTGCCAGGAACCGAAACCCTGGCACAGGCTCTCGCGGGTCGTTCGACAAGTTTCGAATCCGCCGCCACGGAGTCGACGGATTCCGCCGTTGTGCTCTATACCTCCGGCACCACGGGCCAACCCAAAGGCGCCGAACTGACCCACGCGAACCTCGTGCTCAACGCGATGACCTCTCAGCGACTGGTCAGCGCACCCGACGGTGCCGAGGTTCATCTCGTCGCGCTTCCCCTGTTCCATGCTTTCGGCCAAACGCTGCAACTGCACACCGCGTTCGCCTCCGCAGCGACCGTGGTGCTGATGCCCCGATTCGCGCCGCAGGAGGCGTTGCAACTCATGCGCGACGAGTCGGTCACCCACTTCGCTGGCGTCCCGACGATGTATCACGCGCTGCTGGGTGCGTTGGTCGAAGTCGATGCGCCCGAAACCTTCACAGAGACTCTGCAATTCGCCATCTCGGGCGGTGCTGCGATACCGGTCGAGCTGCTTCGGCAGATCACCGACCGGCTCGGCGTTCGAGTGCTCGAAGGCTACGGATTGTCGGAGACGTCACCAGCAGCGTGCTTTTCACCTCTGGAGGGACCCAACCGGCCCGGATCCATCGGCAGGCCGATCTGGGGAGTGCAGATGAAACTGATCGATGCCGACTGGGCGGAGATTCCGGACGACCCCGCAGCGATCGGCGAGATCGCGATCAAGGGTCACCCGATCATGAAGGGCTACTACAACCGGACCGAAGCCACCGACGAGGTTCTGCGCGATGGCTGGTTCCGTACCGGCGACCTTGCCCGTCGCGATGCCGATGGTTACTACTTCATCGTCGATCGCGCCAAAGAAGTCATCATCCGCGGCGGGTACAACGTCTATCCCCGAGAAATCGAAGAGGTACTGATGACCCACCCGGCGGTGTCGCTGGTAGCGGTCATCGGCGTCACGCACGCGACTCTCGGCGAGGAGATCAAAGCGGTCGTACTCAAGACCCTGGGTGACACAACCTCGGAACAGGAGCTGATCGCCTGGGGCAAGGAGCAATTCGCTGCCTACAAGTACCCGCGAATCATCGAATTCCGCACCGTGCTCCCGATGACTTCGACCGGAAAGATCAAGAAGATGGAACTGAGCCGATAAAGCACTGATGCCAGGGCAATGATCATCATTGCCCTGGCATCAGCGGCCCAGCTTTCAGAAGACGGATTCGTCGACCCGCATGATGTCGTTGTCCAGGTCGGACAGAATCGAGCGCAGTGCACGCAGGTCGGGTAGCACATTCCGGGCAAAGTACTGCGCGACAGTGACTTTTCCGAGATAGAACCCCGTGTCGGTGCCGGCCACAGGATCGCGCAGGACCCCGAGCGCGATCTCGGCGTGCTGCAGCAGCCGCCAGCCGACCAGTAGATCCCCGACAGCCAGCAGATACCGTACCGACGCGAGCCCGACCGTGTACAGACCGTGCGGTTCCTCACCGGCAGCCAAGACATGCGCGGTCAGGGTCGCCGTCATCGACTGCACGTCGTCGAGCGCCGCGGCGAGCAGTGCCCTCTCGTTCTTCAACTCCGCGGCACCGGCCGGGTCCTCGGCGAACTTCAGGATCTGCTGAGACAGGTGGCTCAATGCCACGCCGCGGTCACGAACGATCTTGCGGAAGAAGAAGTCCTGCGCCTGAATCGCGGTTGTGCCCTCGTAGATCGAGTCGATCTTCGAGTCGCGCAAATACTGTTCGATCGGGTAGTCCTGCAGATAGCCCGAACCGCCCAACGTCTGTAGCGACTCGGCGAGGTAGCGGTAAGCCTGCTCCGAACCGACTCCCTTCACCACCGGGAGCAGCAGGTCGTTGACGCGTGCGGCCAGCTCTGGATCAGCACCCGAAACATGTTGTGCCAGTTCCGGGTCTTGGTGTGCTGCGGTGTAGAGATATACCGCCCGCAAGCCTTCGGCGTACGCCTTCTGCAGCATCAGCGAACGCCGCACATCCGGGTGAGCGATGATCGGCACGCGAGGGGCGTTTTTATCGGCGGCTCGGGTCAGATCCGCACCCTGTACCCGGGACCGCGCGTAGGTGAGTGCGTGCAGATATCCGCTGGAAAGAGTCGCGATCGCCTTGGTGCCGACCATCATTCGCGCGTGTTCGATGATGTGGAACATCTGCGCGATGCCGTTCTCGCGGTCACCGACCAGCCACCCGGTAGCGGGGACGCCGTGCACGCCGAAGCTCAACTCACAGGTCGCCGAGACCTTCAGACCCATCTTGTGCTCGACATTGGTGACGAACGCGCCGTTGCGCTCACCCAGTTCGCCGGTGTGGGGGTCGAAACGAAATTTCGGGACGAAGAACAGTGACAGCCCTTTTGTCCCAGGCCCTGATCCTTCGGCGCGGGCCAGGACCAGGTGCAAGATGTTGTCGAACAGATCGTCGGAGTCGGCGGAACTGATGAACCGCTTCACGCCTTCGATGTGCCAGGTGCCGTCGGATTGGCGCATTGCCTTGGTACGCAATGCTCCGACATCGGAGCCCGCCTCGGCCTCGGTCAGCACCATGGTGCCACCCCAGCCCTGCTCGACGGCGGTCTGCACGATCGCTCGCTGCAGGTCGCTGCCGTGTGCGAAGACCGCCGATGTCCCGGGTCCCAGCGCGTAGATATAGGCGGCGGGATTGGCCCCGAGGACCAATTCGCTCAGAGCCCAGTACACCGCCCGCGGTAGGGGCACCCCGCCGAGATCGGACGGCAGACCCAACCGTTCCCAGCCCATCTCCCGCAGAGCCCGGAAGCTGTTCTTGAAGGACTCGGGCAAGGTGACGGAGTTGTTCGCGGCGTCGAATACCGGCGGGTTGCGATCGGCATCGGCGAACGAGGCACCGAGCGGCCCCTCGGCGAGACGTCGTAGTTCCTCCAGCATGTCCAGCACCGATTCGGTGTCGAGGTCGCCGAACACGCCGGCGTCGAGCAACTCGCCGAGGCCGAGAACCTCGAACAGATTGAACGTCAGGTCCCGGATGTTGCTCTTGTAGTGCGTCACCGCTGCTCGGCCCCGGCATCGACAGCCTCGCGTTGCACTTGCTCGGCTGCTTCGGCCTGGATGCGCGGGTACTGCGCGGCCATCGCCTCGCTCAGTGCCTTGGCCGCCGAGAGCGGACGCACCATCACGGTGAACTCATCGATCTTGCCGTCGTCATCGAAATGCAGGAAGTCGCAGCCGGACACCTGTTTGCCATCGACGGTCGCCTCGAACACGAAGGCGTGATCGCGGCCCCCGGCATCTTCGATCTCACGGACGTAGTGGAATCCCTCGAACACTCGCGTCACCCCACGCAGGATCGCCGCGGTGATCGGCTTGCCCGGATACGGATTGAACGCCACTGGGCTACGGAAGACGACATCGTCGGCGAGTAGCGCCTCGAGCGCGACCATGTCTTCGGCCTCGACGGCCGCACGGAATGGATGCATCGCACACCTCTTATTCAAATTGTTGAGTAAACCATTCGAACAGTACCTAGTCCACAATGGTTGGTCAACAAGCCGGGGTGACCACGCACGTTCACTCCAAGAAGCCTCGCCTTACCGCTGCTCGGACACCCCAAGACCGACTGTGGACACCAGTCCATCAAAAACGCTATCGTGCAAACCTAGTAACAAAATTTACTATCGGGATGCTTGTCAGCGAAGCCCGACCCTTGAAATGATCGGTAGGTCACTCGATGAACACGACGGACTATCCTCACCTGCTCGAACCGCTCGACCTGGGCTTCACCACCCTGCGCAATCGTGTGCTGATGGGGTCGATGCACGTCGGGCTCGAGGAAGCACCCCAGGGCTTCGACCGGATGGCCGCCTTCTACGCCGAACGCGCCCGCGGCGGCGTCGGCCTGATCGTCACCGGGGGCATCGCGCCGAACGAGCAAGCCCGCCCCTATCCGGGCGGGGCGATGCTGACCGAGGTATCCGACGCGGACCGCCATCGGATCGTCACCGACGCCGTACATGCCGCCGGCGGCAAGATCGCCATGCAGATCCTGCATTTCGGGCGCTACGCCCACCACCCCGACCTGGTCGCACCGAGTTCGTTGCAGGCCCCGATCAGTGCGTTCCCTCCGCGTGAACTCACCGACGCCGAGGTCGAACAGACCATCGAGGACTTCGCGCACTGTGCCGCGCTCGCCAAGCTCGCCGGATACGACGGGGTGGAGATCATGGGATCGGAGGGCTACCTGATCAACGAGTTCATCGCCGGCCACACCAACAAGCGCACCGACCGCTGGGGCGGCAGCTATGAGAACCGCGTCCGATTCCCGGTCGAGATCATCCGCAAGGTCAGGGCCGCGGTCGGCGATGACTTCATCGTCATCTACCGGCTGTCGATGCTCGACCTCGTACCCGACGGTTCCACTTTCGACGAGGTCGTCGATCTCGCCCAGCGGATCGAAGCCGCGGGCGCCACCATCATCAACACCGGAATCGGCTGGCACGAGGCGCGAATCCCCACCATCGCGACTTCGGTGCCGCGCGGTGCGTACGCGTGGGTGACCAAGAAGCTGATGGGGGCGGTCTCGGTACCGCTGGTGACCAGCAATCGCATCAACACCCCGGACAAGGCCGAAGAACTCCTCGCCGACGGCTACGCCGACATGGTGTCGCTGGCCCGGCCTTTCCTCGCCGACCCCGAATTCGTGAACAAGGCCTCGGCGGGCACGCCCGAACGCATCAACACCTGCATCGGCTGCAATCAAGCCTGCCTTGACCACACCTTCAGCATGAAGATCACCTCATGCCTGGTAAATCCGCGCGCGTGCCACGAGACTGAGCTCGTTGTCGGCCCAACGCGCAGGCGCAAGCGTCTCGCGGTCGTCGGAGCGGGGCCCGCAGGTCTGGCTTTCGCGACCACCGCAGCCGAACGTGGTCATACGGTCACGCTCTTCGACAGTGCCGGAGAGATCGGCGGACAGCTCAATATCGCCCGCCAGGTTCCGGGCAAGAGCGAGTTCGACGAAACGTTGCGCTATTACCGGCATCGTCTCGCCGAGACCGGAGTTCGGCTGCGCCTGGACATCATGGCCACCACGCAATGGCTCACCGATGGGTCTTTCGACGAGATCGTCCTCGCCACCGGGGTCATCCCGCGGGTCCCGGATGAGCTGCCCGGTGTCGATCATCCGATGGTTCTGAGCTACCTGAACGTGCTGCGTGACAAGGCGACCGTCGGCAATCGGGTGGCGGTGCTCGGTGCCGGCGGCATCGGCTTCGATGTCGCCGAATTCCTCACCGCGCCCGACCCCGGCTCGGAACCCGATATCGCCACATTCCTCGCCGAATGGGGCGTGGACGCCGAACACCGTGAACGCGGTGGCCTCACTGGCATCGTGCGGACAGCATCGGCGCGGGAAGTCACCCTGCTGCAGCGTAAGTCGAGCAAAGTCGGCGCCGGACTCGGCAAGACGACCGGGTGGATCCATCGCACCGAACTCAAACACCGAGGCGTCACCATGGTCGCCGGGGCACGCTATGAACGCATCGACGACCGCGGCCTGCACTACCGGCTCGATGACGCCACACACCTACTCGAGGTCGACAATATCGTGCTGTGCACCGGCCAGGAGCCCAACCGAGGGCTGTACTCGGAGCTGATCAGCCAGGGCATGAGCGTTCATGTCATCGGCGGCGCCGACGTCGCCGCCGAGCTCGACGCCAAACGGGCTATCGATCAAGGCACCCGGCTGGCCGCGGCGATCTGATCTTCTTCTCGCTTACAACCGAGGCAGCCGGTCGGGATCGCGCCGACCGGCTGTCTCGGTATCGGGCTAGGACAGCCGCAGCGCGAGGTACTTGGTTTCGAGGTACTCACCGAGACCGGTGCTGCCGCCCTCGCGTCCGAGTCCGGAGGCTTTGACGCCGCCGAAAGGTGCCGCCGGATCTGAGACGATCCCGGTGTTGATGCCGACCATTCCGGACTGCAGACCTTCGGCGAATGTCATCGTCTCGTCGAGCTTCTCGCCGAATACGTAGGCGGCCAAACCGGATTCGGTGTCATGGGCGAGGGTGAGCGCCTCGTCGACGTCGGTGAAGGTTCGGACCGGAGCTATGGGCCCGAAGATCTCCTCGCGCCACACCTGTGCGGAGGGATCTACCTCGGTGAGGACTGCCGGGCGTACGAAGTAGCCCGGACCGTCGGGTAGTTCGGCGGTGGAGTGGACTCGGGCCCCTCGTTCTACGGCGTCTTCGATCAGCCAGTGCATCTGATCGACCGCGGCACGATCGATCAGCGGCCCGAGCGCGGTCGCCGGATGCATTCCGTCGCCGATCCTCAGGGCCGACATACCTTCGGCCAGCCGGTCGGTGAACTTCGCAGCCAGGGATTCGTGCACGAGAAAACGATTGGCCGCCACGCACGCCTGACCACCGTTGCGCATCTTGGCCGTCAACGCACTGGCGACGGCTTTGTCCAGGTCGGCGGAGGCCAACACTACGAACGGCGCGTTCCCGCCCAGTTCCATGGAGGTGCGCAGAATGCGCTCGGAGGCCTGGGCGAGCAGCTTGCGACCAACCCCGGTGGACCCGGTGAAAGTGAGCTTACGCAGCCGCTCATCGGTGATGATGGCGGTCGCGACAGCTGCGGACCGACTCGTGGTGACGCAGTTGACCACGCCGGCAGGAACACCGGCGTCTTGGAACACCCGCATCAACTCCAATGCGGTGAGCGGTGTTTGGGAGGCGGGCTTGAGCACGACAGTGCACCCGGCGGCCAGCGCGGGCGCGACTTTGCGGGTCACCATGGCCAGCGGGAAATTCCACGGGGTGATGGCGAGCACGGGACCGACCGGCTGCTTCGTCACCAGAATTCGCTGTCTGCCGGTGGGCGCCCGGAAGTACTCGCCACCCGCCTGCACACCCTGCTCGGCGAACCACCGCAAGAACTCGGCACCGTAGACGACTTCACCACGCGCCTCGGCATACGGCTTGCCCATCTCCAGCGTCAGTATCCGCGCGATCCGTGGGGCCCGCTCGTGCAGCAGGTGGAAGGCTTTCATAAGGATGTCGGATCGGGTGCGGGGATCTGTCGCCGCCCAGCGATTCGCGGCAGCGGCGGCGGCATCCAGCGCGGCTGCCGCAATGTCGGGGCCGCCGTCGGCGACGGTGGCGATCACTTCACCGGTGGCAGGGTTTTCCACCGGTAGATGCGTGTCGCCGGCGCGCCATTCGCCGCCGATGAACTGACCGTTCGGCAGGTCGTCACACAATGTGTCGAGAGTGCGGGTCATGGGAGCTCCTGATCTTGCTTGTCGATGACGATGATCTGCCGGATGGTCGTGCGATCGGCGAGCGCGCCGATCGCGTCGTTGATGGCCGCGAGTTCGATGCTGGCGGGCATCAGCCGCTCCACCGGCAACTTCCCCTCCCGCCACAGCTGTTCGCAACGCGGAATATCGCGTGCCGGAACCGCCGAGCCCCCCAAAGAGCTGCCGACCAGGGTGCGGGCCTCGGCGGTGAGGCTCAGTGGCGGCAGTGTGATCGCAGCTTCCGGCGACGGAAGCCCCACCGTGACGGTCGTATCGCCGGGTTGAGTTGCGGCGTAAGCGTTTCCAACACGCGGGATGTCCCGCGCACTTCGATGGCATATCGGCACCGGATCCCGGAGGCGAGGACGTCGTCCGGTGTCATGGCTTCGGTGGCGCCGAGGGACAACGCCGTGTCGAGTTTGTCGGCCACGCGGTCCACGCCGACGACCCGTTCGACGCCGATCGCCTTGGCTGCCAACAGCGCCGCCATCCCGACACCGCCCGGACCACCACCATCCGACTGTCCGCCGGTTGCGGGCGCACGACGTTGATCACCGCTCCGCCGCCGGTCAGCACGGCGCATCTGAACAACGCTGAACATCATGACCACCTGCCGATCGACGGCGACATCGGTCACCGCCTCGCAGGCACCGCTCAAACCTGAGCGACGATGCGACGGTCGATGACCGCCACTGCGAACTCAGCCCAGCGAATGTTCTCCTGCTCGAACGAGATTCCCCGCATCAAGGTCAGATAGGGGCCGACACGTTCAGCTTCTTCGAGATATGCCTGTTCGGTGCGACCTGCGAGCAGACGGGTGCGGAGCCTTTCGTAGCGGGCGAGTTTGGCGATCGCCCACTCCCGCTTCTCCGCGACCGCGGCTCGCACGGCCGGGGCGTCCTGGGTCTGCATGCTTTGCACTCTGACCATCAACTCATCACGGATCGCGGTCGGCTTGGGCTCGCTGGCGACGAACTCATGGAGCGCGGCGTGCCCGGCTCGAGTGATGGAATGCAACCGTTTGTTCGGCCTGCGTTCCTGCTGGACGACCCGGGTATCGATGAGGCCGTCGGCAGCCATACGGTCCAGCTCCCGGTAGAGCTGTTGCGGCGTTGCCATCCAGAAATTGGCGACCGATGCGTCGAACTCCTTGGCGAGGTCGTAGCCGGAGGCCTCGCCGTCCAGTAGGGCGGCGAGGATCGCGTTGCGTAGGGCCATCGTCGCATCCTAACACCCAATACTAGTCAATTCGATGCCCATACCACCTCCACTTACTGGCCATATAGCTGCGTAGTGTCACAGCTATCTGGACAACTAGTTTGCCGAAACGGAGGGATCTCGCGGCGAATCTCGCTCGTCGTCATCTCCGTCGGCTCCGGTGGCATTGCCGCCATGCGCAGGAACGCAAAGGTGGTCATCGCGATCAGGATTCCGGTACGGACCAGCCTGATCGCCCACCACATACCCTCAATGCGCCGTGATCGGGTTAATACACGATGTTTCGACACGAATCGCCCTATGTTCTTGTGTCACAACAGATCTTCTTCTGCCCGCGGTCCACGACGCAAGGAAGGGCCGGCATCAGCCGACCCTTCCCGCTGTCGCTCAGCCCAGCGGGCAGGTATTGCGGTATTCCTGAAACTCTGCCGACTTCGACGGGCCGGGGCAGAGGAACTGGTCGTAGCGGGTGTCGTTGTCGACGAACCGCTTCAGCCAGGACAGGGTGAACTTCGTGTTGGTGGCGTTGGCCTCCACCGGCTTGAAGTGGTTGCCGCTGTTGTACTCCAGGTACGCCTTGTCCCTGGCGTTGGTCAGGTGGTCGTAGAAGGGCTCGGAATGTGCGCCGGTCGGCGCGATGACGTCGTCGGCGGCACCGATCAGCAGCGTCGGTGTGGTCACCTTCTGCCAAGCGGAGTAGGGCTCCCAGGGCGCCAGACCGACAGCGGCTTTCAGCGCCGGCCTGTCCTCGGCGGCACGCAGCGCGCCACCACCGCCCATGGAGAACCCGACCACGGCGGTCCGGGTGGGATCGATCCGGTCCTTGTACTGGCTCTGCGTTGTCAGCCAGTCGATGGCGCCGAGCAGCTGGTCACCACGGGATTCAGGCAGATCCAACGTGGTATCCGTCTCGAGGGTGATGACGACGAACCCCTGCGAGGCCAGGCGTGGACCGAGCCAGCTGATGATGGACTCGGGATTGGTGAAGCCAGGGGCAACGGCGACCGCGCCGAAAGTACCCTGGTCGGTAGCGGTCGGGTAGTAGACGGTTCCCTTGTTGAATTTGTTGCTGGCCCCCGAAGGCGCCGGCGCCTCCGCGATGGCGAATGATCCCTTCTCGGCGGTCACGCTCGCCTCGGTGGGGTTCGGACCCTTTTCGTAGGGGTTGGCGGCGGCATAGGACGGCGTGACAACTCCGAGCGACACGGCGATAGCCGCGACGAAGGGTGCGATCCGGAGCCACTGAATAGTCTTGCTGGACAAGGAATTTCCTCTCGCCTTTGAGTGGTGCGAGGGAAATACTGCGCGGTCCCGAACCGAGAATCTGCGCTGCGTGCGACGATCTTTTCCCGACGGGACGCGCATCACCGAACAACAGTGTCACCACAGTGCGCCCACGGGTACACACCCAGTCATCGCGGTGAGCGCCCGGCCGAGCGTGGCGGGATCGCCGACCACCGAGGCAAGTCGAGGCAGCACAGATAGCCGTGAGACCTACTAGCTCAAAGGAGGCCTGCCGTGGCGACAGCCCGGAGGCGCGCCGAACATCGCGGAGTCAGCCCGAGCGAGGTGAGACAGAACTTGTTGAGCCAGAAAAGAATGCCGCAACGGCTGAACACAGCGCCGATGTCCACGCCGGGAGTCAATCAGGTCAGGATGGTGTTCCTCGACCCCGAGGCCCGCAACGTTTTTCCGGATTGGCCGAGAATCGCCGCGGAGACCGTGGCCGGTCTGCGGGTCGGCGCGGGCACCGATCTCGACGACCCACGTCTGACCGAGCTGGTGGGCGAACTGTCGTTGAAGAGCGAAGAATTCCGCCGCCTCTGGGCCAAGCACGATGTCCGCGCGAAAACCGCCGGCGAGAAACGTTTCGTCCATCCGCTGGTCGGTGAGCTCGGCTTGTCGTACGAGACCTTCACGGTCAACGGGGCGCCGGGCCAGACACTTGTCGTCTACCACGCCGAGCCGGGTTCTGATTCCGCGCAGTCACTGGCCCTGCTCGCGGGCCTGCCCGTCGACGCCGCGCCCGCGAGCTCGCCGGCGCGCTGACCCCTCGGCAGCGCCACCTCGACTACAGGCTGAAGGCGATCGCTCGCAGGATCAGGACGGCGATGAACACGGCGGTGAAGGCCAGGTCCAGGGAGAAGTCACCGATCCGGATCGGCTTGAGCACCTTGCGTACCGGGGCGATCACCGGTTCGGTCGCGGCGTGGGTCACCTCCCTGGCTTTGCGGGCCCACTGGGGACCGTTGCCCAGCGCATCGATCCAGTCCACCACCATCCGGGCGATCAGCAGCACCAGAAAGACTGTCAGCGCGTAGCCGACCAGGGTTCCCACAAGACTCATGACGCACTCCCTCGCGGAGGCCTCAGAGGACCTCTTACCGCTCTCAACGTGCCCGACATTGCCAAGGTGTCCACCACCCGGTTGTTCTCAGTCGATTATCAGGCCCGCGGCCACGTTCTTCGTGGTGATCGCGGGCGCGGCGTGGTGCGTCCGAGCGGTAATGGCGAGCGGCGACGCCTACTCTCCGTGGCGCGCGTCCGTCGGCTCGTAGCGACTGGTGAAGTCGAGAATGCGGGCAGTCACCGGCTTCGGGATCTCGTGGAACAGGCCGTGCCCGGCCCCGCGGAAGATCTCGACTTCACAGGTGGGCACGTTGTCGCGCAGGCGTTGTTCGGCAAGTTGCGAGTCGACCACCAACGACTCCGACCCGAGCAGTACCAGCGTCGGCATGGTGATCGTGGCCAGCCGCTCGTCGGTGAACATCTTCGGGTAGCCGATCGAGGGTGCGTATCCCAGCGCTGCCTTCACCCCGTCGAATTCCGCGTCGGTCAGGGTGACGCCAGGGTTGAGCCGCGCGTTCATCGCACGCAGGTTCTTGTCCGTGGGCCGGGCACCGACTCGGATCATCGTCCACAGCAGGCTCCACTTGATCTTCGTCAGCGTGCCGCCCGGCTCGAGCACGGTCAGGCTCGCCAGGCGGCGCTGCGTAGTGGTGGCGATCGCCATCGCCTGCCAGCCGCCCTGCGAGTAACCGACCAGGTGGACCTGGTCGACGCCGAGCCCGTCGAGAACCTCGCCGAACCAGGTACCGAAGCCGTTTTCGTCGATCGGTGCGGTCTGCACACTCAGGCCGGGAGCGCCGATCATTTCGGGCATGTAGACGACGCGGTCACGAGCGAAATCCTCGATGACGTGGTTCCAGGACAGGCTGTTGGCGCCGAGTGAGTGCATGAGCACGATCGGGACACCCTCTCCCGCACCAGATTTACGGACACGAGTGGAACCGAAAGAAGTGGAGACCTCGAGCAGGGTCGACGGCACCGTCCACTGCTTTTCCAGTTCCCGATAGGTCCGCAGGTACTCCTCGCGCGCCTTGTCGTTCTTGAATCGCCCGATCTTGGCCATGACCACCCCTGTTTCTCGTTGGTGATATCACCGTACCACATAGATGGTATGGGCGTACCATGAAAATCCGCCAGGACAGTAGGAGGAGCGATGCCACGTTTGGCCGACCACGAAGAACGGCGCAGATCGATCACCGGCGCTGCTCGACGGGTCATCGCCCGGGGCGGACTGGAAGCCGCGACCTTCCAGTCCGTGGCCGCCGAAGCCGGGGTTTCGGTGCGGTCGGTGCAGTACTACTTCGGCACCAAACGGGAGTTCCTGCTCGCCACGCACCGTGCTGTCGTCGAGGATTCCGGCGCCCGGATGGCACAGGGATTCGCGGCTCTCGGGCCGGACGCCGGTCCCCGCGATATCGTGCGCACGATCCTGATCTCGGTCCTGCCCCTCGACGAGGCAAGTCGGCGCGACGCCGTCATTCTCGGCATCTTCCACGCCGCGACACTCACCGGCCCCGACGTCGAATCCGCCGATACCGCGGGCGCCCCGAACTACATCATCGACGCGGTCGCGGGACAACTACGGCAGCTGCGCGGTCCTGACGCCGACGAGAAGACGCTCATCGCCGATGCCGAGGTGATCCTGCTCGCCGTCGGCGGGCTGACGCAAGGAATGCTCACCGACGACCACTATGCCGCGCGCGCGACACACTTGGTCGACCATCTGCTCGACCGCGTGCTCGACGCCTGAAAAACGAAGAGCCCCGGCGATATTCGCCGGGGCTCACTCGTCTGACACTCGAACTACTTCTTACGTTCCTTCTTCTCGCGCACACGCACCGAAATGCGCACCGGTGAACCGTCGAATCCGAACTCCTCACGCAGGCGGCGCTCCAGGAAGCGGCGGTAGCCTGCCTCGAGGAACCCGGTGGTGAACAGCACGAACGTCGGCGGGCGGGTGCTCGCCTGGGTGGCGAACATGACGCGGGGCTGACGACCGCCACGCATCGGCGGCGGGGTGGCCGCGATGACTTCCTTGAGCCAGGTGTTGAGGCGGCCGGTGGAGATGCGCTTGTCCCAGGACTCGAGCGCGGTCTCCATCTGCGGTACCAGCTTCGCCACGGCGCGGCCGGTGTGAGCCGAGATGTTGACCCGCTGCGCCCACGGCACGCGCACCAGATCGCGATCGATCTCGCGCTCGAGCATGTAACGGCGGTCCTCGTCGACCAGGTCCCACTTGTTGAACGCCAGCACCAGCGCGCGACCGGACTCGGCGACCAGGCTGATCACGCGCAGATCCTGTTCGGTGATCGGCACCGAGGCGTCGATCAGCATGATCGCGACCTCGGAGGCTTCCAGCGCCGACTTCGTCCGCAGCGAGGCGTAGAACTCGGTGCCGGTGGCGTTGGAGACCTTGCGTCGCAGACCGGCGGTGTCGACGAACTTCCACGTCTTGCCGCCCAGCTCGACCAGCGAGTCGACCGGGTCGACGGTGGTGCCCGCGACATCGTGGACCACCGAACGCTCGTCGCCTGCCAGCTTGTTGAGCAGGCTGGACTTGCCGACGTTCGGCTTGCCGACCAGTGCCACGCGACGCGGTCCCGCGACGGCGGTACCTTCGCGCGGGGTCTCGGGCAGCGCGCCGAGCACGTCGTCGAGCAGGTCACCGGTGCCACGGCCGTGCGCGGCCGAGACCATGCGCGGTTCGCCCAGGCCGAGCGACCACAGCGAGGCCGCCTCGATTTCGACCTTCTGATCGTCGACCTTGTTGGCCACCAGGATCACCGGGATCTTGGAGCGGCGCAGCTTGCGCACCGCGGCCTCGTCGGTCGTGGTAGCTCCGACGGTGGCGTCGACGACGAGCAGGATGGCGTCGGCGGTTTCCATCGCCACCTCGGCCTGGCGCGCGACGTGCTGCTGCAGACCCTTGGCGTCGGGTTCCCAACCGCCGGTGTCCTGCACCATGAAGCGGCGCCCGGCCCAGTTGGCCTCGTACGAAATGCGGTCACGGGTGACACCGGGAACGTCTTCGACCACCGCTTCGCGGCGGCCGAGAATACGGTTGACCAGCGTCGACTTGCCCACATTCGGGCGTCCGACCACGGCCAGCGTGGGCATGGCGACGTGCTGTTCGCCTTCGCCGTCCCCGTCGATGTCGAGGACTTCCCATTCGGACTCGTCGGTCCAGGTTCCGTCGCCTACGAGAATCTCTTCGATCATCGCGGACCTCCTGTCGTGGCCGAAAGCTGCTGAGCCACCACGCGATACAGCTCCTCGATGGTCTGTGCCATCGTCAGGTCGCTGGTGTCGACGAGCACCGCGTCGGCGGCGGGGCGCAACGGCGACACTGTGCGGGTGGAGTCGAGGGTGTCGCGGCGCTGTACGTCGGCCAGCACGGCCGCGTAATCGTCGCCGCGGCCCTCGCGGATGTTCTGTGCGTTGCGCCGCTCGGCGCGTGCCTCCGCGGAGGCGGTGAGATAGATCTTGGCGTCGGCGCCGGTGAGTACGACGGTGCCGATATCGCGGCCTTCGACCACGATGCGTCCGGCCATCGCCGTGATCTCGCGTTGCAGGGCGACGAGTTGCTCGCGCACCTGCGCCACCGCGGAAACAGCGGAGACGGCCTTGGTGACGGCGTCGCCGCGGATCTCCGCCGAGACGTCCTCACCGTCGAGTTCGATCACCTCGTGGCTGGGGTCGGTACCGATCGAAAGCGGCAGTGCCGCAACGGTTTCCGCGATCGCAGCCGAATCGGTCAGCTCGACACCCGCACGCAGCACGCGCAGGGTCGCGACCCGGTACATGGCACCGGTGTCGAGGTAGCGGGCGCCGAGGCGCGCGGCGAGCCGACGCGACACGCTGGACTTACCGGTGCCGGAAGGACCGTCCATCGCGACGACGAGCGTCGCGTCACCGGTCATCCGGTCGCCGGTGAATTCCAGGGGAAAGTCCACACCGTTCACAGCTGCACCGCCTCGTAGAGTTTGCCGATCTCGTCGCGGCCGAGCACCCGCAGCGTGCCGGGACGCTGGTCGCCCAGTGCCACCGGGCCGAGGTGGGTGCGCACCAGCCGGATCACCGGGTGGCCGACCTCGTCGAGCAGCCTACGCACGATGTGCTTGCGGCCCTCGTGCAGCACGAGCTTCACCAGCGACCGGCCCTGGTAGGCCTCGAGCACCATGAACTTGTCGACCTTGGCGGGTCCGTCCTCGAGCTCGACGCCTTCGCGCAAGCGCTTGCCGACCAGGCGGTAGTTCACCTCGCCGTCGACGGTGGCCAAGTAGGTCTTGGGAACTTCGAACGAGGGGTGCATCAGTCGATGCGCCATCTCGCCGTCATTGGTGACCAGCAGCAGGCCCTCGGTGTCGGCATCGAGACGGCCGACGTGGAACAGGCGCTGACCAGCGGCGATCCGCTCGGCGATGATATCGCCGACGCAGGGGCGCCCCAGGTCGTCGGACATGGTGGACTGCCAGCCCCTCGGCTTGTTCAGCACCAGGTGCACCAGCTCGTCGCGGACCACGACACGGGTGCCGTCGACACGCACGACCGCGTTCTCGGCGTCGATGCGCAGACCCTGCTCACGCACGATCTTGCCGTCGACCTCGACGCGACCGGCCGCGATCATCTCCTCGGCGGCGCGACGCGAGGCCACACCCGCCTTGGCGAGAACCTTCTGCAACCGTTCGCCTTCGCCCCAGGGAAGCTTCTTGGGCCCCTCGGTGACATCGGCGTGCTGGTGCCGCGCGGGCTTGGCGTTGTTCAGGATCGTCGGAGCGACGACCTTCTTCTGCGGCTTCGCGGTCTTCTTGCGAGCCGCGAAGGCCTGTGTTCCGGCCGAAGCGCCGCTGCGCTGACCAGCCGTGCCACCACGCTGTGCGCGGTCGGCGTCACCACGCGGGTAGCCGCCTCCGCTGGAGGCGCCGGTGCTGCGACGGTCAGCGCCCTGAGCTCCGCCTGCGGGGCCGCCACGACGGTCGTCACGCTGGTAACCACCGGCAGCCGGGCCACGGCGGTCGCCGCCGGCCGGGGCGCTGCGCCGATCGTCACGCTGGTAACCACCGGGCGAACTGCCGCGACGGTCACCACCGGCGGGGCCGCCGCGACGATCGTCACGCTGGTAACCACCGGCCGACGCGCCACGACGGTCATCGCGCTGGTAACCACCGGTGGAGGAGCCACCACGGCGGCCGCCGGACTCGGCGTCACGCTGGAAGCTCCCGGCGGACCGGGCCGCTGTCTGATTACCGCGCTGGAAGCCACCCGCGCCGGTGCCGCGCCGGCCCGGAGCCGCTGCGCGGGAGCCACCCTGCCCGGTGCGCGCACTGTCGCCGCGGTTGCCCGCGGTTCGATTCGCGCCACTGCGGGGCTGGTCGCTGCGATTTCTTCGATCCGGTGTGCCATCTCGGCGAGCGGAATTATTCATCTGTCCTGTCAATCGTCGGTGCCGAGGTCCATGTCGGACTCGGCGGGTTTTTTCAGCCTGGTGAACCGGGGATCGGTTTCCAGGCTCTCGCTGATCTCGTCGATCAGATCGACGCCGGGAAGCAGCGGCGCCAGCAGTGGCAGGTCGCCGAGAGAGGCGAGCCCGATCCGTTCGAGGAACAACTCGGTGGTGCGGTACAGCGTGCCGTTGGTTTCGGGGTCCTGACCCGCTTCCGCGATCAAGCCTCTGGCCAGCAGTGTGCGCATCACTCCGTCGACGTTCACCCCTCGGACCGCGCTGACCCGCATGCGGGTCACCGGCTGGCGATAGGCCACTACCGCCAAGGTTTCCAAGGCGGCCCGGGTCAGTTTCGTCCGGGCCCCGTCGAGCAGTACCCGCTCGACATAGGGCGCGTACTCCTGTCGAGTATAGAAGCGCCATCCGTCACCGACGAAACGCAGGTCGATGCCGCTGCCGCGCGCGCTCAGTTCCGCCGACATCGCGCGTAGGACGGTTTCGACTCGCTCGCTGGTGTCGTCCAAGGCCGCTGCCAGCTGTTCTGTGGGTGCCGGGGCGTCGACGACGAGCAACATCGCCTCCAGTGCCGACCGCAATTCGAGGTCGTCGAGTGGCTCGGAGGTGAATTCCGCCACTGCCTCTGTCATCCGTAATCCTCCTCGAAGGTCAACGCCGCTGCTTCCGCGTCAGGGTCGAGCTCGCCGAGCCAGCTGACAGCCAACGGCCCGAGCGGATCGGGTTGGTCGAAGGCGATGGTCTTACCGCGGTACAGCTCCAGCAACGCCAGGAACCGCGCCACGATTTCCACCGGGACTGTGCAGTCGACCACCAATTCGGCGAAGGTGGTCCAGCCGCCCGGCCCGCGTTCCTTCAACAGGGCCAGCACCAGCTCGGCCTGCTCGGCGACCGAGATGGTGTGCATGTGCAGATGCCCGAGCCCGACCTCGGCGACCGGACGTGGCCGGAAGGCCGCCGCCGCGATCTCGGCGAACGCGGCGATATCCACCCCGAGGGTGACCTCGGGCAGCAGTCCTTCGAACTGTTCCTCGAGCGCCACCGAGCGCGGATACCGGCGCAGGGCCGCGGCTTCCAGCTCGGCGAGCAGTTCGGCCACCTGCTTGAACGCGCGATATTGCAGCAATCGCGCGAACAGCAGGTCGCGCGCATCGAGGAGTTCGAGATCGTCGGCGTCGGTCATCTCACCCGAGGGCAGCAGCCGGGCGGCCTTGAGGTCGAGCAAAGTGGCGGCGACGACGAGGAATTCGGTGGTCTGATCGAGAATCTTGTCCGCGCGCAGCTTGGTGTTCTCGGCCAGCTCGGCGGTCAGGGCCTTGGTGTAGGCGATGAATTCGTCGGTGACCTGGTGCAGCGCGACTTCGGTGACATCGAGTTTGCGCGAGCTGATCAACGTCAGCAGCAGATCGAACGGCCCCTCGAAATTGGTGAGCCGCAGATGAAAACCGGATTTGTCCGCGGCCGGCACCGCGTCTTCGGGTACTGCTTGCACCGCAGGTGTAGCTCCGATCACCGGCCAGACCGGTGGATGACTTCACGTGCCATCGCTCGATACGACTCGGCGCCGCCCGATTTCGGCGACCAGGTGGTGATCGGCTCCCCGGCGACGCTGGCGTCGGGAAAGCGCACGGTGCGTGAGATGGCGGTGTCGTAGACCAGGTCACCGAACACCTCGACCACCCGCGACATCACCTGACGCGAATGCAGCAGGCGCGCATCGAACATGGTGACCACGATGCCGTAGAGGCTCAGTCGCGGATTCAGACGGTCGCGCACCTTCTCGACGGTGTCGTTGAGCAATGCGAGCCCGCGCAGCGAGAAGTACTCGCATTCCATCGGAATGATCACGCCGTCGGAGCAGGCCAGCGCGTTGACCGTGAGCAGACCGAGCGAGGGCTGGCAGTCGATGAGGATGTAGTCGTAGCGATCACGCACGCTGTGCAGGGCGCGACCGAGCGACTGTTCGCGGCCGACCTCGTTCACCAGCTGGATCTCGGCGGCGGAGAGGTCGATGTTGCTGGGTAACAGGTCCATGCCGTCGACCTTGGTGGTCTGCAGCACGTCGTCGACCTTGGCCTTGCCGCCGATCAGCAGGTCGTGCACGGTGAGTTCGAGGTCGTGGTGTGCCACCCCGAGCCCGGCCGAGAGCGCACCCTGGGGGTCGAGATCTACGAGCAGCACCCGGCGACCGTACTCGGCCAGTGCCGCACCAAGATTGATGGTCGAGGTGGTCTTTCCGACCCCGCCCTTCTGGTTGCACATGGCGACGACGAGTGCGTCGCCGTGTCGCTGGACCTGGGGTGGATCGGGCACCAGTCGCAGCGGGCGCCCTGTCGGGCCCATCTCGACGGCCTCGGCGACCTCTTCCGGTCCACCGTCCCACGGTGTTTCCGCTGTCGTCACGATCCGCTGCTCCTTATACGTTTTCCTTGCCGGTAACCCCTGTCGAGGGTAGCGAGGCCGATCCGGGACCGGCTCGCTTTCGTACGGTCCAACTCTGGGTAGACGCTACCGCTCGGACCGGTGAGGTACAGCATGGCAACGCCGGGCGTGTTCGCACGATACCTGCTCAGCGGGTATCGGAGGTGCCGGTTCACGTCGCACGGGGATGGGCAGTGGCCCACACTTCACGCAGGGTGCTCACCGTCACGAGCGTGTAGATCTGGGTCGTGGTCACCGAGGCGTGGCCGAGCAGTTCCTGCACCACCCGCACATCGGCGCCGCCGTCGAGCAGATGGGTCGCGAAGGAGTGACGCAGGGTGTGCGGCGAGACCGTCGCCCCGATTCCGGCGCGTTCGGCGGCAGTCTGCAAGACCTGCCACGCGCTCTGCCGCGACAGTCTGCCGCCGCGGGCATTGAGGAAAAGAGCTCCGCCGGAACCCTTTCCGCTCGCGGCGAGAGCGGGTCGACCGCGCACCAGGTACGCGTCGACAGCCGCGAGCGCCGGGCGGCCGATCGGGACGAGGCGCTGCTTTCCGCCCTTGCCGTGCAGCACCACACAGCGTTGCTCGGCGTCGATGTCGTCGACGTCGAGTCCCACCATCTCCGAGATACGCGCGCCCGTGGAGTAGAGCAACTCCAGCAGCGCCCGGTCACGCAGTCCGCGCGGGCCACCGTCGGAACCGTCCGGTTCGCCACCCGCCGATTCGAGAAGTCGCAGAACCTGGTCGTAGGGTAGTGCTTTGGGCAGCCGGCGACCCGGCGCGGGTGGTTTCACCGCATGCGCCACATCGGTATCGGTGAGTCCCTCGGCGGCGGCGAACCGGTGCAGTCCGCGGACCGCGATCAACGCCCTCGCCACCGAACCCGCTGCCAGCGCGGGATAGTCCGCGCCGCCTGCGCGCAACGCCATGGTGAATTCGGCGACATCGCCCTGGGCCACCGCGCCCAACGATTCGACACCGCGCCCGGTCAAGAAAGCCCGGTAGCGGGCGAGGTCACGACGGTAGGCGCCGAGGGTGTTGCGCGCGGCTCCTCGCTCGACCGCGAGATGGTCGAGATAGGCGGCTATCTCCCGCTCGAGCACGCCCTCGCCTGTCTAGTCCCCGCCGACCGCTGCGGTGTTCACGCGTGATTGCCGTGCGTCGATGCCGCCTCGGCGGCCTTGCGCCGCAGGAACGTGGTCGGCTGACCGGGCCACGGTGCGTCGGGTGCGCGCAACGGAACCCCGCTCGCCTCGGCCGCGGCATAGGCGAGCACTCCCGCGACCGCGGTCGCGTTGACGATCTCCCCCGCCAACGCGGCCCGCACCGCCTCGGCGAGTGGCATCCGCACCAGCTCGAGATCAGCTTCCTCGTGCTCGGGATCGGGCCGGTCGGTGGCGCTGAGACCGGTCGCGAAGAACACCCGCAGCGCCTCGTCGGTGAAGCCCGGCGACAACGCCACATCCACCAGCACCGACCACTGCGCGGCGGCAAGGCCCGTCTCCTCGGCCAGCTCACGCTTGGCCGCGGTGAGCGGGTCCTCACCGTCGATATCGAGCAGCCCGGCGGGCAGTTCCAGCAGCCTGGTGCCGATCGGATGCCGGTACTGACGGATCAGCACCACGTTGCCGTCGTCGTCGAGCGCGAGCACCGCGACAGCACCGTGATGCTCGATCACCTCACGCTCGGCGACCCGCCCGTCCGGCATCCTGACCTGATCCTGGCGCAGAGCCAGGATCGCGCCGCTGTAGAGCACCCGGCTCGACACCGTCTCGAAGTCGTGACTACCGGGCTCGCTCATGCGTTCCTATCGCCGATCTTCCTAGGCTTCCGCGGTGGCCTGCTCCGCGAGCTCTTCCTCCGGGAAGTCTACGGGAAGCCGTTCGGCCAGTTTGTATTTCAACGCGGCGTTGATCAGCGCCGCGAACAGCGGATGCGGCCGGGTCGGACGGCTCTTGAGCTCCGGATGCGCCTGGGTGGCGACGAAGAACGGATGCACCGAAGCCGGGTACTCGACGAACTCCACCAGGTGCCCGTCGGGCGAGGTGCCGGAGAAGACCAGCCCGCTCTTGGCGATGGCATCGCGGTAGGAGTTGTTCACCTCGAACCGGTGCCGGTGCCGCTCGGACACGTTCTCGGTGCCGTACGCCTGCGCGACGACCGAGCCCTTCTTCAACGTGGCGGGGTAGGCGCCCAGTCGCATGGTGCCGCCCAGATCGGCTTCGCCGGCGACAACGTCTTCCTGGTCGGCCATCGTCGAGATGACCGGGTTCTTGGTGTCGGGCTCGAATTCGGCCGAGTTCGCGTCGGCGATACCGACCGACCGCGCCGCCTCGATGACCACGCACTGCAAACCGAGGCACAGGCCGAGCAGCGGGATACCGCGACGGCGGGCGTAGCCGATCGCGCCGAGTTTGCCCTCGATACCGCGGATGCCGAACCCACCGGGGATCAGCACCGCGTCGACGTCACGCAGCGCCGCCTGCGCGCCGACCTCGGTCTCGCACTCGTCGGACGGCACCCAGCGGATGTTCACCTTGGCGCGATGGGCGAAACCACCCGCACGCAACGCCTCGGTCACCGACAGGTAGGCATCGGGCAGATCGACGTACTTGCCGACCAGCGCCACCTCGACGGTCTCACGCGGCGAATGCACGCGATCGAGCAGATCGCCCCACACCGCCCAGTCCACATCGCGGAACGGCAGCCCCAGCTTGCGCACCACATAGGCATCGAGGCCCTCGCTGTGCAGCACCTTGGGGATGTCGTAGATCGACGGCGCGTCCGGCGTGGAGATGCACGCCTCCACATCGACGTCGCACATCAGCGCGATCTTGTTCTTGAGACCCTGCGGGACCTCGCGGTCGCAACGCAGGATCAGCGCGTCGGGCTGGATACCGATATTGCGCAGCGCGGCCACCGAGTGCTGCGTCGGCTTGGTCTTGAGCTCACCCGAGGGCGCCAGATACGGCACCAGCGACACATGCAGGAAGAACACATTGTCGCGACCCACATCGTGACGGATCTGGCGGGCCGCCTCCAGGAACGGCTGCGACTCGATGTCACCGACGGTGCCACCGATCTCGGTGATCACCACGTCCGGCACATGTCCCTCGAGATCGGGACCCTGCATCGCCAGGATGCGGCTCTTGATCTCGTCGGTGATATGCGGAATGACCTGCACCGTATCGCCCAGATACTCACCGCGGCGTTCCTTGGCGATCACCGTCGAATAGATCTGGCCGGTGGTCACGTTCGCGTCCATCGTGAGATCGCGATCGAGGAAACGCTCGTAGTGCCCCACGTCCAGGTCGGTCTCGGCGCCGTCTTCGGTGACGAACACCTCGCCGTGCTGGAACGGGTTCATGGTGCCCGGATCGACATTGAGATACGGGTCGAGCTTCTGCATCGTCACCCGCATGCCGCGCGCGGTCAGGAGCTGACCGAGGCTGGAGGCGGTGAGACCCTTACCCAATGAGGAGGCGACGCCACCGCTCACGAAGATGTGCTTGGTGGCACTTTTAGCCTGATTCCGTTGATGACCCACGGACCACCACTGTACCGCTAGTCCGCCTCTCCGCGTATTTTGCCGGTCGTTAGCGGGCGGCGTGTTGGGTTCGCGGTGGTGAGGTTCTCACTCAGCGGGGCATGGCTACCAGTGTCAGCGACGTCGCTGTCGGGCCTGTTCCGTAGCGGCCCGCGCCGCCGGTCAGTTGTTCTGTCAGGGCGAGTGTTGTTGTCACCCGGCCGATTTCGCGGTCGATGTTGTCGACGGTGGTAACTGTGGTCGCGAGGGGGGCCTGGGCTCGGACGGTGGCTATCGGGGCGTTGCCCTCGGCGGCGCCTTGGCGACCTGCGAGGACAGTGCCCGCGGCTCTTGCTCGGAGGGCGGCGGTGAAGCGGGCGATAGTCGCGCCCTGGCCGGTGTCGGGTTCGACACCGTTGCCGGTGATGACCACGGCCAGTTGCGCGGGTCTCGTCGGCGGGTCGGTGTAGGTGAGGAAGTCGCCGCCCCGGAGGGTTTCGAGGATCAGAGACAGTTCCTCGGGGGTGCTGCGGGGGTGGTTGGACACGGGGTCTTGGAGCAGGGCAAGGCCGAGGAGGTCGCCCGCGAGGCTGCCCTGGTCTACGGCGCCGGTGTTCAGTTGGGCCCCCGCGGGGACGATATTGGTCAGGGTCGAGCGCATGCGGTCGCCCTCCCCCGCGTCGACGAAGGACTCCGTCAAGGCGATGCGGCCGGTCACTGTGGCGCCCGCGGTACGCAGGGAGTTGCTCACGCCGTCGATGTCGGCGGGGTCGGCGTCGGGGGTGGTGAGGACGACGACGGTGCGATCGGCCAGGGTGCCGTTCAGGATGCGCGCCGCCGAGCCCGCGATGAACTGGTCGGCGGACTCGAGGCGGGCGGTGAGCTGGGCGTTCTGCGCGGTCAGTTCGTCTACCTGGGTGTTCAGGTCGGTTTTGTCCGACCGGAGGCCCGAGATCATGGTGCCCGCGAGGGTGTGTGACCCGAGCACCACACCGACCGCGAGCGCGAGGAAGATCGCCGCGATCGAGATGGCGTGTTGACGCAGCGAGATCACAGCAGACCACGCACCCACAGGACGAAGCTGTTCCAGTACTCGATCGCCCAGTCCAGCACCTCGGAACCGTTGTGCGAAGCCAAGATCACCACCACGATCGCCACCAGGGCGGCTAGCACCACCAGCGCCACCGCGGCGCCCGCGGAACGATGCCGGTACAGGGTGGACACCGCGTTCGCGTCGACCAGCTTCGCGCCGACCTTCAATCGGGTCAGGAAGGTGGCCGGATTGCTGTCACGCCGGCCACGGTCGAAGAAGTCCTCGAGCGAAGCGGGCGCGCCCGCCAGCACGATCAGCGACGCGCCGTGATGGTCGGCCAGCATCAACGCGAGATCGGTCGGCGAACCCGACGACGGGAACGTCGTGGCGCCGATCCCCAGGTCCTGGATGCGCTCGAGGCCCTTGGCATGGCCGTCGGTATCGGCGGGCAAAATCATCTCGGCGCCGGATTTCAACGTCTCCGTGCTGATTTCGTCGGGGTCACCGACGATCAGGTCGGGCGTGTACTTGAGCTTGCGCAAGGTATCGGCGCCACTGCCCACACCGATCAGAATCGGCGCGTACTCCTTGATGAACGGCTTGAGCCGCTGTAATTCCGCGAGATGGCCCGAACCGTCGGCGATGACGACCACGTGCCGGTTACGCATGTCCAGCTCGATATCGGGCACGCCCACACCATCGATCAGCAGCGCGCTCTCGGTACGCACGAATTCGGTGGTGTTGCCCGCGAATGCGTCGAGGTGATCGGCGAGTCCGTTGCGCGCCTCGATCATCCGGTCTGCGATGGCCGTCTCGTCGAACTCGATGCCCTCGACCAGGACCTCGGGTTCCTTCTTGGTGAGCCTGTCGGCGTAGACGATGCCGCCGTCGATGCGGACCTTCGACCCGTCCTTGATCCTGCCGAACGCGTCGGAGGACACCGTGTCCATCAGCACGATCCCGTTGGCCACCAACACCTCTGGCCCCAGGTTGGGATACCGCCCGGAAATCGACGGCGAGGTGTTGATCACCGCGAGCACCCCCGCCTCGACCAGCCGATCGGCGGTGTGGCGGTCCAGGTCGGTCGCGTCGAGGACGACCACGTCCCCGGGACCGACCCGCCGCAGCAGTCGTCCGGTATCGCGATCCACCCGGGCGATCCCGGCGACACCGGGCAGCGTTTCCGTGTTCCGTGACAACAGCGCCGGCATCTTCATGAGGCCGATGATGAAGCCAAACCCTCAACCTTTGGTGGAGGCGCGCCGGTCGGAGCACGGGTGCCGACTACCCGTATGCTCCGGGTCACAGACATTTCGGACAGGAGACACATCCATGCCACGTAGCACCGTCGAAACGGTCTTCGACGCACCTCGCGACATCGTCTACCGCCTCTTCACCGAGCGTGAGGCCGTCAGCCCGTACCTGCCGATCCAGGTCAAGCTCATCAAAGCGGGCGATCCGGCCACCGGCGTCGGCGCCCAGCACCTGCTGGGTTTCGGCAAGGTCGGCGTCACCGAGGAGATCACCGCGCTGACCCCCGGTGAGCGGATGGAATACAAGATCGTCAAGGGCGCCCCGGTCAAGCGCCACATCGGCACCATCACCTTCGCCGATACGAGTGAGGGCGGTACTCGGGTGGTCTACACGATGGAGTCGGAGCCGTCGCTGCCGGTGCCTGCGCCGGCGCTGGAGTTCGGATTGCGTCAGCTGACCAATCAGCTGATCGGCGGGGTGCGTAAAGCACTGCGCTGAGGTTGGTGGGGCGCGGGACTCGGTGATCGGTAGTCCTGGAGGCACTGGCTGTATTTTTGGCGCGCTGGCGCGCGCGTGTCCGCGGCCCTGATTGGCCCGCCGGTCAGGCACCGGGGCTTGCTCC